>NZ_CP018335.1:4136184-4454353 GCF_001902295.1 Clostridium kluyveri | reverse complement strand
TTTGTATCCTCCAGTCTTATAAAAATAATTCACAATATATCCACAGAAAATTATAAGTATATTATATTTTTTTGACACATGTGGATAAAAATATTCACATGTGTATAATAATGTGGATATTTTTAAATAAAAAAAGTTATCCACATTATTAACAAAATATATATCAACATTATCAACAGTGAATAATACTAGATAAATTGGGCAATAATGCATATATAGAAATATGTTATACACATAAATTATAAAGTTATACACATACTTATCCACAAGTGTGGATAAGTGATATGAATTATAAATTTATCCACAAGTCCCTATAATATAATATCAAAACGCAACTACCTATTCAATAAGTTATCCACAAAAATAAATAAAAATGTTGATATGTGAACTTTTTTATTGAATTCTATACTTTTTAATTTGTATTGACATTGTAACTTAGTGAATATATAATTTAATAGTGAAACTTTAGGATGGATTTAGTGTTTCTACTGTAAATGTATTTAAAAAGTTAGATTTTTGTTTTTAATATTCGGTTTCAGAAGTAATTATGCTTATTGAATTTTATAATGTTAAATAAATGTTATTAAATATTAAACTTGAAGAAAGGAGTTGTGTGGATTATGTGGATGACTTATCAGCCAAAAAAGAAGCAAAGAAAAAGAGAGCATGGCTTTAGAAAGAGAATGAGAACTCTATCAGGAAGAAATGTTATTAAGAGAAGAAGACAAAAAGGTAGAAAAAGATTAACAGCATAAGGCCGCTTTTGTGGCCTTTTTCTGCAAGCAGAAAAAAGGAGCAAAGACAGATGGATGTTTATAGGATAAAAAAAAATGCAGAATTTAGGGCTGTATATAAAAGGGGAAAATCTTTTTCTAATAATTTGTTAGTATTATATGTATATATGAATAGAAAGAATGTAAATAGATTAGGTGTATCGGTAAGTAAAAAAGTAGGTAAAAGTGTTATTAGAAATAGAATTAAAAGATTAATTAAAGAAAGTTTTAGACTAAATAGGGACTATATAAAAGTTGAAAATGGGTACGATTTAGTATTTATAGCTAGAAAGACATCTAACGGAAAAAGTTATGTGGAGATAAATAATTCTGTGAAAAATTTAATTAAAAAAGCAGGTTTGTATAAGTGAAAAAGTTTTTAATTTTTTTAATCAAAGTATATAGGAAATACATTTCCCCTCTAAAGGTACCTTGTTGTAGATTTTATCCTACTTGTTCACAATATGTATTGGAAGCTTTACAAAAACATGGTATTATAAAAGGTGGATTTATGTCTATAAAGAGAATATTGAGGTGCAATCCATTTTGTAAGGGTGGATATGACCCAGTTAAATAAATTTCAGGAGGAGTAAAGTTTTGCAATATCTAAATAATGCTTTTGTTCAGTTTTTTGAGTTTTTACATCGTAATGTGACTTCACTTATACCTAATCAAAATGTATCTTATGGCATAGCAATAATTTTAATGACTTTAATAATTAGAATTATAATACTTCCATTAGGTGTAAAACAGTTGAAGTCGTCACTTATAATGAATGAAATTCAGCCAGAAGTTAAAAAGTTGCAGGAAAAATATAAAAAAGATCCACAAAGAGCTCAGCAGGAAATGATGAAATTATATAAGGAAAAAGGTGCTAGTCCTTTCAGCGGATGTTTACCACTTCTTATTCAATGGCCTATTTTAATTGCCCTCTACTATGTTTTTAATAATTTATCTGGAATAAATGGTGTTAGTTTTTTATGGATAAGTGATTTAGCTAAAAGAGATATATTTCTTGCTATTTTATCTGGAATAACTACTTATTTATCTACATATTTTATGATGTCTTCAAATAATAGTGAACAGGCCAAACAGACACAAACTATGAATATAGGAATGTCTGGATTTATGGTATTTATGAGCTTGAGTTTTAAATCTGCATTGGTATTGTATTGGGTTGTTAGTAATTTGATTCAAATAGCACAAACTTTAGTTATAAAGAGGATTGGAACCAAGAAGAACACTAGTCCTAGTAAAGCTTAGGGGGTGGCTGCGTATTATGAAAATTATAGAGGTTACTGGAAAGACTGTTGAAGAAGCAATCAAAAATGCATTACTGGAGTTAAGAGTTGAAAGAGATAAAGTGGAAATTGAAATATTAGATCCAGGTAACAAAGGTTTTTTGAACTTTATAGGGGTTAGGCCCGCTAAAATAAAGGTTAAGGTAAAAAGAGACTACATAAAAGAGGCAAATGTATTTTTAAAAAATATTCTGCATTGTATGAAAGTAAAAGCTGAAATACAAATTAAAGAGAATAATGATGTTATAAAAATATGTTTAACTGGTTCTGATATGGGAATACTTATTGGCTATAGAGGAGAAACATTAGATGCTATTCAATATCTTATAAGTCTTGTAGTAAATAAAAATCATGATATGGAATATAAAAGAGTTATTTTAGATACAGAAAATTATAGATTAAAAAGAGAAGAGACATTAAAAAGACTTGCAAGAAAAGTTGCTGAAAAGGTTAAAAGGACAGGTAGAACTGTAAAATTAGAACCAATGAATCCCTATGAAAGAAGAATAATTCATTCTTCACTTCAAAATGATTTTTATGTAAATACCTATAGTGAGGGTCAAGAACCTTTTAGAAGAGTTGTAGTAGATTTTAAGAAATTCTAAGAAAGCCTAAAGGCTTTCTTTTTTTAAATCTTTAAAAGTTATATAATTTTATTTGGAGGAAACTAAGATTATGTTAGAATTTGATACAATAACAGCTATTGCTACCGTTTTAGGAGAAGGTGGTATATCTATTATAAGAATTTCAGGAGAAAATTCTCTCAGTATAGCTAATAGTATATTTAGAGGAAAAAATCATAGAGACTTATTAGATATAAAACCTTATTCCATGAGATATGGTTTTATAATAGAGAAAGATACTGGTGAAATATTAGATGAAGTGCTTGTAAGCTTTATGAAAAGTCCTAAAAGCTATACTGCTGAAGATATAGTAGAAATAAACTGTCATGGTGGAGTATTAGCCACAAGAAAGGTAATGGAAGAAGTTATTAAAGCAGGTGCTAGACTTGCTGAACCTGGCGAATTTACAAAAAGGGCATTTTTAAATGGAAGGATTGATTTAAGTCAGGCAGAAGCAGTAATTGATATAATTAGGGCGAAAAGCCATATTTCAGTAAAATCGGCTGTACAGCAATCACAAGGTAAAATTTCTAAAGAAATTAATTTATTGAGAGAAGAACTTTTAGAGATAATTGCACATATAGAAGCTACTGTCAACTATCCAGAAGAAGATCTAGAAGAAATCACTTCAGAGCAGGTTTACTTAAAGATAAATAAAATATTAGATAAAATAAATTATATATTGAGTAATGCAGAAGAAGGAAAAATAGTTAGAGAGGGCTTGAGTGTAGTAATTGTAGGAAAACCTAATGTAGGAAAATCATCTTTATTGAATTCTTTAATTGAAGAAAATAAAGCTATAGTTACAGATATACCTGGTACAACTAGGGATGTTATAGAAGAGTATATGAATATAGGTGGAATTCCTATAAAAATAATTGATACAGCTGGTATAAGAAAAACTGATGATATAGTAGAGAAAATAGGTGTGGAAAAGTCTAAAGAAAAAATAGATGAATCGGATTTAGTTATATTAATGTTGGATTCAAGTAAAGAGTTGGACGAGGAAGATAATGAAATAATAAATTATGTAAATCATAGAAAATACATTATTTTATTAAATAAAACTGATATAGGTGATAAAATAGATTTAAATGATATTTGTAATTTAAATTCAAGATTTATAATAAAAACCTCTATTAAAAATGGAGAAGGTTTGGATAAAATCAAGAACTGTATTAAAGAATTATTCTTTAAAGGAGAAATTAAGTCAGAAGATTTGTTTATAACTAATACCAGACATAAAGAAGGACTAATTAGAGCTAAGGAAAGTTGTATTGAAGCCCTGCAAACATTAAAAAGTACTTTAGCTATAGATTTAGTGTCTATAGATATAAAAAATGCATGGATTAATTTAGGAAAAATAACTGGTGATACTTTAGAAGAAGATATAATAGATAAAATATTTTCACAATTTTGTTTAGGAAAGTAGGTAATTAGATTTGGAGTATTTTTCAGGAAGATATGATGTAATAGTTATAGGTGCAGGTCATGCTGGATGTGAGGCAGGACTTGCTGCAGCTAGAATGGGTTGTAGAACTTTAATGTGCACCATGAATTTAGATAGCATAGGATTTATGCCATGTAACCCTAATATAGGGGGAACTGCTAAGGGACATTTAGTAAGAGAAATAGATGCTTTAGGTGGAGAGATGGGAGTAAATATTGATGCTACTTTTATACAGTCAAGAATGCTCAATACTTCTAAAGGACCTGCTGTGCATTCATTAAGGGCACAAGCAGATAAGAGAAATTACTCAGGAAGAATGAAAAGTGTACTTGAGAGACAGCATAATTTAGATTTAAAACAATTAGAAGTGATAGGTATAAGAATTGACAATGAAGGTAAAGTTTGTGGCGCTATAACCAAGAATGGGGCGTATTTTGAAACAAAAACTATCGTTCTATCTACAGGAACTTATTTAAAAGGTAAGGTAATTATAGGTGACGTAAGCTATAGTTCAGGTCCAAATGGATTTATGCCCGCCAATGATCTTTCACAAAGCTTATTGGATTTGGGAATAGAAATCAGAAGATTTAAAACAGGTACACCAGCTAGAGTAAATGGACGCAGCGTGGATTTTTCTAAAATGGTAGAACAGCCAGGTGATGAAAGAATAGTTCCTTTTTCTTTTATGAGTGAGAATTTAGATAGAAAACAGGTGTCTTGTTATTTAACATATACTACAGAAAATACTACAAAAGTTATAAGAGAAAATATAAATAGATCTCCTCTTTTTAATGGCTCCATTAAGTCAGTAGGACCAAGATATTGTCCTTCTATTGAGGATAAAATAGTTAGATTTCCAGATAAGGAAAATCATCAAATATTTATTGAACCTGAAGGTGAAGATACAAATGAGTTATATGTAGATGGTGCATCTACATCAATGCCTGAAGATGTTCAGATTGCTATGTATAGGACTATAATAGGCCTTGAAAATGTGGAATTTTTAAGGACAGGGTATGCTATTGAATATGATTGTATAAATCCACTGCAGTTAAAACTTACTTTAGAATTTAAAAAAGTTGAAGGGTTATTTGGAGCAGGTCAGTTAAATGGAAGTTCTGGATACGAAGAAGCAGCATCACAGGGCATAGTTGCAGGTATCAATGCTGCCCTTAAAGTTAAAGGAAAAGAACCTTTTATCTTAAAAAGATCTGATGCTTATATAGGAGTTTTAATAGATGACTTAGTTACAAAGGGAACGGAAGAGCCTTATAGAATGATGACATCCCGTTCTGAGTACAGGCTTATACTTAGACAAGATAATGCAGATTTAAGGCTTACAGAAATGGGATATAAAATAGGGTTGGTTACTAAAGAAAGATATGATAAATATCTAGAGAGAAAAAATAATATAGAAATTGAAATAAAAAGAATAAAGAATCTTTATATAACACCTAAGAAAGAAGTAATTGAGTTTTTAAATTCATTGAATTCATCTGAATTGAAAAAAAGTGTAAGTTTATACGAATTGATAAAAAGACCAGAACTTGATTATTTTAAACTTCAGATGCTTGATAGGGATAGACCTGAATTAAATGAAGATGTTCAAGAAGAAGTGAATATCATTTCAAAATATGAGGGATATATAAAAAAGCAGCTAGAGCAGGTTCAACAGTTTAAGAAATTTGAAAGTAAGTTTATACCTGAAAATATAGACTATGATGAAGTTAAGGGATTAAGAATAGAAGCAAATCAGAAGTTAAAGAAAATACGACCTATAAGTATAGGTCAAGCTTCCAGAATTTCAGGAGTTTCACCAGCAGATATTTCTGTTTTATTAGTTCATCTGGAGAAAAAACATAGAGAAAAACTTCTATAAAATAACAATTTGGGAGAAAATATTATGGATTATTTTGAGATTATGGACACTGTATGTAAAGATTTAGGACTAAATTTTAACCAAGAAAAGTATAATAAGTTTATTGAATATAAGGATATACTTAAATTATGGAATGATAAGATGAATCTTACTGCTATAGTAGATGAAAAAGATATAATTAAGAAGCATTTCATAGATAGTATCAGAGTATTTAAATTTTTGCCTTTAAAAGATGCTAAAAGTATCATTGATGTGGGAACTGGTGCAGGATTTCCAGGTATACCCATAAAAATAATTAAACCAGAAGTAAAACTTATACTTTTGGATTCTTTGAATAAAAGAATAAATTTTTTAAATCAAGTTATCTTAAATATTAAATTAAATGATGTAACATGTATACATGGAAGAGCAGAGGATTTTGCAAGAAAAATAGAGTATAGGGAAAAGAGTGATGTTGTAGTATCAAGGGCCGTGGCTAATTTAACAGTTTTAAGTGAATTTTGTATTCCTTATATAAAAGTGGGAGGATATTTTATAGCAATGAAAGGGCCTTCTGTTGAAGATGAGATTACAGAAAGCAAGAATGCAATTAATATTTTAGGTGGTAAAATTGAAGATATAATAAAAGTTGAAGATGATGAGTTCAATCATAATTTAGTAGTAATAAAAAAAATAATACATACTTCTGGTAAGTATCCAAGAAAAGCAGGTATCGTATCTAAGAATCCATTAAGGTAGCTGAATTTAAAAAATCTTTAGGAGAACTTGTTAATAAAGAATTGGATGATATTAATTGGTGATTATAATTCTTAAAAAGTAAAATGTTTCACGTGAAACATTTTACTTTAATTTTTTGTATTTTTCAATTTTATATTGTACATATAAAATTGATGGATAAAATTATAAATTTTATATGTATTTTGCTATAAATAAAAGAATTTATAGCAAAAACTCTTTTATTATTGTAAATAAAAATATATAATTAAAAATAAGAAAATAGAAAACCTAGAAAGGGGGAACTTAAATGAAAATAATATCCATATTTAATCAAAAAGGCGGCGTAGGTGTGCGTCCGTAATGGGTTATAAAAGAATGCTGTTTAAATACAGTCAAGGTTACAACGATACCTTGTTAACCAATAGACTTACCTGAAGGTGGAAACATCAAGGGAACCATAGCATGTCTATTAAAGCATATAGTTTCTAAAGATGGTTAAGATACTGATATGCAAGGTTAGGATATGATAAGGTCAAGGCTGGATTGCTTGAATTCTAGTTTCTTAGCTCTAACTGCCGGGGTTTACGAAGACCATTTGAATACGTAAACGGAATATTTAAAAATAAAATTTTACCTGTGTTTTATTAACGTTGTAGATATTCCCAACATCTTATTATGAGGTGTACGAGAAACGAACAGAAGACCTAAGTCATATTATCGCTTTTATTAATCTAAACGGAGATAGTCTAAGGTGGAATATTTTAAGTACTGTGAATTGAAAAATTTTAAATATCCATTATGATTACGGAACCTTCATAGTAGTCCGAGATAGGGAAAGCCTATTACATGGCGAAGGAAGGAAGGTTATTTTTATTGTCTAATTAAGGAGGTATGCGAAATGCAAAAAGCTGAATTAATATTGGCAATATTAAAAGATAAATCTAATAAGAACCCAAATTATAAATTTCAAAGAATATATAGATATTTATTTAATATGGATTTCTATTTAAGGGCATATTTTCAAGTTTATTCTGCAGGTGAAAATACAGGCAATGTTGTTACAGAAAAAGTACATAGTTTTAATACTGAAGGTGTTCATAAAATAATTGAAAAATTAAAGAATGAAAGTTATTATCCAGAGTCATTAGAAAAATCAGATAAGCAAAATAAAAAACATTCTCAAATAAAAGGTTTATATGATAATTTAATACAGCAAATAATTGTGGAAATTCTCCAATCTATATACAATGTTAATTTTAGTGTTAATTCTCATGGATTTATTCCCAATAAAAATTGTCATACTGCTCTTTATAAGATAAAAACTACTTGTAATGGTGCTAGATGGGCTGTTAAGGGTAATATAGAAAGTTGTTTTTATAATATAAATTATGATTTTGTTATAAAGTTATTATGTGAAAAAATATCTGACGGACGTTTTATAAATCTTGTTCGTAAGTTTCTTGCGGCAGGATATATGAAAGGAAAAAAAAATTATGATACATGGTCAGGGATACCACAAAGAGAAAATTTGGCTAATATATTGATTAATATATATTTAGATAAGTTTGATAAATATATAAATAAAGAATTTGGACAAGTAAAATATATACGGTATTTAGATAATTTTATTATTTTTATTTTTGAAACTAAAGATTTAGCTGAATATATGATAGAAAATATAAAAGTTTTTTTAAAAGATAAGTTAAATATAGAAATTACCGAAGAAGAAATCTTTATCATTGATTTAAATAAACAGAGAGTGAAATTTTTAGGCTATGAAATAACTAAATTAAATAATAATTTTAAAGGTAATAAAATTGATAAATCTAAAGAAAAAAGAGATACTGAAATAATACAATTATTAATACCTGCTGAAGTGATAAGAAAAATAATTAAACCTTTTATTTTAAATGGAAAGCCAATACATAATAATTCTAGAATTAACTTATCCGTATTTAAAATAATTTCTCTCTATAATAGAGAAATCATAGATTTATATAATTATTACTGTTTAGCCTCAGATGTGAATGTAAAAGTTAGAAAATTTAAATTTTATCATTATTTAAGTTTGGTAAAGACTCTGGCAAGAAAAGAACAAATATCAGTTAAACAGGTAATAAATAAATATGGTATAGTCTTTAAGGGAAAAGATAAAAATGTATTAAAAAAAGTTGTGGGAATCAATTATATGACAAAAAACGGTATGGAAACTATAATTTATTGTAATGAGTCCTTAGAGAGGAAAAATAAGCCTCTTGCAAATGTGAATGATATAATTTGGAAGTAGCTTAAACAAGGAGAACTTAACATAGATTTACCTTTTAATATAAATAACTGGAGAGCCGAATACATTGAAAGGTGTACGTTCGGTTCGGAGGGGGGTTCACAAAAATCTGCTGTGATTTGGTTACAGTAAGACGTTGGGTTCCTACCCTACAAAACTACCACTTGTATTAATTTAAGTGCATACTTAGCTATGCAAGGATATAAAATATTAAATATAGATATTGATCCTCAAGGTAATACTACCAGCGGATTGGGTTTTGATAAGAGAAATATAGAGATTTCTATATATGATGTTTTGACATCAAGGGTTAACATAAATGAGGCAATAGTACCCTGTGAGCTTATAGATAATTTCTATATAATTCCTTCAATAATGGAATTGGCTGGATGTGAAATAGAATTAATAAGTAAGAAAAACAGAGAAAAAATATTGAAAAGCAAGTTAAAGAACTTGAAACAGGATTTTGATTTTATATTTATAGATTGTCCACCATCTTTAGGACTATTGATCATAAATGCACTTACTGCATCAGATAGTGTGCTTATTCCAATTCAATGTGAGTTTTATGCTTTGGAAGGTGTTGGACAATTGATAAACACAGTTAAATTAGTTAAGGAGTCATTGAATACGAATTTAAAAATTGAGGGAGTAATTATGAGTATGTGTGATACCAGAACTAATTTATCAAATCAAGTTGTTTTAGAGGTGAAAAAGTATTTTAAAGATAAAGTTTATGATACTACTATACCTAGAAATATAAGACTGGCGGAAGCTCCTAGTTTTGGACTACCTATAGTACTTTATGATGATAAGTGTAAAGGTGCGGAAGCTTATGAGAGATTGACTAAAGAATTTTTACATAAGCAAAAGGAGTGAATGTGATTTGAATAAAAAATATGGATTAGGGAAAGGACTTAGGGCACTAATACCTGAAAATACTTTGGACATTGGAGAAGAAAATCAAAAAGATATTAAATATATTGATATTGATTTCATAGTTGCAAATAAAAGTCAGCCTAGAAAAAAGTTCGACAAGGACAAGATATTAGAACTTTCTCAATCAATAAAAGAGTATGGTATAATACAACCTCTTGTAGTTAATGAAATTGAAGATAATACATACAGTATAATTGTAGGAGAGAGAAGATGGAGAGCTGCTAAATTAGCTAATATAAAAGAGATACCTGTAATTATAATGAATTTATCAGGTAATGAAATTTTAGAAGTTTCTCTAATAGAAAATATACAAAGACAGGATTTAAATCCCATAGAAGAAGCTCTAGCCTATAAAAAATTGGTTACTGAGTTAAATTTAACTCAAGAAGAGTTAAGTAATAAAATTGGAAAATCTAGAACTAAGATTACTAACTGTATGAGACTTTTAAATTTAGATGATAGAGTTCAAAATTATCTTATAGATGGAGTCATTACTGAAGGACATGGAAGAGCCCTATTAGGCTTAGAAAGTAATGATTTACAATATAAGCTAGCTCAAACTATTATAGATAAAAATCTTACTGTTAGAGATGTAGAAAAACTTATTAAAAATGTTAATTCACATAAAAAACCACAGCAAAATCAGACTAAAGAACAAAATGTTTATTATTTAGATATAAAAGACAAGTTAGAAAACTTATTTGGTACAAAAGTTTTATTAATGGATAAAAGAAATAAAGGTAAAATAGAAATAGAATATTATTCTCAGGAGGATTTGCAGAGAATATTGGATATATTAAAAATCTAATTTGTTTAAAAATGTTTCACATGAAACATTTTTAAACAAAAATTCTTTTCATATATATATAATGGGTATGTTATTAAATTTAAAGAAAGTATTATTCATTTTAATCTCTATGAAAGGAGAAAAATATGCAAAATATCATTAACCTAATAAATGGATTACACGTATACATTACAATTGGATTAATTATAATTATAATAATATTATTTATTATGAATTTAGTAATTTTGAAGTCTTTAAATAGATTGGAAAAAAGATACAGAAAATTTATGAGAGGCTCTAATAATAAAAATTTAGAAGAATTTATTATTGGATATTTGGATAGTATAGATAATGTAAAAAATCAATATGAAAATATAAAAAATCTTTATAACGACTTGAATTCTAAAGTAAGTTGTTGTATACAAAAAATATCTGTTATAAGATATAGAGCCTTTGAAGATGTAGGAAGTGATTTGAGTTTTTCAATAGCATTATTGGATGAAAAAAATGATGGTGTAATAATTACAGGAATATATGGAAGAGATGAAAGTACTACTTATGCTAAACCTATAGATAGTGGTCTATCAAGATATGGTTTATCTCAAGAGGAACAACAAGTTTTAGAAGATTGCATAAATAAAAGAATATAGTCTTATTTCAATAAAAAACTCCTTTGGAATATTTATAAATTTAAGGAGTTTTTTGTGTTTGTATTAAAAGGTTATTATAATCATCTGGTTTTATGAATGAATGACATATGGAACTTTTAAAGATATTGTAATTAATGAAATGTTATTTATTAAAAAGACAAATTAGTAGTAAATATTTTATATATCAAGCCTCTACATTTCGGAGAAAACTAGTATTACTTTTTCCACCTATAGTTTTTAATATAGAGTGATATACGCCTTTAGAAATTGTATCAGCTAATTGCATAACAGTAAATAATCGGGTGTTTTGTAAAACCATAAACTCCATTGCACCACATATATTTACAATACCCGTTATACTTAAATCACCTACTTTAGGAAGTGATTTATTCATAGCAGAACCAGGATGAAGAGGTTTGGACTCTAGTATTATTTTACCTACATTTTGAATATTACCGAGGCAAGCGTCAATTGCTATTGTAAAGGGATTATTATATTTAGAATTTATTTCAGTTATTATATCGGAAATATTTTTAGCATGTACTGGATATTGTAAATTTCCATATAATGCAACTCTATTTCTTACTAAAAACTTTAATTTATCTCCTACTATAGGTCCTAAACTATCTCCAGTGGATCTGTCTGTTCCTATACATAGTATTACTATGGTTCTTTTAGATTTGACTATAGGAAATATTTCATTACTAATAGTGTCTCTTAAAGTATATATTGAATTTTTAGCTGTGGGATCTATTATTAATTTCTTAATCATAAAAAACCTCCTATATTAGAATCTTTACCATATAGAGGTTTTTTATACTATAAATTTATATATTTTGTTATAAAATTTAGAACATATCCAGTTTTCTAAATATATTAAAAAATACTACTAAAAATATGCAAAATATCATTCCAGATATGCCATTTGCTTTTAATCCTATAAATAATGCTGCGAGAACTGCTACAGGATGTATTCCAAGAGAAGATGAAACTATTTTAGGCTCAATAATTTGCCTTATTATAGAAACTAATATATAACATATAAGTAGTCCTATAAATGTAACATAATTTTTAAATACTATTAAGTAGATAAAAGCTATAGGTATATATATAGCTCCAATTCCTAGAATAGGAAGTAAATCTGCTATAGCACATATTACGCTAAGTATTACAGCATATTTAACTTTGAAAATTAAAAATACTATTATGGTTTCCAAAAATGTAAATAAAATTATAATCATGTAGGAAAGTAAATAATTACCTAACATTTTTTTGGTTTCAGAATATATTTTTAATAATTTATCTGTTTTGTTGTTTGGTATTAAATTTTGCATATTTATCTTGGAGGAACTCATATCCTTTGTAAAAAAATATGTAGTTAATAAAGTAAAAAGCACCACCATCAATATGTAAGGTATTGTGGCTATTAGATTTATTATATAAGATACTAGTTTGCCAGAAAAATCTACTATTATATTTGAAGTCTTAGTAACAAAATTCGTAAAGTTTTTTTCTAAAGTATTTATTATATAAGGATCCAAATCGTTATAATATTTTTGCAATTTATAAAATGAGTTATATATATCAGTTGAATTCTTAGAAATATATGTTTGGGTGTTTTTCCCAAGTTGTATAGCTTCTTGACTTATGGTAGTTATTCCTAAAACTAACAAAGTTATTATTATTGTAAAGAATACCAAGGTTGTAATTAAAGAAGCAATTCCGCTTTTAATTTTTAGTTTTTGTGAAATAAAAATTGTAGGCTTTCTAAGTACTAATGCACATAAAAAAGCTAGGACAAAAGGTAAAGTGTAGTCAAGAGTATTAAAAAATGTTAAGAAGAGTATGGTATAGACTATAAAAAATATACTAATTTTATCAATTTTATTTATCAAATCACTCATGAGTATATATCAACTCCTATAAAATTTTTACTATTATTTTGATTATTAATAATAATTCTAATATATATTTTTAATTTACATAATAATCATATATATATTATTAAAAACAAAACATATTTGTTATATAATTATATCGTGGACTAAAATATTTTAACATATGAATTCTAAATAAAATTCATGTGTTAAAATAATCTATGTATAATAATTATAAAATAATATAATAGCCTTGTATATACTTATAATAGTAAAATTTTGCATAATTAATGAAAGATTAAGAAGTATTTAATTAATGTACTATGTTTTAGCATGGACTAAGGAATAATATGAATTATAAATAATCTAAATTTATTTATAATTTTTAAGGTAGTGTAAAAAGTTTATGAAAAACTATAAAATAATAAATTTTTAGGGCACCCATAAATGTAAGTTTGTTACAAATAACCGCAGTTGCCCTTGACAAACATTATCCAAATTTTGTTTTACCTTGAAGAGGGCGAAGGGAAAAGATATAAAGACATGACAAAAAGCCCTCTGAAAACCAATTTTAAAATTTGTCTAATTCGGTTTGTCAAGGGTTCGCTGACGCCAACAGCTGCTTTAGGGCTCAGCTAAATAGATATAAAATCTTAGGAGGTAGCCTGTGATATACAATAGTCTTGAGCTAGTTCAACAAGCTTACACCAACGAGCTGGCATGGTTTGAAGACTTTGAAGTACAGGTATTTGAACTGGAACCTTATGATTAAGTGTTGAATGAGTTCTTAGAAAATTAAAATATGCAGCAAATAATGTTACAAATGCTATAGAACCATCTGAACTATTAAAACCACAGGTTGTCCTATAACTGCCTTTAAAGGTTCTATTAAGACGTTCAATTATCTGTTTTAAAGGTCTGTATTCCTTTGAAACGTCATCATTGTTTGTAAGACCTATGACTTGAGTAATATCGAAGTTAATGTCTTCGCTTGCGAAAAAATGTTGTGCCAACAAGTAGATTGGATTACCATCAACAATGAAATTTAGTTTTTTAGGTATATCCTTAAGCTTTGATAAAACGTCGTCTAAAGCTTCAACTGCTGAAAGAGTATCTCTATTTGGTGAAACTCTATAAGAAAGAATAATTTTCTTAACAGAGTCAAAGAAAAAGAAGATATACTGCCATTTACCGTTAACTTTTATGTATGTTTCATCACCACAAAAAGAATTAGATAACTCATAATTGTAGTTATCAACAAAGGGCTTTACCACATGGGATACAGCATCAGCGTAGTTTAAAACTGTTTGATGAGATATTTTAATACCGTGAATATCCCTCATTATTGAAGCCGTCTGTCTTGAAGACATATGGTAGTTTACGTAGTAAGACATAATTAATCCTAAAGTATGAGACGAAACCATTATTTTAGGCAGACTAATTTTAGATTTAACAGGGCTTTTACTGCTAAAAGGCTTATAGTCAAAAGTAAATTCCCTAGTTATATATCTAACTTTATAGTTGTGAGGGTTATTTTTAAAGTCTTCTCTTTCTTTTTTAGTCATTGAAGCTAAATTGGTTTTATAAAAATCACACTCATCATTCTTACATTTATGCACATAAAAGTCCTTGCGAGTTTTGATTTTTTCAAGTGTTTTACCACAGTAAGGACATTTTAAAATAACGGACTTTTGAAAATAATTTTTAGGGTTAAATACTGTGTTGCACACCTTACAAAGGTATTGACCTCTGCCACCATTATTATCGTAAAGATACTGGTGGGGAGCACCACATTTAGGACACTTAACTTCTTTAGGAATGATAGTTTTATTCTTACGTGGCTTAACAGGTGTAAGTTCTTTCTTGTGACTTTCAAAATAGTTATGTAGAAGAACTTTATAATCAAGCTTTTCAGGTATTTCAAATATAGGTATTTTGTCTACCTGAAGCTTTCTATATTCCTTTTTTACTGGTTCGTCAGAGGCAGGGGTAAACATGGGTTTGCCAACTAAAAGAATAAATAATAGGTTAATCATATTGTGTAGGTAAATAATGTATTTAACAAGAAACTCGTTAATCATGCTTGTAGCTTGCTCCTTTCTTCTTTGCTGGAAATTATGACTTTGCAAATCACTAATTTACCCTAAAAGTTTGGGGGGAGCAAGTTATTTATATAAAATTGTTAAAAATGAAAGGGTTACGTCAGAAATTATATTAAAATTTTTGACAATACCATTTTTAAAAATGGGGGGGAAATATGAAAGAAAGTTTAATTGAAATATATAAAAAATTGAAAATACCTAAAGAAAGTATATATAATTTTGGAGAGACAGTCCTTAAAATAATAATTATATTAATCATTATGTATCTTGTCGTTAAAATTGGAAATAAAATAATAAATAAATATGTTTCAAAACAGAAGAATTTTAAAATTTCATTGGATGATAAAAAAGCTAAAACCATAGGAGCTATTTTAAGAAGTGTATTGAAATATGCAGTATATTTCTTTGGCATATTTAGTATAATTGCCATAATATCGCCTAAAATAGGTATAACCGGTCTGACTTTTGCAGGTATAGGTGGAGTGGCATTTGGACTTGGAGCACAGAGTATTATAAAAGATATAATAAATGGCTTTTTTATATTATTTGAGGATCAATTTGCAGTGGGAGATTATATAAATATAGATGACAAAGGTGGTATTGTAGAAAGTGTAGAATTAAGAATTACTAAAATAAGGGATTTTAATGGTGATTTACATATAATACCAAATAGCCTTATAACCCAAATTACTAATCACTCAAAAGGGAATGCTAGGATTATTATAGATACAGATATTGCATATGATGAAAATATAAATAGAGTTATGAGTATAATGTCGGAATTATGTGAAAAGTTTAAGAATGAAAATTCTGTTATTGTAGAAGGACCGACTGTTCAGGGGATAACAAGCATTAAAGATGATAGAGTGACTATTAGAATAGCCGGTAAGACAAAGACAATGACACAATGGGATATGGAAATGAAACTTAGAAAACAAATATGGGAAGTATTAAAACAAGAAAATATTAAAATTCCTTATTCATCAGTAAAAATTTTAAAGGAGGAATAAATATATGAAAAAAATTTTTTATATTGGTGATATAGTGCAGATGAAAAAAGGTCATCCTTGTGGCAGTAATGAATGGGAAGTGATAAGACTTGGTGCTGATATAAAAATAAAATGTTGTGGTTGCAGCAGGATAGTAATGCTTCCAAGAAGTAAATTTGAAAAAAATATAAAAAAGGTTATAAAGCAAAACTCACCTGATATACAGGAAGTATGATTATATATTGTGAATTTTAGCTGTTAAAAAAATTAATTGATTTTATATAGAAAAAGTAGTAAAATAAGAAAACGTAGTCCCTGCTGTGAAAATCACAGCCATTAGTCCGAGGGGAGGAGGTGGAATTCAATGGGTAAATACGAAACTATATTTATATTACACCCATCATTAGATGAGGAAGGTTATAAAGCTAATGTAGAAAAATTTAAAGGTGTAATAGAAAATGGTGGAGGTGTAATAGAAAACGTTGATATTTGGGGTAAGAGAAAGCTTGCCTATGAAATAAAAAAAGTTAACGAAGGATATTATACCCTGATAACTTTTAATGCTGATCCTACTTTGCCAAAAGAGTTAGATAGAGTATTTAGAATTACAGATACAGTTGTTAGACATATAATAGTAAAGGATGAAAAATAGGTGGTGTTTTAATTGAATAAAGTTGTTTTAATTGGAAGATTAACTAAAGATCCGGAATTAAGATTTACACCAGGAATGGGAAAAGCAGTTACTACCTTTACTATAGCTGTTGATAGAAGATTTACTAGAGATGGACAGAGAGAGGCAGACTTTATTCCCATTGTTGTATGGGGAAAACAAGCTGAATCTACTGCTAATTATATGAGTAAAGGAAAGCTTATAGGCATTAGTGGCAGAATCCAAACTAGAAGTTATGAATCTAGAGACGGTATTAGAAAATATGTTACTGAAGTTATTGCAGAAGAAGTCCAATTTCTTGAATGGGGACAGAAGTCTGTAAGAGACAATAACACTGAAGTTCTATCTGAAGATTTTGGTAAAGACTCAAGTTTTAATGAAGATATCTACGGAGAAGATATTACTCCAGTTGATGAGGGAGATATCCCATTTTAAGAGTAAGGAGGGAGAAGCAGTATGGCAAATAGAGAAGGCGGAAGAAGAAATTCCGGAAAATTAAGAAGAGCCAAGAGAAAAGTTTGTGCTTTTTGTATGGATAAGTCTGAGTTTATAGACTATAAAGATATAAATAAATTAAGAAAATATGTTACAGAAAGAGGAAAAATTCTTCCAAGAAGAATTTCTGGAAACTGTGCAAAGCATCAAAGAGAATTGACTAGAGCGATTAAGAGGGCTAGAAACATAGCTTTATTACCATTTACAACAGAGTAGTTAAAAAGTGAAGAATTTGTATTCTTCACTTTTTTTAAACCTAATCTGAAATTATACAATTAAGTTTAAATCTATTACTTCTATTTATTGCACAAAAATATAAAAGAAACTAAAATATAATTAAAGAATAGGAGGAGAACTGTATGAAAAAACAAAATTTTAACATAATGTATAATGTTAAAATGATAGAGGATTTAAAGGCGGATCTTCTATGTATAATAGGAGATTTTTTTAAATTACTTACAAAAGGAAGTAATGTAGCACAAGAAGCCATATTAGATTGTATTTCTGGAGCAATAATAATATTATACTTGCTTGCAGAAAGATTAGGATACTCTCATACAGCCGTAGATGAAACTATAAAAAGAAAGTTAAAAATTGGTATAATTGAAGAAGATAAAATAGAAAAAGATGGGAAAGATTTAACCAAATTATATAATTATCTTAAAGACAGAAATTAATGGAGGTAGATATGCAAGGTAAAACGTATAATGTAAAGGCTTTAGCAGAAGCAGGTATTATAACGGCATTTACAGTAGTAATAGTTCTTATAAATATATATATACCTATATTATCTATAGTTATTAATTTTATAATACCTATTCCTATAACAATATTATATATAAGGCAAAACTATAAGGTTACTTTGATTTCTGTAGCAGCTAGTGGTATATTTATAGCAATGCTTTATAATCCTATAAGTGCATTAGCTTCAATATTATTAATAGGGCTTACAGGAATGACTTTAGGATATTGTATAAAAAATAAAAAAGAGTTTGGAAATACAATTATCTTTGTAGCTATATCTTTTGCTTTAGGAATAATATTTTATTTGTTTATTTATACTATGCTCATAAATAAAGGTGGAATATATGGATTTGTTAATGAAATGCTGGCAGGTTTAAAGCAGTCAATGGAATTAAGCAAAGATATGTATAAAAGAGCTGGAATGTCAAGCAGTGAAGCTGCTGTAATCGAAGAAATATTTAAGGTATTTACACCAGAATATATTATGAGACTTATTCCAGCTATGGTTGTAATTTTATCATTTATTTCGTCTTATTTAAATTATATGGTAACGTTAGTTGTACTTAAAAAATTAAGATACGAAGTTAAGGAAATTAAACCAATTGGTCAATGGTATATGAATACCAGAATAGGTACATTGGTTGGTTTAATTCTTGTTATAGGAATGCTGCTCGATAGAAAAAATATAGTTATAGGAGAATATCTGGCTAATTCATCAGGGACTATACTTCAATTCGTACTTTTATTAGATGGGATAGCATTGATTACATATTATTTAATAGATAAGTACAAAATGTCTAAAAAGATTGCTGCCTTAATAATAATATTTACAGCCATGTCAAGATTATCTTTATTTTATACTATTATAGGATTTATAGATATGATATTTGATTTTAGAAAACTCGACCCTTATAGAAAGTTAAAAAAATAGTACCGGGGGTTTTATTTAATGCAAGATAATTATAATTATTTTATAACTAGTAATAAAGTATATATGATAATAATTGCAGTGCTGATTTTATTATTAATGCTGTATGGACATATAATAATTGGCAGCATAACTATTGCTTTGTACGTGCTGCTTGTAATCTATAATATAAAAAATACAAAATTCAGGAAAAATGAATGGAAAAAATTCATAGAAGATTTCTCATCTAAACTTGATATAGCTACTACAAGTACACTTGTTAAATTCCCATTTCCCCTTGTTATAATAAAGGTAACTGGAGATGTACTTTGGTATAATCAGAACTTTTCCTCTATATTAAAAGGAAAAGATATATTAGGTCAAAATATTAAAAATATTGCAAGAGATTTTAATATTAAACAGGCGGTAAATGGCAAGGAAAGTGTATTTAAATATATAAAAATCAAGGATAAATATTATGATATATACACAAATATAGTAGGTACTTCTGAAAAATCTAAGGATAAGATTGTTATATTATATCTTTACGATGTGAGCCAATCCTATGATATGGTAAATTCAATAAATGCAAATAAAGATACTATAATGCTTATGGAAGTGGATAATTTTGATGATGTAGTTAAGGCTATGGATGAAGATGATAGGCCACTTATAATAGCAGAGATAGAAAGAACTATAAATATTTATGCACAGAGTTTAAATGCAATGATTAGAAAGTATGAATCCAATAAATATATATTTTGTATACAGAATAAGTATATAGAAAAAGAAATGGAAAAAAAATTTGAAATATTAGATACTGTAAGAGAAATAAACATGGGAAACAAGCTTGCAGTAACTTTAAGTATAGGTATAGGCAGAGGAGGAGACACTCCTTTAGAAAATGAAAAATATGCGGTATCGGCTAAAGAATTGGCATTAGGTAGAGGTGGAGATCAAGCGGTCGTAAAAAATGGAGATAAGTTACTATTTTATGGTGGAAAAGCCAAAGAAGTTGAAAAAAGAACTAAGGTAAAGGCAAGGGTGGTAGCTCAAGCACTTGTAGATATAATAAATGATAGCAGTAGTATATTTATAATGGGACATATCAAGCCAGATATAGATTGTTTAGGTGCTGCAGTAGGAATACACAGTGTGGTAGGTCTACTGGGTAAGATGTGTTATATTGTATTAAATAATCCAAATGAAAGTACAAAACTTATATTGGCTAAGATAAAGGAAGAAAAAGAATATAAGGATGTATTTATACATAGCAGAGATTGTGAGGATAAAATGGATGAAAACAGTCTTCTCATAATTGTAGATGTTCACAGTGAAGGCTATGTAGAAAGTATGGATTTAGTGAATAAATTTAGCAGGATGGTTATAATTGACCATCATAGAAGAACTACAGATTTTATTAAAGGTTCACTTTTAAGTTATATTGAACCGTATGCGTCATCTACTTCTGAATTAGTTACGGAAATGCTGCCATATATGGTAGAAAAGCCTGACATAAAAACTATAGAAGCGGAAGCTCTTCTTGCAGGGATATGTGTAGATACTAAAAATTTCTATTTTAAAACTGGAGTAAGGACTTTTGAAGCTGCTTCATTTTTAAGAAGACTTGGTGCGGATACTATAGAAATAAAAAAATTTTTTTCTTATGATTTAAAAACTTATTTGAAAAGGGCTGAAATTATAAGGTCAGCTAATATATATAATAATATTGCTATAGCGGTATGTCCTAAGCAAATAGAAAGTATACTATTAGCAGCTCAAGCGGCAGATGAATTGCTAAATATTACAGGTATTCAAGCGTCTTTTGTTTTTGTTAAAATAAAAGATGAAATATTCATTAGCGGAAGATCCCTAGGAGATATAAATGTGCAAGTTATACTTGAAACCTTAGGCGGAGGAGGACATATTACTATGGCAGGAGCAAAATTGGAATATGTAACTATAGATGAAGCCTTGTTGAAATTAAAAGATGCCATAAAGAAATATGTTAAGGAGAGTGAAAAATAAATGAAAGTTATATTATTAAAAGACGTAAAAACTCTAGGGAAAAAAGGTGAAGTTATAAATGCTTCAGATGGATATGCCAGAAATTATTTAATACCAAAAGGATTTGCAGAAGAGGCAAATAAAACTAATCTTCATATATGGAACAATAAAAAGGAAGCTGAAAGAAAACAGAAGCTTGCAGAAATTGAAGCAGCACAAAAGCTTGCAGCAGAATTAAAGGGAAAGGAAATAAATTTAACTGTTAAATCAGGAGAAAATGGAAGAATATTCGGTTCTATAACCGGAAAGGATATTTCAGATGAACTAAATAAAAAATTTAAAATAAATATAGATAAGAAAAAGATAGTAATTAATAATATAAGACAGCTTGGTACTTATGATGTGGAAGTTAAATTATATCCTGAAATATCTACAAAAATAAAAGTAATTATTGCAGAAAAATAAGGAGGAAAACTCGTGAAGTTACAATTTATTGATGGTTTGGATAAAGAAATGAATAATTCCATACCAATAGATATTCAAGTTAAAGTATTATATGATTTATTAAAGAAAGTTATGGATGAAGCCACTATAAATGACAAGGTGGAAAAGTATAATCTTCAAGATTACATAAACAGTGAGGATGTATTCAAAAGAATATATGCTTTAAATAAAATAGTAAGTGATGGAAAAGGATTAAGTATTATACCAAATCAGTCTAACATATATAATGCTTTAGAGGATACCAATAATTGGCTTGCGGAGACTTTAGCAGAGAGGTATGTAAGAACTAAAATTGAAAGAGAAGTAGAAAAGAATGTTACAGAACGTCAGGACAAGTACATGGACGAGGTAAGATTAAGTATTATAAAGAAGCAAAGAGGACCAGAAAATGCTAAAACTTTAAAAAAGTATGCAAAACTTGAAGTATTAGATTCTAAAAGTCTTAGTAAAAATATACAAAGACTTTTAAGACCAGAAACTTTTGATGAAATTATAGGTCAAAGGAGAGCTGTGGAATCTATACTTTCTAAAATAGCATCACCCTATCCACAGCATATAATTTTATATGGACCTCCTGGTGTAGGTAAAACTACTGCTGCCAGAATTGCTCTTGAAGAGGCAAAAAAATTAAAATTTACTCCTTTTAATAAAGATGCTAAATTTGTAGAAGTTGATGGTACTACCTTAAGATGGGATCCTAGAGAAATTACAAATCCTCTCTTAGGTTCTGTACATGATCCTATATATCAAGGTACAAGAAGGGATCTGGCAGAAGGGGGTATACCAGAACCAAAGCTTGGACTTGTTACAGAAGCACATGGAGGGGTACTTTTTATAGATGAAATCGGTGAGCTAGATGAAATGCTTCAAAATAAATTATTAAAAGTATTAGAGGATAAGAGAGTTGAATTTTCATCTTCATATTATGATCCTGATGATGAAAGTATTCCAAAGTATATAAAATATTTATTTGATAAGGGAGCTCCGGCAGATTTTTTACTAATAGGGGCTACTACTAGGGAGCCAGGAGAAATAAATCCAGCTCTTAGGTCAAGATGTACAGAAGTTTATTTTGAGCCTCTTTCTATAAAAGATATACAGAGTATAGTTGAAAATGCAGCACTAAAGTTGAATATAGAAATGGAAAGTGGAGTATCTGAACTTATAAGTAAGTATACTATTGAGGGAAGAAAGGCTATTAATATATTATCAGATGTGTATGGATATGTACTTTATAATAGCGGCGTTAAAGATTTAAATAACAAAATTAAGATTACAGTAGAAGATTTAAAAAAGATTATATCTATAGGTAGGTTTAAATCTTTTGAAGAGGTGTCTTTAAAATCAGAATATGAAGTAGGCCATATTTATGGATTGGGAGTAAGTGGATACATAGGTTCTACTATAGAAATAGAATCAGTGGCATTTAAAGCCAAGGAAAAAGGAAGAGGAGTTGTAAGATTTAATGATACAGCAGGAAGTATGGCAAAGGATTCAGTATTTAACGCTGCTTCAGTAATAAGAAAAATAACGGATAAGGATATAAGTGATTATGATATTCATGTAAATATAATAGGAGGAGGAAGAATTGATGGACCTTCTGCAGGAGCTGCTATTACAGTTTGCATAATAAGTTCTCTTTTAAATAAGCCTTTAAAGCAGGATATTGCTATTACAGGAGAAATATCTTTAAGAGGTAATATAAAGCCTGTAGGCGGAATCTTCGAGAAAACCTATGGTGCTAAAAGGAATGGAATAAAAACAATGGTTATACCTATAGAAAACCTGAAAGAGGTACCTACGGATATTAAGGATATAAAAGTTGAACCAGTATCTAATATTGAAGAATTGATGAAAATAGTATTTTAGTAAATAATATAGAAGTAATTGTATATAAGTTTAAGGAGTGAGGATATCCATGGATGCACCTTTAGGAAGTATACCTCATAATTTGGAAGCTGAGCAAAGTGTAATTGGTTCAATGCTTGTTGATAAGTCTTCCATAGTTGAATCTATGGAAATCTTAAAAGTTGATGATTTTTATAGAGAATCACATAAGGTTATATTTGAAGCTATTCTAGATTTATATAAGAGGGATATAGCTGTAGATATAATAACATTGACTGAAAGTTTGAAATCTAAATCTAAATTGGAAGCTGCAGGGGGAATAACATATATAAGTGAGTTAAGTGGCTCTATAGTATCAACTGTTAATTTACAATCTTATATAAAGATTATAAAAGATAAATCTACCCTTAGAAAACTTATTAAAGCTTCTACAAAGATAATAGAGGAAAGTTATAATAATCAAAATAATGTAGAGAAAACTATTGATATGGCCGAAAAATCTATATTTGATTTGTCCAATAATAGAAAGGTATCTGATTTTGAGCCTATGAATGTTGTACTTGAAAGAGGATTTTTAGAGATAGAAAGATTGTTCAACAATAAAGGGCAGACTACAGGGGTAGCTTCTGGGTTTAGGGAATTAGATGCTAAAACCTCAGGATTTCAAAAGGGTGATATGGTTTTGGTAGCTGCCAGGCCCTCTATGGGTAAAACGACCTTTGCATTGAATATAGCAGAATATGCAGCTTTAAGAGAGGGTAAGAGAGTGGCTGTATTTTCTCTTGAAATGTCAAAGGAGCAATTAGCATATAAATTATTATGTTCTGAAGCACATATAGATATGCTAAAACTTAGAACGGGAAATTTAGAGGATAAGGATTGGGAAAACATTGCCCGAGCTTCAGGACCTTTGGCTGAAGCAAAAATATTTATAGATGATACTGCAGGAATATCCATTATGGAAATGAGATCCAAATGTAGAAGATTAAAAATAGAGCATGGTATAGATATTATAATTATAGATTATCTGCAGCTTATGAGTGGTGGAAGAAATTCGGAAAGTAGACAACAGGAGGTATCAGAAATATCTAGATTTATAAAATCACTTGCAAAAGAGATGCAGTGTCCTGTTATAGCGCTTTCACAATTATCCCGTGCTCCAGAGGCTAGATCGGATCACAGACCTATGCTTTCAGATTTAAGAGAATCAGGTTCTATAGAGCAGGATGCAGATATAGTTATGTTTTTATATAGAGATGAATATTATAATAAAGAAACAGAAGAAAAAAATGTGGCAGAATGCATTATTGCAAAACAAAGAAATGGTCCTACTGGTACCATAAAATTAGCTTGGATGGGGCAATTCAGTAAATTTGGAAATCTGGATGTAATACATCAGGAATAAACTATAAGGAACTATACTTTTAATATAGTTCCTTATAGTTTATTATGAGTTTATAGAGGAAGGCGTAAATTAGTGTATTTCTATTTTATTATTAGTTCCCTTTCCTTTTTCTAACTTTGGAAGTTCAATTTTTAAAACTCCTTCTTCAAAAGAAGCAGTAATATTTTTTTCATCTACATTGTCAATATAAAAGCTTCTCTTAAATTCACCATATCTTCTTTCTCTTCTTATGAAATTTTCTTTGTTATCTTCTATAGTGTCATCTCGTTTAGCAGATATTGTTAGATAGTTATTGTCAAAATTCAAATCTATAGCATCCTTTCTTATACCTGGAAGATCTGCTTCAATCAGATAGGAAGTATCAGTTTCTTTAAGATCAACTTTAAGTCCATTATTAAATAAGTTCATGTTAAATGGCGTTAAAAAATCATTGTTAAAGAAAGAATTGAAGAAGTTCTCAGCATCATCACCTCTTCTTATAGAATCATTTTTTCTAAATGGAACCATATCAAACATAATACATACCTCCTTGTATATGACTTTATTATTTATTAATTTTTATTACATCTATATAGTATACTAAAAGTCAAAGAAAGTCAAAGTCTAAAAAGTATAGATTTTTCTACTAAGAATTAGAAATTGCTATTAAAGAGTATATAATTTAGTATAAACAATATATTTAAAAGTAAACTAAAAATTTTAATGATTTTTACTGCTTAAGTAGATGAAATATAAAAAAATTTTTTATATTTGATTATAAAGAAAATTTGTATTAAAATAATATTGTATATTTTGCTCCTATAGCTCAGATGGTAGAGCAATTGATTCGTAATCAATAGGTCGCAGGTTCGACTCCTGTTGGGAGCACCAAGGTTGTCAGGCTAAAATGGATGCAGGATTGTATTGGTTTTGGCCTGATTGTTTAGAATTGGACAAAATGAGCATAATGTGAAGTCTATGAAATATGACCTGTTGATGAAAATTCAGACAAGTTGTTAGTGGATCTATTTTGACCTAATGACACAGAGATAAGGTAAGGGCATGGATAAATCAGATATATTAGAGAGGGGCATAGATTCTATTCTTGATTAAATATGTATATAATACTGACATATTAAGATGGATATAAAAGTAGGTCACATGGTGGAATAAACTTCATTATGTGACTTTTCTACGTTGCATCAGAGATATATAAAATTTAAAAATATATTTATTTTAAGCAGGTAAATTATAGGATATAATATAATAAAGGAATAGTATATATTGATGGATAATAAGGAGGATACAATTTTGAGTATTGAAAGCATAGAATTGAAAAATTTTACTGTATTTATAAACATGATGAAATTATGTATTATTCATTATATAAAACTGATGACGATGTAAAATGTGAAAATAACATTAATTTTGAAAATTTAAAGAATAATACAATCATGGATATCTTTATTCAATTGTACAAGAATGAAGTTGAAAGAACTATGGAATTTAGTAAAAAATAATATATAATGATAATATAAATTTGATTTGGGGAAGGTGATATAGATGATTAAAATAGATGATGTAGTAAAAAAATTGAAGCATTACCACCTTATTTATTACAGGAAGTAGCAGATTATATAGATTATATAGAATTTAAGAAGAATAAAGACAGAAATCTAGAAATAGATGACATAACACTTGCAAGTGAAAAGAGTTTAGCAAAGGATTGGCTTGATCCAGAGGAGGATAAAGCATGGGAGAATTTATAAAAGGTGATGTGGTTGTTGTACCCTTTCCATTTTCTGATTTATCCAATTCAAAGAGACGTCCGGCATTGGTATTAGCTGACCCAGAAGGTCATGATTTAATACTTTCACAAATAACAAGTCAAAATATATGTGATATATACTCAATTAAGCTCAGAAATGACGATTTTACTAAAGAAGCATTAATGAAAGATAGCAATATAAGACCTAATAAAATATTTACGGCTGATGAAAATATAATTATTTATAGAATTGGGCATTTGGCTAACGAAAAAATGAAAAAAGTAACCGAAACGGTTATTGAAATTCTAACAGAAGAGTAAATATTTTTATTATATATAACGTAGCTTGTTGAATAACAGTAATTGTAAAACTAAATAAGTCATCACTTTATGATATAAGAATGCTTTATTTCGTGAATCTCCAATAGGTAATAGTCTATATAGACATAGAATAAAAATGGAACAATTATTTTCTGTACTTAAGGGTTTATATAACTTGGAAAACCCAAGGTTCTATGGTAAAAAGTGTTATGAACATCATATTAAATGGGTGCTTCTATCATACATACACTAATAGATGAATTTAATGAAAAAGAGTAAGGAATAACATCAAGAAAGTATCCCTGGAGTATTTAAAGATTCTAATAATAATCCATTTAATATAGTAAATTTAGCAATTTTTAATGCGGTTAGTGCAATGCACATAATATCACATGAATTCCAGATTATGAATTATTCAACAAGCTAAAATATAAATAAAGTCATAATATTATTTTATAATCTTCATATTATCCATAAGACATCCTAAACCTTCTGGAATATTCAAATGGCCATTTTCATCTAATTTATATTCTTTTCCCTCAACTATAAATACTGAATCTTTTGTATAACCATATTCAAACCAATTAGATTGATTAAATCCACGCCTTTCAGCTTCTACTTGATATTCTGGATATATAAGTCCATTATCCAATAGATAAAATTTATTGGATTGTGAACCACTTTTAATTTCAAACCACCCAGGAGTAATACCAACATTATTTAATATTTCTTTTATTTCTGTATCGCTGTATCCTCCAGTTCGAACAAGAAAAGCAGTTTTATCTTTTGCAAGGCTTGAAAGCAATCTTGATGTTTTACTTATTTCCCCATAATCTGATGATGGTAAAGTTAAATTATCGTCAAGACCAAGCTGTGAATAAGGCATATAAATGTTACCACTATTATCAACTGTATATATTGCTAGTGTACCAGAATTTGTTTTTAATTTATAAAATGAGCCTTCACTCAATTCGAGAATATTATTAGAAGCAGTTAACTGTTTTATATCGCTACCTTGAATTTCCTTAAGGGATAAAAGATGCTGTTGGTTTTCAATTAGCTGCTTTCCATTAGTAATAGATATATTATCTGAACTTGAAGTATTCAAATTTCTCTTAACTGTGTTATTTAAAGACTGTATTAAATTCAATTGTTGATATTTTAAATCATTATATATGTTTTTATTAAATAAAGAATATAGGTAGGTATTTAGCTTCAATATTAATTAACTCCTCTCATATTTGTTTAAAGGTGTATAGTTTATAAATAATACTTAAAAATAAATTTACAAATTATTGTGGTAATACAGGATAAATATATTGAAATGTAATTTCAGGAATCAATCCATATTTTTACTAATATATAACTATACACCTCATTACTTTATCGTATATGTTAAGAGGAGGTTAATACATATATGGAATTTTATATAATAAATAACTATATATTTACTCAATATGTCTTTTGCACTTACTGGGATGGTATTTAGAAAGGATTAGGGACTGCTGGCAAGCCAGTGGCAAACAAAACAGAGTAGTGTATATTTAATAGATGTATAATATGCTGTTTTTATACACAAAGATTAAATATAATTATACATAACGCATTGTGCTAGTTAATATATTATAAGAAAAACCCTAACAAAAACTAATCACCTGGATTATAATTAAATTAGGAAAAGAAACTATAACAATTAGTATTGTAGGCCAAGCTGCCACAATAGCCTCTGAAAAAGCATTGTTTGACTTTGTAAAAAAGAACTATCGTGATTTATTTTCTAATATTGGTGATAGAACAAGATTTAATAGAACAAAAAGAAACTTATTTTGGATTAAAGCTTCATGCCTTAGTTTCAATGAAGGGCTTTATAACAAACTTTATTATAACCACTGCAAATGTTGATGATAGAGCAGCTGTGTTTGAATTAGTTGAAGCAAATAAACACATTAAAAATACTAGGAGATAAAGGATATACCAGCAAGAAATTTTTGTGCTTTTTTTAAATTCAATATTTTGGAATATAGGATCTAGCACAATGCGTTATACATATATGTTACTTATTGCAGTTATCTAATACGTGTTTGACAAAGCCAAATATGTATGTTAAAACTAACATAAGAAAGTTAATTATTTTCTAGTATGCATTGTATTTGCTTGTATTAAATTTACTTGGGGATACAAGGCTTGTTGATTTACCTGACCGTGAGGCATTTCCAGCGGAAAGGCGTGCATTTGGCATGGTTTATTTCTATTTTTGCTAATCTGCTCCCTTTCTGAATGAGTTTCGGAAAGGGAGTTTTTATTTTAATATAATTGAATGACAATGGAGATTATAAATATTTAAGGGGATATTTTGTAAAATTATTTTAGAAAGGGGTAAAAATATGTATAATGTAAAATCAATGGATTCTAATGAATTCATCGAGGATGGAGAGGTTTTACAATCAATTAATGAGGCCCAAAAACTTGTTAAAGACAAAAATGAAATTAATAGGATTTTATCTAAAGCAAAAGAGTATAAAGGACTTACCCATAGAGAAGCAGCTGTTTTGCTAGAGATTGATGATAAGGAAACTCTTGAAAAAATGTATAAGATTGCGAAAGAAGTCAAGGAAAAAATTTATGGCAGGAGAATTGTATTGTTTGCACCACTTTATCTATCAAGTTATTGTGTGAATAACTGTAAATATTGTGGATATAGGTGTGCAAATAAAATTGGCAGACATCAGCTTTCACAGGATGAACTAAGGGAAGAGGTTAAGGCATTGGAAGCTATGGGACATAAAAGACTCCTTCTTGAGGCAGGTGAGGATGATGAAAAATGTCCAATTGAATATATTTTAGAGTGTATAAAGACCATTTATAATGAAAAATTCGAAAATGGTGCTATTAGGAGAGTAAATGTAGATATTGCTGCTACAACTGAAGAAAATTATAAAAAATTAAAAGACGTAGGAATAGGAACATATATTTTATTTCAAGAAACATACCACAAACCTACCTACCTTGATATGCATTTTGGACCAAAGCATAATTATGAATGGCACACAGAAGCTATGGATAGGGCAATGGGAGGCGGCGGCATTGATGATGTAGGAATTGGCCCTCTATATGGCCTATATGATTACCACTATGAAACAGTAGCTCTTTTAATGCATGCTGAACATCTAGAAGCAGTTCATGGAGTTGGGCCACATACAATTTCCTTTCCTAGACTTTTACCAGCAGAAGGTGTGGATTATAGTAATTTTCCTTATTTAGTAAAGGATAAAGATTTTAAAAAAGTAGTTGCAACTATTCGACTTGCAGTTCCTTATACGGGAATGATTCTTTCTACCAGAGAAAGTATTGAGTTCCGTAAGGAGCTTTTAGAGGTTGGCATTTCTCAGATGAGTGCAGGTTCTTGTGTAGGGGTGGGAGGATATGCTAAAAGAAAAACTATAGATGATCATGGAATTGAAGAAAAGCCGCAGTTTAATTTGGCAGATCATAGAAAACCTATTGATGTGATTAAAGGACTTGTAAAGGATGGATATGTGCCAAGCTATTGTACGGCCTGTTATCGTGCAGGCAGAACAGGAGATAGGTTTATGCCCCTAGCCAAGTCTGGTAATATAGGTAATTATTGCCTACCAAATGCACTATTAACTTTTGAGGAATATTTAAAAGATTATGCAGATGATGAATTAAAAGACATAGGTCAGAAAATGATCGATAATGAAATTAAAAATGTTCCAAATGAAAATCAGCGTGAAAAAGCTGTGAATTATCTTAATCGTATTAGAAATGGGGAAAGGGATTTAAGGTTCTAAAATAATTAAATATCTTTTCAACAATGGTAAATTAAAGACTGGGAAATCCTAAGAGATATCTCAGTTTTTATTTTTACAATATGGATGTTAAATTTATAAAAATAAATCTTAATTACACTATTGAAATTATATAATTTTAATAGTATAATATTGATTGTTCTGTTGAAGTATTTAGTTTTAAATTAAATACCTAATTTATTTTCATGAGTAAACTTTGTGGAGAGATGTCCGAGCGGTTGAAGGAGCACGCCTGGAAAGCGTGTGTAGGGGAAACTCTACCGGGGGTTCGAATCCCCCTCTCTCCGCCATTTTAACTTTGTCGTGCTAGATGGGGAGTTAGCGGTGCCCTGTAACCTGCAATCCGCTATAGCAGGGTTGAATTCCTAGCTTAGACTTTAAAATGTGAGGTCTGACCCATAAAAGTGGCGTTGAGAGCTTGGTCCCACGCAACAAAAACTCATGAACCCCGTCAGGTCCGGAAGGAAGCAGCGGTAAGTGAATATTTTTGTGTGCCGTGGATAAACCTGGTTTGAGTTAACTGTATGGGTAACGCTTGTGTTTTATTAGACGAAGCAAGGTGCACGACTTTAATAATTTGCATTTAAAGATACCATGAGGTATCTTTTTTATTATATAAAATTATATATTTTTAAACATAATATTAGATTTATAAATAAGAAGGTGATGATATGTCTTATACTACCCTATATAGAGAGTGGAGACCTAAAAATTTCACAGATGTAGTAGGTCAGAATCATATAACTGTTACGTTAAAAAATCAAATACTAAATAATAGAGTAGCTCATGCTTATTTATTTTCTGGAACTAGAGGTACGGGAAAAACTTCAATGGCAAAAATACTGGCAAAGGCAGTAAATTGTTTAAATGTTCAACAAGGAGAACCCTGTAATGAATGCGAAATGTGCAAAAAGATAAGTCAAGGTATTTCAATGGATGTAATTGAAATGGATACAGCATCTAAAAGAAGGCTTGAAGATATAAAAGATGTAATAGAAAATGTAAAGTATCCACCACAGGAAGGTAAGTATAAGGTGTATATAATGGACGAAGTACATATGCTTACTCAAGAAGCTGTAAATGCATTCTTAAAAACTCTAGAGGAACCCCCTTTAAATGTAATTTTCATACTTGCAACTACAGATCCACAAAAGCTTCCTGTAACCATACTTTCCAGGTGCCAGAAATTTGATTTCAGAAGAATAAAAAGCTCAGAGATATTTAATAGACTTAGAGTTATAGTTAATGAAGAGGGAATATTTGCAGACGATAGAAGTTTAAATTTGATATCAAGGATATGTGATGGAGCTATGAGAGATGCGCTAAGTGTATTGGATCAGGCCATATCTATGGGAAATGGAAAAGTTGAATATAATAGTGTTATTGATATGCTGGGGTTAGTTACAAATGAAAATTTATTTCATCTTACGGACAGCATAATAGAAAAAAATGTAGAACTATCTATGAAGGTAATTGATGATATAGTTTTAAGTGGAAAAGATATATATAATTTTATTAAAGAAATGATAGTACATTTGAGAAATTTATTGATGGTAAAGGTATCTAATAATCCAGAAGAGGTTTTAGATATATCAGAGGAGAATATAGAACTTTTAAAAGAGCAGGCACAGAAAATACGTGTAGAAGAAATAATGAGACATATAAATATATTTCAGGATGCCGAGGAGCAATCTAAATGGGTTAAACAGAGTAGAATTTATCTAGAACTCGCAGTAATAAAAATGTGCAAGATAGAGTATGATACATCCAAAGAGATAATGCTTTCTAGGCTAAATAAATTGGAAGAAGCTTTTAAACAAGGGGGAATGAAAGTTTTTCATGAGAAAATACCTTCTAAAGAATTAGGAATATCTAGGGATATAATTAAGAAAGATATCATAATTGGGGAAGTCAACCGTCATGATAATAGAGAAAAAAATTTGATAAGTAAGGGAACACAATCTATAATAGAAGAGAATATGTATTCAAAAATTACATTAGATATAGTAAAAAAAAGATGGAAAGATATACTTGAATTATTTAAGAGTAGACATTACATGGTATTATTTGCAGCACTTACTACAGGTAAAATAGTAAATTGTGAAAAGGGAATAATAACTATAGAGTATGATAAGAATTATGCCTTTCATAAACAGAGACTGGAAAAACAAGAAAATATAAAGATAGTAGAACAGATATTTTCAGAAATACTAAAAGAAAAAGTTACAGTTAAATATTCTATAGAGAATGATACACAAGACAATAGTCCCTCAAGGGAACAACTTTTAAAAGATACTTTTGGAGAAGATGTAGTAGAAATACTTGATGAATAATATATGTGAAACGCAAACAGGATTTCATAGAAATATGATATAATTAAATGGATATTACTTAATTGAGGAGGAAATATGCTATGGCAAGAGGAGGATTCCCTAACTTTGGTGGCGGGGGAAATATGAATAATTTAATGAAACAGGCTCAAAAGTTTCAAAAACAGATGGAGGATATGCAATCAGAGCTTGAAAATAAAGAGTTTTCTGCTACTGCCGGTGGAGAAGCCATAACAGTAGTAGTAAATGGAAAGAAACAAATAGTAAGTATAAAGATAAAACCAGAGGTTGTTGATCCAGAAGATATAGAAATGCTTGAGGATCTGGTATTAACTGCATGTAACCAGGCATTAAAAAATGCGGAAGATCAAACTGCTTCTGAAATGAAGAAGTTAACTGGTGGACTTAATATTCCAGGAATGTTTTAAATTTACAACCCCATCTTAAAAGATGGGGCTTTATAATTGAGGTGATGTTATGGATTTTTATCCTGTTGCTATCGAAAAATTAATAGAAGAGTTTGCAAAACTTCCAGGAATAGGACGTAAAACAGCCCAGAGACTTACATTACATGTATTGAATTTACCTGCAGATGAGGTAAGAGAATTTGCCAAAGCTTTAGTTAAGGCAAGAGGTACTATAAAGTATTGTTCTATTTGTGGAAATTTTACAGATTCTGACCCTTGTGCCATATGTTCAAATCCTAATAGAGATAAAAGTATAATTTGTGTAATTGAAGAACCTAAAGATATAATGTCCATGGAGAGAATAAAAGAATATAATGGAGTTTATCATGTATTACATGGTAATATATCACCTATGGCAGGAAGAGGACCTGAAGATATAAAACTTAGAGAACTTATAAGAAGAATAAATGGTGATGTGAATGAAGTTATAGTAGCTACTAATCCTAATGTAGAGGGAGAAGCTACAGCTATGTATATATCTAAAATACTAAAACACCTTGGAGTAAAAGTTACCAGGATAGCTCATGGCATTCCAGTAGGAGGAAATTTAGAATATGCAGATGAGGTTACACTATTGAAGGCACTGGAAGGTAGAACAGAAATATAAGTAAAATTTGTATATTATATATAGTTTATGTTAATTATTAAAATAATGTATAAACTTTAGGAGGTTTTATGTTCTATGAATAAGTATAGTGTAGTTCAGTATTTACTGAGAAAAGGTTCAAAGTACACACCGAAGCAGAAAAAATTGTTAAAGGATATAGAAATGGCCAGGCAAGAATTAGAGCGATGTAGAATATATTTTGATACTGTAAAAGATCCTCATCTGGTGGATTATGCTATATATATGGAAGAAGCAGCAAAAGCAAAATATATGTATCTATTAAATGAAATGAGAAGGAATAAAATTAAATTAAAATATAAAAATATATCTAAGAACTTAGATAATACTAGAAAGTTATCTTAAAAAATAAAAAATTTAGACTTATTTCTTTTGTATTAATATTTTTTTACTGTTAGAATATAAATTAAGTGGTAATTTATAATTAAGCAGATAATTATACTAATAGTGGGTTATATGGGAGGAATAAGTATGGTTGAATATATAGGATATTTTTTAATTGCTATAGTGGGATTATATGTTATTGTAAAAGTATTTTCATGGCCTATAAAAATATTATTTAAACTCATTATAAATGCAGTGCTTGGCGTGGTGCTTTTAGTAATTGTAAATTTAATAGGAAGTTACTTTGGATTTAGTATAGGAATTAATGCCGTTACTGCGCTTATTGCAGGTTTTCTTGGGATACCAGGGGTAATATTTCTTATAATATTTAAATTGTTTTTTTAAAAATTTTAGTGTATGAAATCTTCATCTTTTTACTTTCTAGATGAAGTTTTTTTATTATCAAGTGATTCAGAGGTTCAGGTGGAGTTTGTTTGTAAGGAATACACATCGTTATCTGAACTTTATTAACAGTATTCTTAGTGTCTTTAGCACTTAGAATACATTATCCTTTAGGGAAAGAAATTATCCAGGGGCGTAGCAGTGCTTATCCTTCACTTTGAAGAAGATGGGGGTGTCGCAATGGCAGCCTTCGGATAAAAACTTATTCATAAAAATATAACAAAAATAAATTGTATGTTGTATATAAGAATCTGGTATGATCTAAATATATAAATTAAATAAATTTAGTTTTACTGGAGTTGGTAGGTTGATATTTCATAAAAATATAGTAAAAGCTGAATTTATTAGAAGACCTAATAGATTTCAAGCTTATGTAAAGTTGAATGGTTCAGAGATAATGGTCCATGTACCCAACACAGGAAGATGCAGAGAAATACTTCTTCCAAAAGCTACAATATTATTAAGAGAAGAAAATGGCGTCAATAGGAAGACTAAATACGATTTGATAGCTGGATATAAAGAAAATAAATTAATAAATATAGATTCACAGATTCCAAATAAAGTTGTAGAAGAGGCATTAGAAAATAGAAAGATAAGTTATTTTACCAAATATAATAAAATAGAGAGAGAAAAGACTTTTGGAAATAGCAGATTTGATTTTAAACTTTCGGGAGATGAAAATTTAAAATGTTATGTTGAGGTAAAGGGGGTTACCTTAGAAAAAAAAGGAGTGGCTATGTTTCCAGATGCACCCACAGAAAGAGGAAGAAAGCATTTGTTAGAATTAATAGAAGTAAAAAAATCTGGAATGGATGCAGCAGTGTTGTTTTTGATTCAAATGAAAGATGTTAAATATTTTAGACCTCATGATGAAATGGATAAAAAATTTGGAGAAGCTTTGAGACATGCAAAGGAGAATTATGTTCAGGTAATTGCCTATGATTGTGATGTAGGTGAAAATTTTATAATTTTAAAAGATGAAATAAAGGTACAATTATAATAAGTTGCATATATAGATATTAAATTTATTTTTTAATTTTGTATATGTAGTTTATAATATTAATATATTAATGTTTAAAATATGACATATAAAAATTTTATTAAAATCAAAGGGGGTGTAGCTGCTTTTATAGCAGCGTGTTTATGAAATTTATATATTGTCCTATGTGTGGAAGAAAATTAGAAGAAAAATACAGCTGGGACGAAGGGGGAGTGCCGTACTGTCCTGAGGACAAGATAATGTATTTTGATACTCCAAGACCCTGTGTAATGGTGGCGGTTGTAAAGGGAAATTATATATTATTATTAAAACAGAGTTATATATTTAAAAATTGCAGGGTTTTATTATCGGGATATGTTACAAATGGTGAAAATGTAGAACAAACTGTTCATAGAGAAGTATATGAGGAAGCTGGTATTAAAATAAAAGATTTAAAATATTTAGGAAGTGAATATGTAATTAACAATAAGAAAGAATTATTAATGCTTATGTTTATGGCCAACTATGGCAGTGGATATATAAAAAAATCTGCTGAAGTGGAGGAAGCTCATTGGATTCATGTAAAAGATGTCCTAAATGAAATGAAAGATAATGAAGTTGGAAAAAGAATAATAAGAAAAGTTTTAGAAGAAATAGAATATGCTGAAGAATTTATAAAATAGGTATTTTTAATACTGCAATAGGCTAATAGTTTGAAGAACAAAAAGGGGGAGAAAATATGGCTAAATATATACCCGAAATAAAAGGGATCCCTATAAGACATATGATTAAAGTACCTGAGGTTATTAGAGAAGCAAGTGGTATAAGAATATTTGGTAAAAGGTTAAAATCTTTTTTATTTACTACAGATGTAGCAGTTATAAAAAATAGCAATGCGGATGCAGTTATTGCAGTATATCCATTTACACCTCAGCCTCTTATAACTCAAGCAATTCTTTTATCTGCCGATATACCTGTATTTTGTGGGGTTGGCGGGAGAGCTGTGGCAGGAAGAAGAGTTACAAACTTAGCTTTAGATGCAGAATTTAAAGGGGCTATGGGAGTTGTTTTAAATAGCCCTACTCCAAATCAGGTTATAAGGCAGGTAAGAGATACCATAGATATACCTATAATAGTAACAATAGTATCAGAGTATGAGAATGTAAAAGAAAGAGTGGAAGCTGGAGTTACTATAATAAATGTATCGGGTGCTAAAGAAACTCCTAAAATAGTAAAAAAAATTAGAGATGAATATCCTAGTTTTCCTATAATAGCTACAGGTGGTCCAACAGAGGAAACCATAAAAGAAACTATTTTAGCAGGAGCTAATGCAATAGCATTTACTCCGCCTACATCAGCAGAGATTTTAAGCAAGATTATGGTTAGAAACAGACAAATATATGCCGAGGCAAATAAAAAATTTGATTAGAATAAAAATATATTATATTTAGAGAGGAATAATTTCTTTTGTATTTTGTAAGTTTAGTAAATATAAAAGTTAAGGTTATTATGGCATGAGAGGCATTTTATATTATTTTAGTGGCACCGGAAATACTAAATGGGTGGCAGATAGATTTAAAGAGAATTTTGAACCTTATAATATAGATGTAGATTTAATAGATATTCAATATATAGAAGATAAAGAAGTTAAAAAATGTGATTTTATAATTATAGGTTCACCAGTTCATGTAGAGTTTCCGCCTAAAGTTGTAAGGGATTTTTTAAATAAGCTTGATTCTTTAAAGGAAAGTAAAAGAGCTATAATATATTGTACACAAGCAGCTGAATCTTCTTCTGCATGTTGTTTTATGGCAAAATGTTTAAAGAAAAAGGGATATATTATTTCAGCACAGATTAGTGTGAAAATGCCAAATAACTATTATTTTTCTATAGGTAAAAAACCTACGAAAAATGAAATAGAAAATTTATTAATTAAAGCTGATAAAAAAACTAAAAATATAATAGAAAATTTCATAAAAAATAAAACTATTAAGGAAAATACTTTTTTTGTTAAGTTCCAGTTAGATAAAATAACGTATTGTGTGTTTAAAAATATGATTCCTAAATTATCTAAGAACATATATGCCACAAAAGAGTGTAATAAGTGTGGATTGTGCTTAAGAAATTGTCCACAGGGAAATATAACATTTGAAGGAGGACGTGCAATTTTTCATAGTAAATGTATCCTATGTCTTAGGTGTATACATATATGCCCTATAAATGCTATAAGATATAAAAATAAAAAAATAGATCAAACCCAAAAAAATATAATGAAAGTATTAAATTTGAATAAATAAAATTTAAAATTTAGACAATACTAAGGTTATAATATTTTGGGGAGTGAATTGAATGTTTTCATTGCAAAATAAAATGATTATTGCAGAGAATTGTAAAGAATATAGAGCTAAGAGCTATATGCTAGGTTTACAAACCAGTTATATTTCCAATGATTGTAGTAATTGTATAAACTTTTCTAACAATACATGCACAAAAAATCTATTTAATAAGATTGGAAAGATGATAAGTATTAATTAAAAAATGTCTAAAAATAAAAAGTATAATTTATTTTTAAAATAAGTATTGACATATATAAGAATACAACATATAATAAATAACAAATCTTAAAACTTAATGAATTAAATATCATTCTATGAAGAGAATAGTAACATAAGTTTAGGTAAAAGAGAGTCAGCGGCTGGTGGAAGCTGATGCCCACACTTTTGTGAATCCATCTTGGAGATTTACTGCGATGAGTAGTACGGAAAGTCCGTTATTTTAATGAGTGGATTATATTTTTATATAATCAATAAGGGTGGTAACGCGAGCCAATCGTCCCTAATGGGGTTTGATTGGCTTTTTTATATTAAAATTAAATATTATCCTATGAAGAGAATAGTAACATAAGTTCAGGTAAAAGAGAGTCAGTGGTTGGTGTAAACTGGTACCCATACTTTTGTGAATCCGCCTCGGAGGATTATTATGATGAATAATACGGAAAACCGTTATTTAAGTTGAGAGAATTATACATAAAAAGTATAATTAATAAGGGTGGCAACGCGAGTCAATCGTCCCTAAAGGGATGATTGACTCTTTTATTTTATACTTATATTGATTTTTGTATATTAATTATAGTGTTCATTTTAAGTAATTACGTAAATTTTGGAGGTACAAGTATGCATAAAAAATTATTTATTCCAGGACCTGTAGAAGTAAAAGAAGATGTGCTAAAAAAAATGTCTCAACCCATGATAGGGCATAGAACTAAAGAAGCTTCAGCATTGCAAAAGAGAATTAGTGATAAATTAAGAATTTTATTTAATACAAATGAAGAGATATTATTATCTACTAGTTCAGGAAGTGGACTGATGGAAGGCGCTGTAAGGACCTGTACAGCAAAGAGAGCAGCAGTTTTTTCAATAGGTGCTTTTGGAAAAAGATGGTATGAAATGGCTAAAAATAACAATGTGCCAGCAGATTTATATGAAGTGGAATGGGGAAAGGCCTTAGATGTAGAAAAGATTCATGGAGTATTAGATTCCAATAAATATGATGTAATTTGTATAACTCATAATGAAACTTCAACTGGTGTAATGAATCCTGTAGAGGAAATATCTGAAGTTGTAAAGAAATATCCAGAGGTTGTATGGTGTCTAGATACAGTTAGTTCTATGGGAGGTACTAAAATAGAAGTAGATGAACTTGGTGTAGATATATGTTTGACATCCAGTCAGAAAGCTTTAGGACTTCCTCCAGGGATAGCAGCTTGTTCCTTTTCAAAGAAAGCAGTAGAGAGAGCAAAAAAAGTAGAATTTAGAGGGTATTATTTGGATTTACTTTCACTTTATGATTATATACAGAAAAAAAATTATCAGTATCCTTCAACACCTTCTATTTCACATATGTTTGCTATGGATTATCAGTTGGATAAAATACTAGAAGAAGGATTGGAAAATAGATATAAAAGACATTTAGAGATGGCTGAATATGTTAGAAGCTGGGCTAGAGAATATTTTAGATTGTTCGCTGATGAAAGGTATCTTTCAAATACCCTTACTAATATTGAGAATATTAGAGATATAAGTGTAGCAGATTTGAATAAAGAACTAGGTGAAAGAGGATTTCAAATTTCCAATGGTTATGGGAAATTGAAAGAAAAGACATTTAGAATAGCTCATATGGCTGATTGTCATATTTCAGATATAAAGGAACTTTTAGAAAATATTAATTATATATTAAAATTATAGATTTTGGGAGGTTTTAATGATGATAAAGATATTAGTTAGTGATGGAATGGATAAAGAAGCTTTAAATAAACTTGTGGAAGACGGGTATGAAGTCATAGATAAACACTTTGATGAAGAAGAATTAAAAGGTAAAATAAAAGAGTTTGATGTTATAATAGTGAGATCTGCTACTAAAATAAGAAAACCACTCATAGATGCAGCTAAAGACGGAAAATTAAAGCTTATAATAAGAGGAGGAGTAGGAGTAGATAATATCGATGTAGATTATGCACTTCAAAATGGAATAGTTGTTAAGAATACTCCAAATGCCAGTGCTGCTTCAGTGGCAGAGTTAACACTTGCGCATATGTTTGCTATATCAAGATATGTAAATATTTCTAATGTGACTATGAGAAATAATGAATGGCATAAAAGCCAATACAAAGGAGTAGAATTATATGGTAAAACCTTGGGAATTGTAGGTTTTGGAAGGATTGCAAAAGAAGTTGCCAAAAGAGCAAATGCATTAGGGATGAAAATAATATATACAGATAAACTTGGAATGGCAAAGGGATATAATAATTATGAATTTTGTGAATTTAAAGATTTATTGAAAAGAGCAGATTATATAACATTCCACATTCCGTTTAGTAAAGACCAGAAAGCTTTAATAGGAGAAGAAGAATTTAATATCATGAAAGATGGAGTATATATAATAAATTGTGCAAGAGGCGGAATAATAGATGAGAAGGCCTTGATAAATGCATTAGATTGTGGTAAAGTTGCGGGGGCTGGAATAGATGTATTCGAAAATGAACCTAGCCCCTGTGAGGAGCTTCTAAATAATGATAGAGTATCAGCAACACCTCACATAGGAGCATCAACTTGTGAAGCTCAAAAGAGAATAGGCATGGAAATAGTGAATATAGTAGAACAATATTATCTTGATAAAAATTTAATTAATGTATGTTAATATACTATAAAAGGAGAAAGAAATGATAACTTTAAAGTCATTTAAAGCACTAAGACCCAGAGCGGATATAGTTCAAAAGGTTGCTGAACTTCCCTATGATGTTATGAATAGCAAAGAGGCAAAAGAAATTGCAAAAGGTAATAAATATTCTTTTCTACATGTGGATAAATCAGAAATTGATTTAGATGAAAATATAAACTTATATGATAGGGAAGTTTATATAAAAGCTAATGAAAATTTACAAAGTATGATAGACAGTAAGGTATTAATACAAGATGAAAAGGAAAATCTATATATTTATAGGTTAATTATGAATGGAAAAAGTCAGATTGGTATAGTAGCATGTACATCTATAGATGATTATATTAATAATAAGATTAAAAAACATGAGCATACGAGAAAAGATAAGGAACAAGATAGAATAAATCACGTAGATTTTTGTGATGCAAATACGGGACCTATATTTTTAACTTATAAATATAACGATAAAATTGATAATCTGATAAATACCTGGATACAAAAAGATCCTGTTTATGATTTTACAGCAGAGGATGGAGTTAAGAATACTGTATGGGTTGTGGATGATGAGGAAACAATAAATAATATTTGTGATTTATTTAAAAATGTAGATAGTTTATATATAGCAGATGGTCATCATAGGGCAGCTTCAGCAGTAAAAGTAGGACTTAAAAGAAGAGAAGAAAATCCCAACTATTCAGGAAGTGAGGAATTTAATTTTTTTCTATCGGTAATTTTTCCACACTCACATTTAAATATTATAGATTACAATAGAATTGTCAAGGATTTGAATGGTCTTTCTAATGAAGAGTATATGAATAAAATTTTAGAGAAGTTTAATATAGATATATGTCAGAGCCAAGGGCCATATAAGCCTTCTTCTAAACATAATTATGGAATGTATTTAAATGGCAGGTGGTATAGACTCACTGCTAAAGAAGGAACTTATGATCCCCTTGATCCTGTTGAAAGATTAGATGTATCTATTCTTCAAAATAATTTGTTAAATCCAATTTTGGGGATAAAGGATCCTCGTACAGATAATAGAATCGATTTTGTAGGTGGGATAAGAGGGCTTAAGGAATTAGAGCATAGAATAGATGAGAAGAATACAGGTGTTGCATTTTCAATGTATCCTACTACATTGGAAGATTTAATGAATATTGCAGATGCTGGAGAAGTAATGCCTCCTAAATCTACTTGGTTTGAGCCAAAGCTTAGAAGTGGTCTGTTCATTCACAAGTTAAAATAATTACTTAATTAAATCAGTTATTGTATTCAGAGTATATATGCAAAGATATATAAATTTATTTTAAGGTAAATTTCTATATCTTTTAGTGTTTTTTGTAATATATCTGTATAAGCTAATGAATTTTTAAGTATTATATGGAGACTTGAAGTAGTAGGACTTTAATAAACATATCCTTGTGTATCTTTATGTAAAAGATGTAGAAATGAATAGAATATACAAGATATAATAAGGTAACCTTATAATTTTACCACAGAAATAAATTTTAATATGTAAGGCTGTGATATAATAACCTTCGTCATGTCGATAGTACCTGAAAGTAAGTAACTTCAACGGATTTAATTAATATAAAAAAATGTTAAAAAAGTGTTGACAAGGGGAAAATGAGATGATATACTATAAAAGCTGTCTGGGAAAACAGGCGGCAGTAAAGGTTAGATATGATCCTTGAAAATTAAACAGAATGAAGAAGATAGGTAAACTTATTTATTAAGAATAAACCAGCAATTCTTTTGAGCTGCGAGAGCAGTAGAGAGAGTAATTTCGTAATAAAGTATGTTTATCCGGTACTTTACTGGAAGAGATATACTAAAATTGCTAGTAGCGAGTACAGCGAGGAAAAGGCTGAATGAGGAGCGGAACTTACTTATGTAATTGAGCACCGGAATGAGGCATATGAGGTCGCTGGGCGAAGCTAATAGTGATTTTCAAAAAATTAATAATAACGAATAGTTCAAGGAAAGACTTGAGTGAGGAACAGAGTTTACTTTGGGTAAATGAGTACCGCAGCGAAAGGCTTGACGCAGAAATATGAAGTTAGTATTAATTTTTTAACAGAGTCAATGAAACTTTTAAATTAAGAGTTTGATCCTGGCTCAGGACGAACGCTGGCGGCGTGCCTAACACATGCAAGTCGAGCGAAGAAGTCCCTTCGGGGATGGATTAGCGGCGGACGGGTGAGTAACACGTGGGTAACCTGGCTCAAAGAGGGGGATAGCCTCCCGAAAGGGAGATTAATACCGCATAAAAGGTAAATATCGCATGGTAAATACCTTAAAGGAGAAATCCGCTTTGAGATGGGCCCGCGTCGCATTAGCTAGTTGGAGGGATAAAAGCCCCCCAAGGCGACGATGCGTAGCCGACCTGAGAGGGTGAACGGCCACATTGGAACTGAGATACGGTCCAGACTCCTACGGGAGGCAGCAGTGGGGAATATTGCACAATGGGGGAAACCCTGATGCAGCAACGCCGCGTGAGTGAAGAAGGTTTTCGGATCGTAAAGCTCTGTCATCCGGGACGATAATGACGGTACCGGAAGAGGAAGCCACGGCTAACTACGTGCCAGCAGCCGCGGTAATACGTAGGTGGCGAGCGTTGTCCGGAATTACTGGGCGTAAAGGGTGTGCAGGCGGATATTTAAGTGAGATGTGAAAGACCCGGGCTTAACCCGGGCAGTGCATTTCAAACTGGATATCTAGAGTGCAGGAGAGGAGAATGGAATTCCTAGTGTAGCGGTGAAATGCGTAGAGATTAGGAAGAACACCAGTGGCGAAGGCGATTCTCTGGACTGTAACTGACGCTGAGGCACGAAAGCGTGGGTAGCAAACAGGATTAGATACCCTGGTAGTCCACGCCGTAAACGATGAGTACTAGGTGTAGGGGGTATCGACCCCCCCTGTGCCGCAGTAAACACAATAAGTACTCCGCCTGGGAAGTACGATCGCAAGATTAAAACTCAAAGGAATTGACGGGGACCCGCACAAGCAGCGGAGCATGTGGTTTAATTCGAAGCAACGCGAAGAACCTTACCTGGACTTGACATCCCCTGAATAACTCGTAATGGAGGAAGCCCTTCGGGGCAGGGAGACAGGTGGTGCATGGTTGTCGTCAGCTCGTGTCGTGAGATGTTAGGTTAAGTCCTGCAACGAGCGCAACCCCTGTCGTTAGTTGCCATCACGTAAAGGTGGGCACCCTAACGAGACTGCCGCGGTTAACGTGGAGGAAGGTGGGGATGACGTCAAATCATCATGCCCCTTATGTCCAGGGCAACACACGTGCTACAATGGGCAGAACAGAGAGAAGCAATACCGCGAGGAGGAGCAAATCTCAAAAACTGCCCCCAGTTCGGATTGCAGGCTGAAACCCGCCTGCATGAAGTTGGAGTTGCTAGTAATCGCGAATCAGCATGTCGCGGTGAATACGTTCCCGGGTCTTGTACACACCGCCCGTCACACCATGAGAGCTGGCAACACCCGAAGTCCGTAGTCTAACCAAAAGGAGGACGCGGCCGAAGGTGGGGTTAGTGATTGGGGTGAAGTCGTAACAAGGTAGCCGTAGGAGAACCTGCGGCTGGATCACCTCCTTTCTAAGGAGTCGAAAGGCTGGGAAAAAACCTGCCTTAAAAGCTGGAATTTGAGATAAATAAGATTTACCGAGTTTATACTTAAAATGTGAGTATAGACCAGAAATTGATAATAACGAACAAGTCAAGGAAAAGCTTGAGTGAGGAGCAGAGTTTACTTGTGTAAATGAGCACCGCAGGGAAAGTTTTGACGATGGATTGTGAAGTTATTAGCAACTTCCTGCTTATTCTGTTTAATTTTGAGGGATCATAGTCAGTTGACAATAAAGAATTGACAATTGACAGTTAGATTCCCATTCCAATTGTACGGTGTAAACAGTAATAGTAAATTGTGCACTGTGAATTGAAAGAATTTTGTCCTTTGAAAATTGCACAGTAAATAAAAGAAGTAAAGCTAAGGTTAGAAATAACCTTTGTAGTAGTAAGTATAATTAAAGTTATACTTATAGATAGGTTATAACAAACAGTTATAATAAATAACTAAGGATAAAAATTGATAATAACGAGTACAGCAAGGAAAAGGTCGAAGGAGGAGTAGAATTTACTTATGTAAATGAGCACCACAGTGAGGCATTTGACGCAGTTGTACGAAGTTAATAGCAATTTTTTAATGAAACTCACTCAGCTGAGGCTGAGGAGTGCAATTTAGTAACCAAATCGAAGATTTGGACTAAATTATCAGGTCAAGCTACAAAGGGCGCATGGAGGATGCCTTGGCACCAGGAGCCGAAGAAGGACGTGATAAGCTGCGAAAAGCTCTGGGTAGGCGCAAATAGCCAGAGAACCAGAGATGTCCGAATGGGGAAACCCACCTATAAAACAATAGGTACTGCATGCTGAATATATAGGCATGGAGGGGAAAACCCGGGGAACTGAAACATCTAAGTACCCGGAGGAAGAGAAAGAAAAATCGATTTTCTAAGTAGCGGCGAGCGAAAGGGAAAGAGCCCAAACCGGAAACTTGTTTCCGGGGTAGAGGTCAGGTAATAAAAAATGTGGAAGCTTAATTGAATTCAACTGGAAAGTTGGGCCGCAGAAGGTAAAAGCCCTGTAAGTGAAAAGCAGAAACAAAAAAACCTGTACCGGAGTACCACGAGACACGAGAAACCTTGTGGGAAGCAGGGAGGACCACCTCCCAAGGCTAAATACTACCTGGTGACCGATAGAGGAGGAGTACCGTGAGGGAAAGGTGAAAAGAACCCCGGGAGGGGAGTGAAATAGAACCTGAAACCGTGTGTCCACAAACAGTCGAAGTACGTTAAAGTACGACGGCGTGCTTTTTGTAGAACGAGCCAGCGAGTTACGGTATGCAGCAAGGTTAAGTACTTAAGGTACGGAGCCGAAGGGAAACCGAGTCTGAAAAGGGCGGGGAGTTGTATGCCGTAGACCCGAAACCGGGTGACCTATCCATGGCCAGGTTGAAGCGGAAGTAAAATTTCGTGGAGGACCGAACCACGTTGGTGTTGAAAAACCATGGGATGAGCTGTGGATAGCGGAGAAATTCCAATCGAACTCGGAGATAGCTGGTTCTCCTCGAAATAGCTTTAGGGCTAGCGTCGGGAGTGAGTAATGGAGGTAGAGCACTGACTGGGGTAGGGGCTGACAACAGTTACCGAACCTTATCAAACTCCGAATGCCATATACTTGAATCCCGGCAGTCAGACTGCGAATGATAAGATCCGTAGTCAAAAGGGAAAAAGCCCAGATCAACAGCTAAGGTCCCGAAGTGTAAGTTAAGTGGAAAAGGATGTGTGATTTCGAAGACAACTAGGATGTTGGCTTAGAAGCAGCCATACATTTAAAGAGTGCGTAATAGCTCACTAGTCAAGAGGTCATGCGCCGAAGATGTCCGGGGCTAAAACTTACCACCGAAGCTATGGGCCTGAAAGGGCGGTAGAGGAGCATGCTGCACAGGCAGAAGCCATACCGGAAGGAATGGTGGACAGTGCAGGAGAGAGAATGCTGGCATAAGTAGCGAGAAATAAGTGAGAATCTTATTGGTCGAAAACCTAAGGTTTCCTGGGGAAGGTTCGTCCGCCCAGGGTAAGTCGGGACCTAAGCCGAGGCCGAAAGGCGTAGGCGATGGACAACCGGTTGAGATTCCGGTACCACATTTTTGCGAAAAAGAACAGAAGGGATGACGCAGAAGGATAGGATGTGCACACGAATGGATGTGTGTCCAAGGAGTGAGGGAGGACATAAAGGAAAAACCGTATGTCCGATAATCCTGGGCTTTGAAGGGGAGTCCGCAAGGACGAGTATCTGATTTCACACTGCCAAGAAAAGTCTCTATGGAGCAGGAGTGTGCCCGTACCGCAAACCGACACAGGTAGGTGAGGAGAGAATCCTAAGACCATCGGAAGAATTGTTGTTAAGGAACTCGGCAAATTGACTCCGTAACTTAGGGAAAAGGAGTGCCTCGAAAGAGGCCGCAGAGAAAAGGCCCAAGCAACTGTTTATCAAAAACACAGGTCTCTGCTAAAGCGAAAGCTGAAGTATAGGGGCTGACGCCTGCCCGGTGCTGGAAGGTTAAGGGGACTGCTTAGCGTAAGCGAAGGCAAGAACTTAAGCCCCAGTAAACGGCGGCCGTAACTATAACGGTCCTAAGGTAGCGAAATTCCTTGTCGGGTAAGTTCCGACCCGCACGAATGGCGTAATGATTTGGGCACTGTCTCAACAACAAATCCGGCGAAATTGAAGTGCAAGTGAAGATGCTTGCTACCCGCGATTGGACGGAAAGACCCCGTAGAGCTTTACTGCAGTTTATCACTGAATTTTGGTATTGCCTGTACAGGATAGGTGGGAGGCAGAGAAGGAAGTGCGCCAGCATTTCTGGAGTCAACGTTGGGATACCACCCTGGCAGTACTGGAATTCTAACCGGAGTGCATGAAACTGGACACGGGACAATGATAGGCGGGCAGTTTGACTGGGGCGGTCGCCTCCAAAAGAGTAACGGAGGCGTACAAAGGTTCCCTCAGAAGGGTTGGAAATTCTTCGGAGAGTGCAAAGGCAAAAGGGAGCTTGACTGCGACACACACAGGTGGAGCAGGGACGAAAGTCGGGCTTAGTGATCCGGTGGTACCTCGTGGGAGGGCCATCGCTCAACGGATAAAAGCTACCTCGGGGATAACAGGCTGATCTCCCCCAAGAGTTCACATCGACGGGGAGGTTTGGCACCTCGATGTCGGCTCGTCGCATCCTGGGGCTGGAGTAGGTCCCAAGGGTTGGGCTGTTCGCCCATTAAAGCGGCACGCGAGCTGGGTTCAGAACGTCGTGAGACAGTTCGGTCCCTATCCGTCGCGGGCGTAGGAAATTTGAGGGGAGCTGTCCCTAGTACGAGAGGACCGGGATGGACTGACCGCTGGTGAACCAGTTGTTCCGCCAGGAGCACAGCTGGGTAGCTAAGTCGGGAAGGGATAAACGCTGAAAGCATCTAAGTGTGAAGCCCACCCCAAGACAAGATTTCCCATGGCGAAAGCCAGTAAGACCCCTCCGAGAAGAGGAGGAGATAGGTCAGGGGTGTAAGCATGGCAACATGTTAAGCTGACTGATACTAATAGGTCGAGGGCTTGACCAAATAATATTTACTGTGCAATTTTCAGGGGATAAAGTCTTCTGAACAAGAGAATACAAATCTGGTGGCAATAACGTGGAGGCAACACCCCTTACCATTTCGAACAGGAAGGTTAAGTTCCACAGTGCCCATGGTACTGCAGGGGAGGCCCTGTGGGAGAGCAGGTCGCTGCCGGATATGTTTTGGTTCACTAGCTCAGTTGGTAGAGCACATGACTTTTAATCATGTTGTCCGGGGTTCGATTCCCCGGTGAGCCACCAATAAGGAAGCATATTAATAATATGCTTCCTTATTATTTTTACAAAAAATCATATATTTAATTAGATTCACAATAAATTATTATATTCCGATAATTGAAAAATTTTCATTATAATTATGTTATAATTAAAGTGATCCATAACGATTAGCTGAAGTACAATTACATTACTAATATATTTGATTGGAGGCAAATATGAAAGATTTAGACTTTTTTAGAATAATATGTGAAGCCCATGCACCAAGTGGAAGGGAAGATTGGTTGTATTCTATTATAAAGGACAATTTTAATGAATTTGGAAACACAACTATAACTAAATTAAATAACATGTATATACACAAGAAAGGTATAACTTCTAATAAATTAATGATAATGTCCCATGTGGATGAAGTTTTTTTAATGGTAAAAGAAATTTCAGAAGATGGATTTATAAAATTTGAAGGCTTTGGAATAGATGCTAAAAGTCTTGTGTCTCAGGAAGTCATCATTCATGGAAAAGAAAATATATCTGGAATTGTAGCATTAAAATATAATTATGATGATAAAGAGAAAAGTAAAGTTTCTATGAAAAATTTATATATAGAAACTGGATTTAATAAAGAGAAGTTAAACGGTATAGTTAAATTAGGGGATTATATCACATTAGATAGAAAGATGATATATCTTTTGAATAATAATGTAAGCTGTAAATCTATAGATAATAGAGCCAGTATTTTTGCTATGTACGTTTGTGCAGAAGAACTTAAAAATGTAAATTCTGATTTGGATATATATTTCGTGTGCTCATGCCAGGAAGAAGTGGGTCATAGAGGAGCAAAAATGGTAAGTTATGATATTAGGCCTGATATAGGTATAGCACTTGATGTAACCTTTGATGGTGGAATATTAGGAGATAATAATAGAGAAAATAAGCTGGGCAAAGGACCAGTTATATGCATAGGACCTAATATACATGCTAAAATCAGAAATAGATTAATAGAAACAGCAGATAAGTATAATATCCCTTATCAGGTTGAAGTAGAACCAGGAAATACAGGAACGGATGCTTGGGATATTCAAACTTCCGTGGGAGGAATAGCTACAATTCTTATATCTATTCCTATAAAGTATATGCATACATCAGTGGAAGTAGTTAACATCGAAGATATAAGAAATACAGGAAGACTGTTAGCAAGATTTATTCAGGATTTAAAAGAGAGTGAATTGGAGGGATTATTTTGTTTTTAGAAAAACTCTGTAATTCTATAGGGCCTTCGGGATATGAGGAACACATTAGGAATGTAATAAGAGATGAATTAAGTACTTTTACTGATAATATACTTATAGATAGAATGGGAAATATTATAGTTCATAAGGATAGACAAAATGATTCTTTACCTAAAATAATGGTGATTTCTCACGTAGATGAATTAGGTCTCATAATAACAGCCTATAATAAAGATGGAACATTAAAATTTTCCACATTGGGGGATATAGATAAAAATTCACTTCCTGCTAAGGCTGTTTTAATTGGAGATAAAAAAATACCAGGGGTTATTGGAATGAAGCCAATACATATTCAGAGCAAGAAAGAAAAAGATGAAAATATATCCTACGAAAATATGTGTATAGATATAGGCGCTTCTTCTGAAGAGGAATGTAGGAGGATTATATCATTAGGAGATTTTGTAGTATTTAATAATGAATTTTCTCATTTTGGAGATAACCTTTTAAAAGGGAAAGCTTTAGATAATAGAGTAGGATGTTCTATACTTATGGAGTTATTGAAAGAAGATTTAAATTGCAACTTATATGGTGTATTTAATGTTCAGGGAAATATAGACCAAAGAGGAATTCATGCAGCTGCTTACAATATTAATCCAGATATGGTCATAATTTTAGACACCATAAATAGTATAGATTATATGGAAATTCCCAGTTATTTCAGGACAAGTAAATTAAGAGAAGGTCCTGTTATACCTTTTAAAGGTGGACAGTGTATATTCGATAGAGGCATTGTAGAATCTATCCGGAATAAGGCAGATGACATAGGAATACCATATCAAAAAATTGGAGATACTCACGGAGAAGGAGAACTTAAAGCAGCGTATCTTACTGTTAATAATTGCAAAACTGCATCGATATTATTGCCATGCAGATACATGAATTTTAATATTTCTATATGCAGCTTAGCTGATTATGATAATACTTTAATTTTATTAAAAAGCTATTTAGAGGACTATAGTATAAATATTTAGAATGGTATAAGGGGTGAAAATTATGGATAAGCTTTTGTTAAAATTAATTAATTCTTTTGGGATTAGTGGAAAAGAAGATGAAATTAGACAAGTGATAAAAGAGAGTTTAAAGGAATCTGATCATGATATACATGAAGATAATATAGGTAATATATTAGTGAAAGTGGGAACTGGTAAAAATAAAGTTATGATATGTTCCAATATGGATTCAGTGGGATTTATAGTTAATGATATAGAAGAAGATGGAATGATAAAAGTAAATAGTATAGGAGAGTTTAATACTCAGGATATATCACATAGCTTTATAAGATTTCATAATGGTACACTGGGTAAAGTGTGTACATCTTCAAAAGGTGTTTTTGTGGATATAGGCACAAGTAACAGGGAAGATACATTAAAAAAGATAAAAGAAGGAGACATGGCATCACTTGTGGGACCTTATTTAAAAGTGGGAAATAATAATATAATAAGTCCTCTACTTCATAATAAGGTAGGATGTTATATACTTTTGAAGCTTTTAGAAAGTATTGAAATAAATGATATCGAATTTAACTTTGTATTTGCTTCTCAAGGAGAAATTGGAGGAATAGGTGCAAGAATAGCTGCAAATACTATAAATCCTGACTATTGTATAATAGTAGGCGTTGAAAACACAAAAAATAAAGAGGAAACAAAAATAGATATAGGTGATGGTCCCGTATTAAAGATTATGGATAGTTCTTTGATAATGCATAAAGATATAAAAGATATATTAGAAAATGCTGCTGAAAGAGCGGATGTAAAATTTCAATACAGTATAAGCACAAGTAAATCCCAAGGAGGACTTGTACATAAAGAGCGGATAGGCATAAGAACTGGCGAGATTGCAGTACCATGTAGATATAAATATTCTACTTCAGAGATGATATCTATTTATGATATAGAAAATACTATAAAGGTATTAAATGAATTAGAAAATTTTAAGGAGCTAATATAAGAAAAGTTATATGAAGAAAATTAAATGGATTTTAGTTATACTATGGATGGTAGTAATATTTATTTTTTCGAATGAAACATCTACCATGTCAAATGAAAAAAGTAGATTTTTTATATATCTAATTCAAACTTTAGGTTTGGACTTAAATGCTTTCTTTGGAAATTTATCTAATTTTATGGTTAGAAAGGCCTCCCATTTTCTTGAGTATTTTATACTAGCTATACTATTGTTTAATATTATAAAAGGTAAGTTTGAAATAAAAAAAGTATTTATAATTTCCATTGTTATAGTAGTTCTATATGCATGTACGGATGAAATTCATCAAATATTTATACCTGGAAGAACAGCCAGAATAAAAGATATATTTATAGACATAATAGGAGGTAGTATGGGACTATTAGTAGGTTATTTTATTCATAAAAAAATTTTTTGTGAAAAGGAGAACTAAAGGGTATTTAGAGCTCCTTTTAATTTTTCCCAGTCCTCCTCATATATAGATTGAAAATTTTTATTTCTATTGTAAGTCAAAGCAGAAGGATGGTACATAGGAAATACGGGTTTCTTTAGATTCTCATTAAAATAGATAGTACCATGACATTTTCCTATGGAGTCAAATTCAGTAAAACTTTTTAAAGGTATATTCCCTAATGTAATAATTATTTTAGGATTTACAAGATTAATTTCTTCATTTAATATTTCTTTGAATAATTTAATTTCTGATATTTTAGGAGTTCTGTTGCTTATAGTTTCTTTACCATCTTTTGATATTTTAATCTTAATTGGTCTAAAAAAACAAGTATTTGTGATTCTTACTTCTTCTCTTCTTAACCCTATAGAAGTTAAATAATTCTCAAAAGTTTTTCCTGCCATACCAACAAAAGGTTTTCCTTGTATTATTTCTGTTTTTCCTGGAGCTTCTCCAATAAATAGTATAGGACAAGGAATAGGTCCACTGCCAGAAATGTATCCTTCTGTAGGTGTATCCTTATAACTCTCACATATCTCTCTAATTTTTTCTCTAATTTTTTCTTCAGCTTTCATAAAAGAATTCCTTTCTTCAATAATTAAATAATCTTTTTTATATTTTAACATAAGTGTCAAATATATAATTGACTTTTAATAAATTGTATCCATACATTTCATTAAAAAAAACAATAGTATTATAATACTACTAAAATTATTTAAAGAGGTGATTTTCTTGAACATTCCATATGTACTGACTCCAGGGCCTACAGAAATTAGAGAAAATGTTAGGCTTGCAATGAGTATGAGGACTACTAATCCAGATCTGGATGTAAAATTTTATGATTTTTATAGAGATGCCTGTAAAGAAATAGGCCGATTATTAAAAACTAAAAATCAGACTATAATATTAGGTGGAGAGGGCATGTTAGGATTAGAAGCAGCCTGTGCTTCTCTTACAGAAGAAGGAGATAGGGTTCTTGTGATTGATAATGGCATATTTGGAGAAGGATTTGCTGATTTAGTAAAATTATATGGTGGGAAGGTGGAATTTTTTAAAGGAAATAGGAGGAGAGAAATAGATGTAATAGAATTGGCAAAATTTTTAGATAAAGATAGTAATTTCAAATATGCAACTATTGTACATTGTGATACTCCTTCAGGAGTATTGAATGATGTGTCAAAAATATGTCCTTTGCTTAAAAAAAGAGGTATATTGACTTTAGTAGATAGTGTTTCTGCAATGGGAGGAGAAAAATTAGAAGTTGATAATTGGGATATAGATATAGTTATAGGTGGTTCGCAAAAATGTATTTCAGCTCCTCCGGGGCTTACTCTGATTAGTATGGGTGAAGAAGCCTTGTTAGCTATGAAAAGTAGAAAAGAGCCCATAAGGTCTTTTTATTGTAATTTACTAATTTGGGAAAAATACTATGAAAATAAATGGTTTCCATATACCCCTCCAATAAGTAATATAATTGGACTTAAAGTAGCTTTAGATAATATTCTAGAAGATAAAAATATTTTGGAAAGACATAGAATAATTGCTGAAAGTTTAAGAAAGACTATTATAGAAGCAGGCCTTAATCTATATGTGGAAAAAGGTTATTCTAATACAGTTACCGTTATTGAGGTTCCAAAAGGTATAGAAGAAAAGCAGCTCAGAGAATTCATGTTAATTAATTTTAATATTATGATAGCAGGTTCTTTTGGATATTTGAAAAATAAGGTTATAAGAATAGGTCATATGGGAGAAAATGCCAAAAAAGACTTAATAAGTTATAGTCTTTATGCTCTTCAGGAAGCTTTAAAGCATATGGGATTTCAATGTAAATGTGATATGCCTCAATTTTTTCTAAGACAGTTCGGAGCAAGTTATTTTTAGGCTTAGGTGGAGCTTGCTATAGGGTAATGCTTATTTCCCACTTTGAAGAAAGTTGGAGTACCAGTAATGGTAGTTTCAGGATAAAGTTTTAAAATATAGTGGACTTCAGATAAATAAACATAACCTAGCGTATCAATATAAGTATATTATAGAAAATAAGAATTATATGGTGTATATAAAAGTTATTTTTATATAATGGATATATCTCACAGAGACATTAAAATAAATTATGATAGAATATCACATGTTGCTGCGAAATATAGAATAGTAATTTTAGCAGCATGTGTACCTTCAAAATTTTAATCTTTGAAATGCTAAAAAAAGTGTTGACAAAGGGAAAATGAGATGATATACTATAAAAGCTGTCTGGGAAAACAGGCGGCAGTAAAGGTTAGATATGATCCTTGAAAATTAAACAGAATGAAGAAGATAGGTAAACTTATTTATTAAGAATAAACCAGCAATTCTTTTGAGCTGCGAGAGCAGTAGAGAGAGTAATTTCGTAATAAAGTATGTTTATCCGGTACTTTACTGGAAGAGATATACTAAAATTGCTAGTAGCAAGTACAGCGAGGAAAAGGCTGAATGAGGAGCGGAACTTACTTATGTAATTGAGCACCGGAATGAGGCATATGAGGTCGCTGGGCGAAGCTAATAGTGATTTTCAAAAAATTAATAATAACGAATAGTTCAAGGAAAGACTTGAGTGAGGAACAGAGTTTACTTTGGGTAAATGAGTACCGCAGCGAAAGGCTTGACGCAGAAATATGAAGTTAGTATTAATTTTTTAACAGAGTCAATGAAACTTTTAAATTAAGAGTTTGATCCTGGCTCAGGACGAACGCTGGCGGCGTGCCTAACACATGCAAGTCGAGCGAAGAAGTCCCTTCGGGGATGGATTAGCGGCGGACGGGTGAGTAACACGTGGGTAACCTGGCTCAAAGAGGGGGATAGCCTCCCGAAAGGGAGATTAATACCGCATAAAAGGTAAATATCGCATGGTAAATACCTTAAAGGAGAAATCCGCTTTGAGATGGGCCCGCGTCGCATTAGCTAGTTGGAGGGATAAAAGCCCCCCAAGGCGACGATGCGTAGCCGACCTGAGAGGGTGAACGGCCACATTGGAACTGAGATACGGTCCAGACTCCTACGGGAGGCAGCAGTGGGGAATATTGCACAATGGGGGAAACCCTGATGCAGCAACGCCGCGTGAGTGAAGAAGGTTTTCGGATCGTAAAGCTCTGTCATCCGGGACGATAATGACGGTACCGGAAGAGGAAGCCACGGCTAACTACGTGCCAGCAGCCGCGGTAATACGTAGGTGGCGAGCGTTGTCCGGAATTACTGGGCGTAAAGGGTGTGCAGGCGGATATTTAAGTGAGATGTGAAAGACCCGGGCTTAACCCGGGCAGTGCATTTCAAACTGGATATCTAGAGTGCAGGAGAGGAGAACGGAATTCCTAGTGTAGCGGTGAAATGCGTAGAGATTAGGAAGAACACCAGTGGCGAAGGCGGTTCTCTGGACTGTAACTGACGCTGAGGCACGAAAGCGTGGGTAGCAAACAGGATTAGATACCCTGGTAGTCCACGCCGTAAACGATGAGTACTAGGTGTAGGGGGTATCGACCCCCCCTGTGCCGCAGTAAACACAATAAGTACTCCGCCTGGGAAGTACGATCGCAAGATTAAAACTCAAAGGAATTGACGGGGACCCGCACAAGCAGCGGAGCATGTGGTTTAATTCGAAGCAACGCGAAGAACCTTACCTGGACTTGACATCCCCTGAATAACTCGTAATGGAGGAAGCCCTTCGGGGCAGGGAGACAGGTGGTGCATGGTTGTCGTCAGCTCGTGTCGTGAGATGTTAGGTTAAGTCCTGCAACGAGCGCAACCCCTGTCGTTAGTTGCCATCACGTAAAGGTGGGCACCCTAACGAGACTGCCGCGGTTAACGTGGAGGAAGGTGGGGATGACGTCAAATCATCATGCCCCTTATGTCCAGGGCAACACACGTGCTACAATGGGCAGAACAGAGAGAAGCAATACCGCGAGGAGGAGCAAATCTCAAAAACTGCCCCCAGTTCGGATTGCAGGCTGAAACCCGCCTGCATGAAGTTGGAGTTGCTAGTAATCGCGAATCAGCATGTCGCGGTGAATACGTTCCCGGGTCTTGTACACACCGCCCGTCACACCATGAGAGCTGGCAACACCCGAAGTCCGTAGTCTAACCAAAAGGAGGACGCGGCCGAAGGTGGGGTTAGTGATTGGGGTGAAGTCGTAACAAGGTAGCCGTAGGAGAACCTGCGGCTGGATCACCTCCTTTCTAAGGAGTCGAAAGGCTGGAAAATAACCTGCCTTAAAAGCTGGAATTTGAGATAAATAAGTTACCCTTTATTCTGTTTAATTTTGAGGGATCATAGTCAGTTGGCAATGAAAGTTGACAACTAAAAGCTAGATTCCGCTTTCATTTTAGGGTGTAAGTTTTAGATAAGCACTGTAGGTTGAAAGAAATTGTCCTTTGAAAATTGCACAGTAAATAAAAGAAGTAAAGCTAAGGTTAGAAATAACCTTTGTAGTATTAAGTATAATTAAAGTTATGCTTATAGATAGGTTATAACAAACAGTTATAATAAATAACTAAGGATAAAAATTGATAATAACGAGTACAGCAAGGAAAAGGCCGAAGGAGGAGCAGAATTTACTTATGTAAATGAGCACCACAGTGAGGCATTTGACGCAGTTGTACGAAGTTAGTAGCAATTTTTAAAAGAAAATTAGTGATAACGAGCAGAGCGAGGAAAGACTTGAGTGAGGAGCAGAGTTTACTTGTGTAAATGAGCACCGCAGGGAAAGGCTTGACGAAGCTGTGCGAAGTTAGCAGTAATTTTCGGTAACAAGGTCAAGCTACAAAGGGCGCATGGAGGATGCCTTGGCACCAGGAGCCGAAGAAGGACGTGATAAGCTGCGAAAAGCTCTGGGTAGGCGCAAATAGCCAGAGAACCAGAGATGTCCGAATGGGGAAACCCACCTATAAAACAATAGGTACTGCATGCTGAATATATAGGCATGGAGGGGAAAACCCGGGGAACTGAAACATCTAAGTACCCGGAGGAAGAGAAAGAAAAATCGATTTTCTAAGTAGCGGCGAGCGAAAGGGAAAGAGCCCAAACCGGAAACTTGTTTCCGGGGTAGAGGTCAGGTAATAAAAAATGTGGAAGCTTAATTGAATTCAACTGGAAAGTTGGGCCGCAGAAGGTAAAAGCCCTGTAAGTGAAAAGCAGAAACAAAAAAACCTGTACCGGAGTACCACGAGACACGAGAAACCTTGTGGGAAGCAGGGAGGACCACCTCCCAAGGCTAAATACTACCTGGTGACCGATAGAGGAGGAGTACCGTGAGGGAAAGGTGAAAAGAACCCCGGGAGGGGAGTGAAATAGAACCTGAAACCGTGTGTCCACAAACAGTCGAAGTACGTTAAAGTACGACGGCGTGCTTTTTGTAGAACGAGCCAGCGAGTTACGGTATGCAGCAAGGTTAAGTACTTAAGGTACGGAGCCGAAGGGAAACCGAGTCTGAAAAGGGCGGGGAGTTGTATGCCGTAGACCCGAAACCGGGTGACCTATCCATGGCCAGGTTGAAGCGGAAGTAAAATTTCGTGGAGGACCGAACCACGTTGGTGTTGAAAAACCATGGGATGAGCTGTGGATAGCGGAGAAATTCCAATCGAACTCGGAGATAGCTGGTTCTCCTCGAAATAGCTTTAGGGCTAGCGTCGGGAGTGAGTAATGGAGGTAGAGCACTGACTGGGGTAGGGGCTGACAACAGTTACCGAACCTTATCAAACTCCGAATGCCATATACTTGAATCCCGGCAGTCAGACTGCGAATGATAAGATCCGTAGTCAAAAGGGAAAAAGCCCAGATCAACAGCTAAGGTCCCGAAGTGTAAGTTAAGTGGAAAAGGATGTGTGATTTCGAAGACAACTAGGATGTTGGCTTAGAAGCAGCCATACATTTAAAGAGTGCGTAATAGCTCACTAGTCAAGAGGTCATGCGCCGAAGATGTCCGGGGCTAAAACTTACCACCGAAGCTATGGGCCTGAAAGGGCGGTAGAGGAGCATGCTGCACAGGCAGAAGCCATACCGGAAGGAATGGTGGACAGTGCAGGAGAGAGAATGCTGGCATAAGTAGCGAGAAATAAGTGAGAATCTTATTGGTCGAAAACCTAAGGTTTCCTGGGGAAGGTTCGTCCGCCCAGGGTAAGTCGGGACCTAAGCCGAGGCCGAAAGGCGTAGGCGATGGACAACCGGTTGAGATTCCGGTACCACATTTTTGCGAAAAAGAACAGAAGGGATGACGCAGAAGGATAGGATGTGCACACGAATGGATGTGTGTCCAAGGAGTGAGGGAGGACATAAAGGAAAAACCGTATGTCCGATAATCCTGGGCTTTGAAGGGGAGTCCGCAAGGACGAGTATCTGATTTCACACTGCCAAGAAAAGTCTCTATGGAGCAGGAGTGTGCCCGTACCGCAAACCGACACAGGTAGGTGAGGAGAGAATCCTAAGACCATCGGAAGAATTGTTGTTAAGGAACTCGGCAAATTGACTCCGTAACTTAGGGAAAAGGAGTGCCTCGAAAGAGGCCGCAGAGAAAAGGCCCAAGCAACTGTTTATCAAAAACACAGGTCTCTGCTAAAGCGAAAGCTGAAGTATAGGGGCTGACGCCTGCCCGGTGCTGGAAGGTTAAGGGGACTGCTTAGCGTAAGCGAAGGCAAGAACTTAAGCCCCAGTAAACGGCGGCCGTAACTATAACGGTCCTAAGGTAGCGAAATTCCTTGTCGGGTAAGTTCCGACCCGCACGAATGGCGTAATGATTTGGGCACTGTCTCAACAACAAATCCGGCGAAATTGAAGTGCAAGTGAAGATGCTTGCTACCCGCGATTGGACGGAAAGACCCCGTAGAGCTTTACTGCAGTTTATCACTGAATTTTGGTATTGCCTGTACAGGATAGGTGGGAGGCAGAGAAGGAAGTGCGCCAGCATTTCTGGAGTCAACGTTGGGATACCACCCTGGCAGTACTGGAATTCTAACCGGAGTGCATGAAACTGGACACGGGACAATGATAGGCGGGCAGTTTGACTGGGGCGGTCGCCTCCAAAAGAGTAACGGAGGCGTACAAAGGTTCCCTCAGAAGGGTTGGAAATTCTTCGGAGAGTGCAAAGGCAAAAGGGAGCTTGACTGCGACACACACAGGTGGAGCAGGGACGAAAGTCGGGCTTAGTGATCCGGTGGTACCTCGTGGGAGGGCCATCGCTCAACGGATAAAAGCTACCTCGGGGATAACAGGCTGATCTCCCCCAAGAGTTCACATCGACGGGGAGGTTTGGCACCTCGATGTCGGCTCGTCGCATCCTGGGGCTGGAGTAGGTCCCAAGGGTTGGGCTGTTCGCCCATTAAAGCGGCACGCGAGCTGGGTTCAGAACGTCGTGAGACAGTTCGGTCCCTATCCGTCGCGGGCGTAGGAAATTTGAGGGGAGCTGTCCCTAGTACGAGAGGACCGGGATGGACTGACCGCTGGTGAACCAGTTGTTCCGCCAGGAGCACAGCTGGGTAGCTAAGTCGGGAAGGGATAAACGCTGAAAGCATCTAAGTGTGAAGCCCACCCCAAGACAAGATTTCCCATGGCGAAAGCCAGTAAGACCCCTCCGAGAAGAGGAGGAGATAGGTCAGGGGTGTAAGCATGGCAACATGTTAAGCTGACTGATACTAATAGGTCGAGGGCTTGACCAAATAATATTTACTGTGCAATTTTCAGGGGATAAAGTCTTCTGAACAAGAGAATACAAATCTGGTGGCAATAACGTGGAGGCAACACCCCTTACCATTTCGAACAGGAAGGTTAAGTTCCACAGTGCCCATGGTACTGCAGGGGAGGCCCTGTGGGAGAGCAGGTCGCTGCCGGATATGTTTTAAATAGAATGTCTTATTGACATTCTATTTTTATCACTGAAACAAGCATTTTAAAAAGTATACTTTAAAGTATACTTTTTAAAACTTTTCCTATGCTGTCATGTATAACTATATTAGCTTTATTATCATAAGGAGTAGTAGATTTATTTATAAGAACTAAATTACTGCCATTAAAATAATCAACCAGTCCTGCTGCAGGATATACTACTAGAGATGTACCTCCTACAATTAAAATATCTGCTTTACGTATATACTCCACAGAGTTATTTAATACATCCATATCCAAGCTCTCTTCATATAAAACTACATCTGGTTTAACTAATCCATTACACTTATCACATTTCGGAATAAGATTAGTACTTTTTATTACATAATCTAAATCAAAGAATTTATTACATCTAGTACAGTAGTTTCTGTGAATTGAACCGTGTAATTCTAACACATTATGTGATCCTGCCATTTGATGAAGTCCATCGATATTTTGGGTTATTATGGCCTTTAGCTTTCCCATTTTTTCTAATTCTGCTAAAGCATAATGCGTATCATTGGGTTTTGCATCTTTATATATCATTTTTTTTCTGTAGAAGTCAAAGAAGTCTTCAGTATGAGACATGAAAAATGTATGACTTAGCATTATTTCGGGAGGATATGAAAAATTATTTTTAGTCTTATATATACCTGCTTCAGATCTAAAATCAGGTATATTTGATTCAGTAGAAACTCCAGCACCTCCTAAAAATACAATATTTTCACTTGAGTCTACAACTGATTTTAACTTTTCGTAACTCATAAAATCACCCCTAATTTATATTAAATATTATTTTATCCAAACGCTATAATTAGCCGATATCCCCAACTTATTCAAAGTGGATAAGAACTGCTAGGCACTTGGATAAGTTCTTTTCCTAAAGAATATGTATTCTAAGTACTAAAGACACTAAGAATACTGTTAATAAGGTTCAGATGAAGATAAGCATTTATTTATAGCAAGCTCCACCTGAACCTCTGAATCACTTGATTTGAATTGGGTATTTATCTTTTAAGTTATTAATGCATTTTGAATATTCAAGAGTTCTTTTTTCTTGTAATAGCCCATTTTTTATAGCATTTTTTACTTCGTCGAAACCTTTTATAGAATCTTTTTCTTTTTTCTCTACTTTTATAAGGTGATATCCGAATTGAGTTTTTACAGGTTTGCTTAATGTATCTATTTCCAATTGGAAAGCTGCTGTTTCAAATTCAGGTACCATCTGTCCCCTAGTAAAGTTACCTAAGTTACCACCTTGGGCTTTAGATGGACATGAGGAGTATTTTTTTGCTGCATCCTCAAAAGACAGACCTTTTTCTATCTCATTGGATATTTGAGCAGCCTTTTCAAAAGAATCCACTAATATATGTCTTGCAGTGACATTTTCAGGTTTTTTATACATAGATTTGTTATTGGTATAATAATCTTCTACCTCTTTATCAGTAACTTTAATATTTTCCATAACTTTAGATATTGTCTCTTGAATTAATAATTCCTTTTTAGTCATTTCTAACTTAATTAAATAATCTTTATCTTTTTCTAATTCAATTTCCTTACCATAATTATAAAAAAGTTCAAAAGATATAATTTCATCTAATAACTGTTTTTTACCTTCATCTGTATTAAAATATTGCTGCCTTTCTGCAGGAAATCTCTTTATTATATTTTGGAAATCATTTTCGGTTATTTCCACATTATTAACAATTGCCAATACATTATTTTGCATACATTTTCTCCTTAAATATAATTTATAACTCATAATTAATTATTACATACTTTGCATAGTTTTTCTATACAAAATAAAAGGTAGTAAAATATTCAATTACTTAAGATTTAGATGGAAGAAAGCATTTATTATGTCAGACCTTACTTAAGTCTAAAAATTACTTTATCTTACCACGGGTTCCGATAAATGTATTTTGCCATTTTTCAAATCTATTTCTACTTCTGCACCAATTGGGATAGTTATTTTAGGATATGAATGGCCAGATTGAAAATTAGTTAAAGTTGGTTTTCTAAGACTCAATATTCTATCTTCAAATATTTCAGATAAAGTTAAGCTCTCTTTATACTTAGAAAATTCACAGTCTTTAAATTGACCTATAATGAAACCTCTACATTGTTGAAGAATTCCACTTAGAGACAAATGTGTAAGCATTCTATCAATCTTATAAGGTTCTTCTTCTACCTCTTCTATAAATAGTATTTTGTCTTTGGTATTTATGGCATAAGGTGTGCCAAGTGTACTGCATATTAAAGACAGATTACCTCCTACAAGCTCTCCTTTAACATATTCACCATTAAAATAATCTGTAGGTATATTATCAGTATTTTCTATAGTAAAAGGATTATATCCAAACATCAGTGTATCTAAAAAGCTTTTTAATGTAGAGGAATCAAATTGAGAATTGCACATAGGAGAGTGAAAGGTAATTAAATTACATCTTTGATATATGTTATTCAGTAAAGTAGTTATATCACTGAATCCAGCAAATATTTTTGGATTTTTTTCTATAATATCAAAGTCTATAAGAGGAAGAAGTCTCATAGCACCATATCCACCTCTTATACACAGTATTATATCTACTTTTTTGTCTAAGAACATATCCATAAGATCTTGTACTCTATCTTTGTCCTTGCCGGCTAGATAGCCCCATCTATCGTAAATATGTTTTCCACTTTTAACGTTAAACCCCAAGTTTTCTAAAAACTTAATGCTTTCTTCTATTTTTTTGGGCTCCTCACTGCTTGAAGGAGATACGATTCCTATAGTATCTCCTTTTTTTAGCTTTTTCCCTAACAAAACTATCACCTTCCAAAATTAAAATAAATCCTTTTTCTTCAGAAATATTATGGATATAACACAAATTAAAGCTGTAACTCCATATATGATCCAAAAAGCATTTGTATGTTTTCCAAAAGGTATGCCGGATACATTCATACCAAAAGAACCAAATATTATATTTGGTATAGACATAACTATGGTTACAGATGCTAAAAGTTTCATAACTATATTCAAATTATTAGATACAACTGAAGCAAATGCATCCATAGTTCCCGCTAGAATATTGCTATAAATATTGGTCATTTCTATAGCCTGTTTATTTTCGATAATAACATCTTCTAAGATATCCTGATCTTCAGGATATTTTTGTAAAAGTTCTAATTTTAACATTTTTTCTAGGGTTATTTCATTTGCCTTTAAAGATGTAGAAAAATAAACTAGGGATTTTTCTAAAGATAAAAGTTGAATAAATTCTTTGTTTTTCATAGATTTATGAAGTCTCTGTTCAATCATCACACTTTTTTTATCTATTTGTCTTAAATAAAGTAGATAATAACTTGCTATCCTATAGAGTATTTGTAATATGAATCTAGAGCGTTTAAAGGTATAAAATGATTTCACTTTACCAGCTATAAAATCTGTAAGAATTTTACTGTTTTTTAAACAAACAGTTATTAAAATAAATTCAGTATGAATTATTGCCAGAGGGTAGGAGTCATAAGTTAAAGAATTGACCTCCATTTCAGTAAAAGGAATATCAACTATTACAAGTAAATTATTATCTTCTGTATCTATACGGGATGTTTCTTCTTCATCAAGGGCAGCTCTCAAAAAATCTAGTGAAACACCAGTTTTTTTTGATATTAAAAGTAAATCTTCATCAGAAGGTGCTATAATATTAATCCAACAGCCATGTTCTATAGTGTCTAAAGATTGCAACTTGTTTGATGTATCTATAGTTTTATAAATTGATATCATATAATGTCCTCCTAAGTAAATATGGTATAATTATTATCTTTAGCTAAGTGATTGTTGATGGCTATTTACATTATAGCTTATGAAGTATACTTTTGAATATGATATTATTAATATCTACATAATAATACTATATTAAAATTTAAATTTATTTATGTGGACAAAATAAATTTAAGGATAAATTGAATATTATATAATATTAGGATAAAAAAATAAAATAAAATTCAATTGAATATTATATACATTAAAAGGCGAGAATCTAAATGATAAAATTAATTTATTAATTCATAATTAGGACTTGCTAGGAGGATGTGAATGAAAAAAAAGTATTGTATAATATGCGGAAAGCCTTTGAGTAATGGTATAATAATATATGGTAGAGGAATATGTATAAGTTGTGAAAAAAGATTATTAAAGTTAGAAAATAATGTAGATTTTTATGAGTATTATAAACAGAGAATAAAAAAAACTATAGTACGTTTTATTATAAAAGGAGAGATAATCCATTGTCAGAATTACCGCTTTTAGAAGGAGTTTTAAAATACATCGAAGAAAATAATATATCATTTTGTATGCCTGGACATAAAAATGGCAGGGGATTTTTTAATACTTCAATAGGAAGGAAGTTTATAGATAATATTTTAAAGTTTGATATTACAGAAGTAGATGGAGTAGACAATCTTCATAATCCCAAAAGTATAATATTAGATGCCAGCGAGCGTCTTAGAGATTTTTATGGAAGTAAAAAATCTTATTTTCTGGTTAATGGCAGCACCTCAGGAAACATGATAATGCTATTTAGCAGTTTTAATGAGGGAGATAAAGTTTTGGTAGAAAGAAACTGTCATAGCTCTGTATTTAATGGGATAATTATGAGAAAGTTAAATCCCGTATATTTAAAAAATATTATAAGTACAAGATTAAATGCTCCTGTTTGTATAAATTTGGAGCATTTTTTAAAAACCTTAGATGAAAATAAAGATGCAAAAGGAATAATTATTACATATCCTAATTATTATGGCATATGCAGTAATTTAGAATTTATAATAGAAAAAGCTAGAGAATATAATATGAAAATTTTAGTTGACTGTGCTCATGGCGCTCATTTTGGGGTTCATAAAAGTTTACCTAAGAGTGCAGTTAAGATGGGAGCTGATATGGTAGTTACAAGTGTACATAAGACACTGCCAAGTTTCACTCAAACTGCTTATTTACATATTAATAATAAAGAGGATTTAGATAAAGTTGATTTTTATTCTAAAATATTTTTAAGTACAAGTCCCTCTTATATAGCACTTTGTTCTATGGATTATGCCAGATTTTATCTTGAAAAATATGGGCATGAAGATTATGAAAAACTTATTGAAATAAGCCAATATTATAGGGATAAAATAAATCTTATAAAAGGATTCAATGTAATTGGAAAAAAGGATATATTAGTATATGATGAAAATTTACCGTCAAATGTGTGGAATATGGATTCCACCAGATATACTATAAATTTGGGAAAAGGCTATAGTGCAAATTTATTATTGGACTATTTAAGAAAATCAAAAATTCAAGCTGAAATGAGTGATAATTTTAATGTAATATTAATTTTTTCTCCTTTTAATAAAGAAGAAGAATTTGAAAAATTGTATAGAGCATTAAAAAATTGTAATTTAGAAAAATTTACATATAAAAGAATAGATATGATGGAGTATGAAGTGCCCAAAATGGATGTATTGCCTTATGAAGTTATAAATTCAGAAATGGAGATAATAAATGTAGAAAGTTCATTGGGAAGAACATCAGCAGTTAATGTAACACCCTATCCTCCAGGAGTACCTTTATTGTTGATGGGGGAGATAATAGATAGAAATATTTTAAAAATTATAAAATACTATGTAAAATCTGGAGTGGCTATAGTAGGCATAAAAGATAATAAGATTTCAGTTGTAAAATAAATTAATGGGGGAAGTTTAAATGGAATCATTAAAAGGGAAACTTATAGTTATAGAAGGATGTGATGGCAGTGGTAAAGCTACACAGACCAGAAAGCTTTATAATAGACTTTTAGGTGAAAAATACAGTGTAAAAAAAGTAGAATATCCCAATTATAATAGTGAATCATCCGCCTTGGTAAAAATGTACTTAAATGGAGACTTTGGAGAAAATCCTGAAGATGTAAGTGCCTATGTTGCATCTACTTTTTATGGTGTAGATAGATTTGCTTCTTATAAAACACAGTGGAAAAAGTTCTATGAAGGTGGAGGCATAGTTCTATCAGATAGATATACTACATCCAACATGGTACATCAGGCTTCCAAAATTGATAATATAGAAGAAAAGGATAAGTTTTTAAAATGGCTGTGGGATTTTGAATTCAATATATTTAAGCTGCCAGTACCTGACTGTGTGATATTTTTAGATATGCCCCCTGAGTATAGTAAAAATCTCATGATTGAGAGGAATAACAAATTTACAGGTAATGCTAAGAAAGATATACATGAGAGTAATTATGAATATTTAATTAATTCATATAATAATGCGGTATATGTGGCAGATAAATATGGTTGGAGTAAAATTTCTTGTATAGAAAATAATAGAATAAACACAGTAAATGAAATTCATGAGAATATATATAGTTTAGTAAAAAACATAATAATATAATAACCCGTATTAAATAGTCTAATATAAGATTATATAATTAAAATAAGTACTTATGCTATAATTATTATAAGTTAATTTTAAAAATTCAGATGATTTTCACATAAAACCAGAAGGAGGGATGCCTTGTGAAATTAATCATAGCTATTGTTCAGGATGATGATTCAGGAGATTTATTAAAAGTTTTAACGGAGCATGAATTTAAAGTAACTAAACTTGCCACCACAGGAGGGTTTTTAAAAGCAGGTAATACAACTTTAATGATAGGGGTAGAAGAAGATGGCGTAGATAAAGTGGTAGCCTATATTGAACAGGTATGTAAAACTAGAAAACAAGTTATAACTGCTCCTTCTTCGGTTGCAAGTGCTACAGGGATATATATGCCTTATTCCATGGAAATAGAAGTTGGAGGAGCAAATATATTTGTAGTAGATGTGGATAAGTTTATTAAAATCTAGGAGGTAAATTTAAGGGTGAGTTTTTATAGGATAATAGGTCATGACATGATAAAATCTCAGATAGAAAATTCTATAAAACTGAATAGACTTTCTCATGCTAGTATTTTTGTAGGAGAAGATGGACTTGGAAAGAGTTTGTTTGCTGAAGAATTGGCCATAAAAATACTAGGTAAAAATGAAATTAAACAATATGTAGATATAATAGAACTTAAGTTATTTAAAAATAAAAAATCTATTGGTATAGAAGAAATAAAATATATAATAGAGGAGATTAATAAAAAACCATATGAAGGTGACAAAAAAGTAATAATACTATATAATTCTGATAAAATTACGGAAACTGCTCAGAATGCATTATTGAAAACTATAGAAGAACCACCAAAAGGAAGTTTCATTATACTATTGTGTGAAAAACTGGATGGAATTTTAGACACAGTAAAATCCAGATGTCAGATATATAAACTTAATAGGCTAAATTCAAAAGATATGAAAAAATTTTTGAATAATAAATTCCCTGGATTATATGAACAAGAATTAAATTCTATTATGGCTTTTAGTGATGGTATACCTGGAAGAGCAGAAAAATTTATTTCAAGTTCAGTTTTAAAAGAAATAAGGAATATAACTATAAAAATATTTAAGAAATTATATGATGAAGATATAAACATTACTTTAGAATTTCCTAATTGCTTATTTAAAGAAAAAGATAATTGGGAAGAGATACTTACCTGTATGTTGTCTTATATACGTGATGTTCTCATATATAAGGAAACGGGTAATAGTGATTTAATTATAAATAGGGATAAGTTTCAAGAGCTAAAAGATATAGGAGAAATGTTTTCATTTAATAAGTTAAATGCTATTATTGATATTATAGGAAGTATTAGAGAAAAGTTAGATAAAAATGTAAATTCAACCTTGGTTTTTGATTCTATGCTGATGAAAATGCAGGAGGTATAAATAAAACATGGTAACAGTTGTAGGAGTGCGATTTAAAAAGGCTGGAAAAATATATTATTTTTCACCGGATAATTTAGATATAAAAAAATATGACAACATAATAGTGGAAACGGCTAGAGGGGTAGAATTTGGCAAATGTGTTATAGCTCCTAAGGCTATAAATGAAAGTAATATAGTTTCACCACTTAAAAATGTATTGAGAGTGGCTACAGAAGAAGATATAAAAAAACATAATGAAAATAAGGAAAAAGAAAGTGAAGCATTTAAAGTATGTATTGAAAAAATACAACAGCATGATCTGAAAATGAAACTTATAGATGTAGAATATACTTTCGATAATAATAAAGTTATATTTTATTTTACTGCAGATGGAAGAGTAGATTTTAGAGAATTGGTAAAAGATCTTGCTTCAATATTCAGAACCCGAATAGAACTTAGACAAATAGGAGTAAGAGATGAGGCTAAAATGGTGGGAGGTCTTGGACCTTGTGGCAGAACCATGTGCTGTTCTACTTTTTTAGGAGATTTTGTGCCAGTTTCTATAAAAATGGCTAAAGAACAAAATTTGTCCTTAAACCCCACAAAAATATCAGGTATGTGTGGAAGGCTTATGTGCTGTTTAAATTATGAACAGGATACTTACGAAAGGATAAGAAAGAAATTACCTAAGGTAGGTTCCATTGTGGATACATCATATGGACAGGGGGAAGTTACAAGTAATTCTGTGGTGAAAGAGATGATTAAAGTAAAAATAAGAGTTAAAGATGGAGAAGATGTGATAAAGGATATATCTATACATGATATTCACATGATATCTGGGGGATTTGAAGGAAATATAAATGAGGATGAAATAAAGATTGATATAGAAGAAGCTGAAGATGAGGATATAATTAAACACTTATTTAATGAGGACTAGGGGGTTAGTGTATGAAATCTGTATTTAAAATTCCTAATATACGTAATAATAGAGATGTAAATAATATAAGAAAAGCTATTTCTAATAATGAGGGAGTAATAGCATGTCAGATAAATACACAAAAATGTGAGGTAAGTATAGTATATGATGATTACTTCATAACAGAAGATAAAATAATACAATGTCTTGAAGATGTGGGTTATGCGGTGTTCTAAAATTATCTTTAAAAATTATAATAAATATGATAAAATGTTATAGGATATAAAAACATATTGATTCTTAAAATCTAAGGAGGTGTAGTATAATGGCATATAAAATTACAGATGCATGTATGAATTGTGGAGCATGTGCTTCAGAATGTCCAGTTGAATGCATAAGTCAAGGAGATACTCAATTTTTAATAGATGATGGTACATGTATAGATTGTGGAAGCTGTGCTAGTGTCTGTCCTGTAGGAGCACCAGTTCAAGCGGACTAGTGTAAATGATTAGAGTTACTTTTAAAAAGGCTGCCTAGGGTAGTCTTTTTAATTTTGGGACAAGTTTTTATATCAAGCATCAAGTAATTCTTAGGCTTAGGTAGAGTTTATATATTTGGATAAAGTTCTATATTCTTATATCTATAAATACATAAAACATTGTATAAAGAGTAGGTCATTTTAACCGATTAATAAAATATAGGTGAAAGGATTCAAATAAGAGTTTTAGTAGCAAAATGCATTAAATGGAGGTATAATATGGATATATCTGTTATTTTATTCTTAATTTTTGGACTATTAGCCCTAGGTGGGGGATTCATACTAGATGGAGGACATCTTTCAGCTCTTTTGGGGCCTACAGCAGCTATGATAGTATTTGGTGGAACAATTGGGGCTGTGGGGGTGTCTTTTCCTTTAGAGTTGCTAAAAAGAATTCCAAAAATGGTTAAAGTTATGATAAGTCCTCCAAAAACGGAGTTGCCTTCTTTAATATCCTATTTTAAAGATGTATCTTATAGAACCAGGAAAAATGGGCTTTTAAGTTTAGAAGGAGAAATATCTAGTGATCCTAATCTAGATCCTTTCATAAAAAAAGGATTACAACTTGTGGTAGATGGAGTAGATCCTCAAGCAGTTAGGAGCATATTGGAGTTAGAATTAGAATCTACCTCAGAAAGACATAGACAGGGAGCAGCCGTATTTCAAAGTGCGGGTGGATATTCTCCTACTATGGGTATAGTAGGTACAGTTATGGGACTAGTTCATGTTTTGGGTAATTTAGAAGATCCATCTACATTAGGACCTAAGATAGCAGTAGCGTTTTTGGCAACATTATATGGTATTGGCGCTGCAAATATTATATGGCTTCCTATAGCTAATAGATTAAATGTGCTCGATGATAAAGAAGTAAAAGAAAAAACTTTGATAGTTGAAGGAATATTATACATACAAGAAGGAATAAATCCGAATACCATAGCAGAGAAATTGAAGAGCTTTCTAAATAAAGAAGAATTAGTTAGATTTGAAGAAATGGATGGTAAACAGCAATTATGAAAAAGAAAAAAAAGCATGCAGAAGAAAATTCAGAAAGATGGCTGCTTACTTATTCCGATTTAATAACTTTACTTATGATATTTTTTGTTGTAATGTATTCTATGAGCAATATAAGTGCATCTAAATATAAGCAGGTAGCAGAGTCTTTAAAGATGTCTATGGGTGGAGGAAAAAGTGTAATAGGAAGTGATGATACTTCAAGTATAAAAGAAACTGTAGATCCTGAAGAAACACAGCAAACTGATACAGATGATCAGGAAAAGAAATTATCTGAACTAAAATCAGAAGTGGATAAATATCTGAAAAATAGTGAAATGAGTGGAAGTGTATCTACCAGCATAAATGAAAGAGGACTTATTGTAAGTATGAACGATACTTTGCTATTTGATACGGGAAGAGCTGATATAAAACCGGAGTTTCAGCAAAAGCTTGTAGAAATAGGTAAAATTTTAAATCAACTTGGGAACTATATGAGGATAGAAGGACATACAGATAACATCCCTATTAGTAATAATCAATATTCTTCTAATTGGAAGTTATCCTGTGATAGGGCATCTAATGTCACTGAGTTTCTTATAAAAAATGCTGGAATTGAACCAGAAAAATTATCTGCAATTGGCTATGGGGAATATAGACCTGTGGGAGATAACTCCACAGATGAAGGCAAAGCTAAGAATAGAAGAGTTGATATAGTTATATTAAATAGCAAATTTAATGCAGTTGAGGAAAATGGTATTAATAGTAATTCCATTAATAAATAGAATAGTATAACACTCAAAAATTCCAGGAGTATATATCCTGGAATTTTTATATATAAATTTATGAGTATTTGACAATGAAGAATATTTAAATCATAATTAAAAATATCAATTCAAAAATGAGGTATTTATGTGAATAATAATTTATTAAAAGATAATGAAACTCTAGACGATTTACAATTGAAAGGATTATGTATTATACAAAAAAAAGATGCTTTTAGGTTTGGGGTAGATGCGGTACTTCTTGCTAATTTTGCTAGAGTAAAAAGGGGAGCTAGGATAATTGACTTATGTAGTGGTACGGGAATAGTTCCATTTATATTATCCGGAAAAACACAGGCAAGTAAAATAATAGGTATAGAAATACAAAAAGATATGGTAGAGATGTCCATAAGAACTGTGAAGTTCAATAATATGGAGAATATCATAGAGTTTATTAATAAGGATTTAAAAGATTTAAATTATTTAAAGAGTATACCTAAAGCAGATGTAGTTACAGTTAATCCACCTTATAAATTAAAAGGTTCTGGAATAATAAATTCAAAAGAAAAAAATGCTATTGCCAGACATGAAATATGTTGTGAATTAGAAGATGTTATAAGGGCAGCGAAAGCCGTGTTAAAAGATAATGGTAAATTTTATATGATACATAGACCGGATAGAATGGCAGATATTATTTGTACTATGAGACAGCATGGGATAGAACCTAAATTCATAAGAATGGTTCAACCCAGTATAAATAAAGCTCCTAACATGGTGCTTATAGAAGGACAAAATAATGGAGGGCGATTTTTAAAATGGGGTGTGCCTATATATATACGTGAGTTAGATGGAAGTTATAGTGAAGAAATTAATGAAATATATGGAAGATAGGAGGAGAGGTTAAATATGGGTAAACTTTTTTTAGTAGCAACTCCTATAGGAAATTTAAAAGATATTACTTTAAGGGCTTTAGATACACTTAAAAATGTAGATTTGATAGCGGCAGAAGATACCAGGCAGAGTTTAAAATTATTGAATCATTTTAATATAAAAAGACCTCTTATGAGCTATCATAAATATAATGAAAATGATAAGAGTGAATTGTTAATACAAAAACTAAAAGATGGAAAAAATATAGCATTGGTAAGTGATGCAGGTACTCCGGGAATATCAGATCCGGGAAACATCATTGTACGTAAATGTATAGAAGAAGGGATAGATTTTGAAGTATTACCTGGTGCTACTGCTGTAACCACAGCCTTAGTCTATTCGGGTATGGATACTTCTCAATTTATATTTATGGGATTTTTACCTCGAGAAAATAAGGACAAAAGAACTTTTTTACAAAGTGTAAAAGATAGAAGTGAAACTCTTATAATATATGAATCTCCACATAGACTAATAAATACTTTAGAGATTCTGAAAGATATTTTAGATAACAGGCGTATAGCTATATGTAGAGAGCTTACTAAAGTTTATGAACAAATATTAAGATTTACTATAGAAGAATCTATAAAATATTATTCAGAAAGCAGCATAAAAGGAGAATTTGTTCTTGTAATAGAAGGTAGGGATAAAAGAGAACTTTTAAAAGAACAAATGGAAAAATGGGTGGATTTGTCCATAGAAGATCACATAAGAATGTATATTGAAAAAGGTTTAAATAAAAAAGAAGCCGTAAAAAAAGTGGCCAAAGACAGAAATATTTGTAAATCTCAAATTTATAAATATTCTATTAATTTATAATAGCAAAAATATGAAATTAAAATGAAATAATAAAAATAATATCTTATATAGTTATTATTTTATTAAAAAATACAACAAAAAATAATGAGTTTATCAATAAAAATTATGGATTTGCAGTAAAAATTTAATTTTTATTAAGAAAATTTAATATAAGCGTTGAGAAGTATTCCAATTTAATGATATAATATACACATGTTAAATTTAAAACTATACTTAATATCAATTAGGTATGGTTTTAAGTTTTGTTTAAAGGAGGCTCTAAACCCATAATTTAGAGTAAAACATGTACTCTGCTTATGTATATTAGGAGAGAAATTTGTTAAATATTTTACAAGGAGGTATGAAATATTGAATAAAAGGACATTATCTGTTGTAATTGCCCTAGCAATGTCATTATCAATAACTGGAAATGTACTAGCGGCACCTGGCAGTTCAAATTCACTAGCTGAAATTAAACAGGAAAAACAACAGTTAGAAATTAAAGTTGAAAAATTAGACAATGAAATAGTACAAGTTATGCAGAAGGTTGATGAAAATAAAAAGGATATTGCTAAAGTTTCAGATAATATAAAAAAGACTCAGGAGACTATAGCAACTACGGAGAAAAATATAGAAAGTCAGCAGGAGTTATTTAACAAGAGAGTAAAGGTCATGTATATAAATGGCATGGATAGTTATCTTGGTGTTATACTTGATGCAGATAATTTGAATGATTTTATATCCAGAATAGATAATATAAAAAAGATAATGGGTTTTGATAAACAAGTTATAGGCAGTTTAACAGATAAAAAGGAACAATTAGATAAGGACAAGCAAAAATTAGATAGTGAGAATAATAGACTTTTGGCACTGAAGACTGAAAATGAACAAAAACTGGACAAGCTTAGTAGTGACAAAGACACTCAAACTAATTTAATAGCGGATTTAAATAAAAAAGAAGAAGCTCTTAAAGCGGTAGATACTAGTACTTCACAATTAATAGCCACGGCATCAAATAATGTACAGCAGATGAGGGATTCCGCTCCAAGAATCACAAATTCAGATGGAAGTTCCAGTATAAGTGTTTCAAGAGGAGGAGAACAATTAGTATCCTCTAGTGCAGTGGTTGCATATGCTTCTAATTTTTTAGGAGTTCCATATGTATGGGGAGGAACATCTCCTTCAGGTTTCGATTGTTCAGGTTTAGTTCAGTATGTATATGCACATTTTGGAATTAGTCTTCCAAGAGTTTCACAAGATCAGCAAAATACAGGCACAGCTGTATCCAGGGGTGAACTTGAACCGGGAGATTTAGTATTTTTTGGTTACCCTGCACACCATGTTGGAATATATGTGGGTGATGGAGCGTATATTCATGCACCTAAGACAGGAGATGTAGTGAAGATATCATCTTTGGATGCTAGATCTGATTTTAGTGGGGGAAGACGAGTTAGATAATAACATACACATAGAATATATAGTCAGAATAGAAGCATATATACATAGTTAGCTTTATTTTGTACCACAAGGAGTTTAGCTGTGATGTTTTATAAGTATATTAATCATTAAAAAGAAATAAAAAACTGACATCTAAATTTCGATGTCAGTTTTTTATGTGATTGTTATCTTCCTTCTTTTAATTCATTTAGACAGCTTTTGCAAATATTTTTGCCTCTGTAGTTTACTACATCTCGTGCATCCCCACAGAAAATACATGCAGGTTCATATTTTTTCAATATGATTTGTTCGCCATCTACATATATTTCTAAGGCATCCTTCTCAGCGATGTCTAGAGTTCTTCTTAATTCTATAGGAATAACAATTCTTCCTAGCTCGTCTACTCTTCTTACAACACCTGTCGATTTCATTTGTTTTCCCCCTTTGATTCCATAATTCGACATAGATACAATTAAATAATAGCAAAAATTACATTAAAAGTCAACACATTTTCATAATATATTTACAAATTTCTTATCAAATTCCATCTAAAGTTAATATACTACCAGAATATACAAAAGTCAATAATAATTACAATTTTATAATGATTTAATTTTAGGATTAATAATAAAATAAAAGAAAAAATTAGATGATTTTTGAAATATATATAAGAAAAAAGTAACTAAATGGATAATTCATATTATATGTCGAAATTTAAAATAAGTTATTTAAAATATACTGATTTTAAAATAAGGAAATTTTATCTGTAGAAATTCAGTATTCTTGTATGATAAAATAAATAGGGGAGTAGGTGATGAATTTGAATTATATAAAAAAATTTATTTATGATGCAAAAGATACAATTAATGAAGTAGAAGGAGAATTATATTTAGTAGGAGGATATATAAGAAATAAATTGATGAATATAGCCTCTCAGCCTAAAGATGCAGATTTTGTGTTTAATGGGGATATTCATGAATTTATAAGTAGGCTTCAAAATAAAGGATATAAATTTTTCCCTATAAAAGAAAGTGTATCTATATATAGATGTATAAAAGATAAAAGTAAAATAGACGTATCCCTTATGAAAGGAAATTCTATTGAAGAAGATTTAGGAAATAGAGATTTTACTATTAATGCTTTAGCGCTAAGATTTAGTGATAATAAAATAATAGATCCTTTTTACGGAAGAAGAGCTATTCAAAGTAGGATATTAAAAAATGTTACTGATAGGAGCTTAGAAGAGGATCCGTGTAGGATATTAAGAGGTATCAGATTTTGTATAACTCTGGGAATGCATTTTAATTTAGAAACTGAGAATAATATTGAAAAATTTAAAGATAAAATAATGGATTTGCCTAAAGAAAGAGTTTTTAATGAGTTTATGCTTATAATAGAAAACGATAAATATGGAAGGGCTTTTGAAGTTCTTGATAATTACGGAATATTAAAAAATATAGTTCCCTATATAGAAGAATCTAAAACTATAGGAAAATGTAAATATCATGTGGAGGATGTATTTACCCACTTGAATTTAACTTATGGAATATTTAAGGATATTTTAAATGGCAGTATAAATCTTCAAAATTTAGATATTAGTAAGTTAGATACTAAAATGGGTGAATTTACATTAAAAGAATATGCAGCTTTAGCATGCTTTTTACATGATATAGGTAAATATGAAGTATATAAAAAGGTAGGAAATAAAGTGAGTTTTCACAAGCATGAAATAAAAGGGGCAGCCATATGTAGAGATTTTTGCAATTATATGAAATTATCTAAAAAGGCAGTAAAATATATAGAAAATATAGTAGAAGGGCATATGTATCCATTAAACATTTTTACTAATAAAACTGTAAATAGAAAAAAGGCTTTTTATAAATTTTTTAATAAATATGATGGATATGTAGTAGAAATAATTATTACTGCGTTTTGTGATAATTGTGCTACCAAAATGTTATTAGAGATAAAAGATAAAAATTCAGGGTTTAAAGAATTTATTGAGGAAATGTTAAAAGAATATAAATTATATTGTAGTATACGAGATAATAAAATTCTAAGTGGAGAAGAGGTTGTCGAAGTACTGGTTAAATCAGGACCTCAGGTAAAGACTGCAATTGAAAGTATTCGTAGGCTTAGATATTTAGGAGAAATAATTACTAGAGAAGATGCATTAAATTATTTAAAATCACAGACTTCTAAAATTTATATTTAACTTAATTAAAAGAATACTTATTTACGATATAAATAAGTATTTATATTGATTACAAAAGGAGTATTGCAAAACTACCTTTTAAAGTGGTTTTGCAATACTCCTTTTGAAGTTACTAATAGTTTTCTATAAATATTTCAAAATATGATTGAGGATGTGCACAGGAAGGACAAACTTCAGGAGCAAATACTCCTTCATAAATATATCCACAGTTAATACATTTCCATTTGTGTGCTTTTTGCTTTTTAAATACGGTATTGTTTTCTATATTTTTAAGCAAAGCTAAATATCTTTCTTCATGATGTTTTTCAACTTCAGCTATTTTTCTAAAGACCTCTGCTATATTAGAAAAACCTTCTTTATCAGCTACGTCAGCAAATTCTGGATAAAGTTTCGACCATTCTTCATTCTCACCTTTTGCAGCTGCTTTAAGAATTGTTTTGGTATCTCCCAGAGCAACTGGATAAGAAGCATTTATTTCTACAGATTCTCCTAATAAATCTTCATTTAAAAATTTAAAAAATCTTTTGGCATGTTCTTTCTCATTTTCAGCAGTTTCTAAAAATATGTTAGAAATTTGAACATAACCTTCCTTTTTAGCAGTGGATGAATAATAAGTGTATCTATTTCTTGCTTGAGATTCTCCCGCAAAAGCCTTCATTAAATTTTCAGCAGTTTTTGTACCTTTTAAAGATGCCATAAAAATTACCTCCTATTTTTATTATTTTTTCCAGAGTCCATGTAAATTACAATATTCTCGTACCATTACTAATTTTTCATCTAATTTAAATGTAGCTTCTGGTTTTTCTCCTGGTTTTAAATACTTTCTATAAATTTTATTTTCAGTGTGAACTTCAATCCATTGAATATAATGTTCTGGCAGCATTGGATGTTCAACTGATCCAACTTTGACTACTACTCCTCCATCTATTTCTTCAATTACGGGTACATGCTTTTCAGAAGCTGCATCTACAGTATTTTCTTCAATAAGCTTCATTGGTTGGCCACAGCAAGCCAAAGTGCCTCCTCCATTATAAAGAACCTCCACTATGTTTCCACAGACTTCACATTTATATACTTGCTTAACTTCTATCATAATTATTCCTCCCTAATATTTATAATTAAAAATTTTTTTTGCATTAATCTAAGAATCACTTGGTAATATTAAATTTTTTCAAATTCTATACGATGGCACCTAGGACAACGATGTAAAAAATCTGTATCCTTTTCGAGAACTACTATTTCACCACATGTAGTACATTTATAGTTACCTTTGCCTGGCTTATTACCTATAGTATATTTCATAAGTATCCCTCCTAAATAAAATAAATTAACCTATTGAATTTAATGCTTATAATAACAGGTTTTATATGGGTATGTGCCATAAAGGGCTCCCATCATTTATTTAATTATACTCTAAGAAAATATAATATTCAATAGTTATTATAATTTTTTAATAATTAATTTTAAATAATAATAATTTAAAATTAATTATACAGTCTATATGGAGTCTTTTGATTTATCCGAACACTAGAATTAGATAATACTGCCACCTTCTCTAAAGTGGGAGATAAACACTATTATGTATGCGCTTGGATTTGCTGTAAGTCCATGTGGTGAAGTATACTAAAAACAAAAATAAAAGAGGCTGTTGCATAATTAAATTATGTGACAGCCCCATAAAAATTCAAAATCTTTTTTGTCTAAAACAAAAAACTGATGACAAAACATGTTTGTTAGTAGTCTGAACACTTAATTACAATATAAATAAGTATTCTTTTAATTTTGATGTAATATATATAAGTTATCCACAGAAATTGTTGATAACTTTATGTTTTCTGTGGACAAATATTTTAAATTAGTGATATTTATTCTTCTATGACTTGAAAAGTTGAAACTATAAAGTCAAATTCTTGGCTATTTGATATTTCTCCATAACTATCTTCGGAAATTCCAGGATAATAATATAATATGAATTTTTCTTTTAAGGCAATATTTTCGATAATTATATATCTTTTATTTAATTGTACATCTTGAAGAGTTGAAAGTACGGTATATCTATTATTTTCACCAGTTTTATTATTAATTAAATCTACAAAGAAAGCATCATATTTTGAAGCATTTATTCTTTTTCTATCACAATATACAATTTTAGAAGCGGATTTACATCCAAGGCAACTATCGAAATTACAGGGTGCCGTGCAGTTTAAGCATTCACAAGTAGAACATTTTTCAAGTTGTAATAGAGAGTCATAATTATCATTTTTATAGTCTTTTATTGGAGATATATACTTAGTACCTTTTAATTTATTTAAGAAGCTCGTATTTTTAAATTCCCTTTCTGTTTCTTCAATTAAATCTATATATTTTTTTAAGATTGATATTTTAGCTGCATATTTTCTTATATCTAAAGTGTCCTTGTCCAAAAAAGGAGAAACAGAACTTATAGCGTAGTTTATATCTACAAATATTTTTCCGTATTTATCCTTTTCTGTTTTTATAAACTGATCTGTTTTTCCCATGGTATCACCTAATTTTGCTTGTATTTTTTTAATTCTTCATCTATATTGATTTCGTCTAATTTTTCAAATTCTTTTTCTAGGGAGTCTTCCTGCCTTAAATCGCCAAGCCCTTCAGCTAAAGCTTCCTTTTTCTGAATCTTTCTTTCAATGTCCTCCATATTTATTTTATTACCACCTGTTTCTACATTTGCTAATATTTCATTTACTTTTTTAGAGGCTTCAGCATTGTTAAATCTTGCGGCAGCTTCGTCTCTATATGCTCTAGTTTTCCTAATTTCTTCTTCCAATTCTTTTAACTTAGCTTTTATTGCTTCAGCTTTTTCACAGGCATCTTTATAACTTGATTCTAAAGAGGTATAAGTTTTATCAGCTTCTAATTTTCGCTCCAGAGCCTTTTTAGCTAATTCTTCATTATTTTTACTCAAGGCAAGTTTAACTTTTTCATCAAATTCTAAAGATATTCTTTTCGAATCCTCCATTTTTTTCTTAATCTCATGTACATTACCTAGTATTTGGGCAGAAGACAGTTTAGCTTTATTTAGGCTGTCCTCCATATCTCTAAGTTTTTGGTCAAGTAATTCAATAGGATTTTCTATCCCGTCTAAAGTGTCATTTACCTTTGCCCTAAAAATATTAGATATTCTTTTTAATACTCCCATAAAAATCCTCCTACAATTTATTTTTTATTTCTTTTGTGCTTTTTTATTATATTGATGATAAATATTAATATAATAATAAATATTATAAATTTAACAAAACCCCAGAAGAAACTTGATAAAAGACTGCTGCTGTTACCTGTATAGTGGTTATTGCCCCAAAATATAGGGATGGGTATAGGTAAAATAGATCGTTTTTTTTCATCGGTATAGCCTTTACTAGATTGTGAGTTATTATTAGCAGATGATGTATTAGAACTACTACTGGACTTAGATGAAGAAAAATTGCCAGATTTAAAGTCTCCACTAGAGCTATTGCTGGAATTAGAGCTATTATTAGTATTAGAACTAGTACTGGATTTAGGCGAAGAAAAACTTCCGGATTTAAAATCTCCACTAGTGCTACTTTTGGAACTAGAATTAGTATTACTTTTAGAACTACTACTAGTACTAGATTTAGGTGAAGAGAAATTACTGGATTTAAAGCTATTTCCAGAAGATTTTGAAGTACTTCTAGTTGAAGAAGAACTTCTGGATTTTGAACTTTTAGCATGTACAGTAATAGAATCTGTAGTTGTTCTTAAAGTAATCAATTGTGGAGTAACAACGTATACCCATAAAAATAAAAAAGTAAGTAACAGAGATATGATAAAATATTTTTTATTTAACTTAATTTTACACACCTCCCTCTTTAGGCATCTTTAGCTATTCGTTGATTAATGAATAGATACCTAAAACAATATATGTTTTCCACTATAATAGTAACATAATATGTTCAACACTGTACACAATTTAGTATATAGTATATTATAACATATAACAAGTATAATATTAACTTATTTAGAGTAGAATAATACTGCATATCTAAGATATTCTAATGAAATCTTATATTTTTATAGAATGTTTGATTTGTAAACAACATGTGTATACAATATAATATATATATATGGTTTAATGTTTTGAATTTTTTGTAGAAATACATTGGTTTGGAGGATGTTAATGTTGAATGAACATAAGTTTGGAATAGAATATATAAATAAGATTGCTAAAAACATATCAGATAATAGTATAGTACCCTATGAAGACTTACCAAGATATGATCTATTTTTATCTCAGGTAACAGATTATTTAAATGATAAATTTAAAGGAGAAAAATATACTAATAATATAGTGCAAAATTATATAAAAAATGAAGTTATATCTAAACCGGAGGACGGAAAAAAAAGAGGTTATACCAAAGTTCATTTAGTTCAGCTCACTTTATTGAGTTATATGAGGCCTATATTAACTACGGAGGAGATAAAAAAAGTATTTAGGTTAGCATTTAATGAAATAAATAATGGAGAAGATGATATAATATCATGGGAAAACGCATATAAGATATTTTCTGATCTGCAGGAGGATAGCTTTGAAAACTTAATAGAAAAGGAATATTTTAATGAAAATAAATTTCAGAGTATAGTAAAAGGTATGGATTTAAAAATTCATGAAGAAGAAAAAATAATGGTTTTTTTCATGGTAATGTCTTTAATTTGTCAAGCAAGTGCAATTAAAAAGTTAGTTCAAAATATAGTAAATAATTATGAAGAAAAATAAAATTGTTAAAAACTTCCTTGTGGCTTTTGTCAGAGTTTATAATTAAGGAAGTTTTTAACAATATATAAAGTTAGAATAAATTAGAAATCTATAGGTTGCTTTAAATTATTATATAATAAGCATATGCTTTGAGCAGCTATTCCTTCTTTTTTACCTGTAAATCCTAGACCTTCCTCAGTAGTAGCTTTTACGCTTATTATAGATGTATCTACTTTTAAGATTTTAGCTATATTTAATCTCATGTCAGGTATATAAGGAAATAACTTGGGTTCTTCAGCTATTATAGTGGAATCTATATTGCCTATAGAATATCCTTTCCTTTTTATTAGATTTGATACATAATTTAATAATTTGAGGCTAGATATATTTTTGTATTTCATATCGCTAGGGGGAAAATGTTTTCCTATATCTCCTAAAGATAAAGCTCCTAATAAAGCATCCATTATTGCATGAACAAGTACATCGGCGTCAGAATGTCCAATCAATCCTTTGTTAAAAGGGATGTTTACACCACCTAATATAAGCGGTGTATTATAACCTAATTTATGTACGTCATAGCCAAGTCCTACTCTCATAGTAAATCCTCCATTCTTAGTATATTTTATATATATGAAATAAAAAAGGTGCGTCATCAGCACCTAGGATATATAACGAGAATATGGAATTATTTTATTATCTTCTTTATTGGCATTTTTGGAACTGAAAAGACCAATAAAAAATCTTTTTATTGAAATAAGTAATGTCTTTTTTTCAGTTCTTTTATTTTTTGAAAAATCTACTTTGGTAACGTTATCTTTCATAAATAACCCCACCTTTCATAAAATATTTACTTATTTAAATAATAGCATAAATTCAAACAAATGTTAATAAAATTATAAGAAATATAAAAATTATTTTAGAAAAAAACCTATTTGAAGTCAGTAAATTAAAGAAATTAAGAGGAAATATATTCCTCTTAATTTTTTGAGATAAAAAGGTATATTTTTTGTACGAGGAAATGTTAGTTCTAATATATGAGCTTTGTAACTGTGTGGGTATTAATATTATATGGTAATGGGTGTAATTTAGTTACTACTATTTTAAATAAATATATTTATTTAAAATGTCAGGATATTTTCATATTTAGATGGAGACTGTTAATAAATATTCTCTTCTGTGTTTTATGTGTACTTAATTAAATTTAGACAAATTAATAATTTTTTAGTATAATCTACATTAAATAAAGATTTTATAGTAATAGTGTATATGTATATAAAATTTTAAAAGTTATGGTAATTATAAAAATAAGAAGTTGTCCACAGTTGTTTGTGGATAATGTGTATAATTCATAAAATATTAAGTATATTTTAACAGGGAAGTGAAAAAATGAAAAATAATATTAGAAAAATTTTAATTAAATTAATGATAATATTATTTATTTTGTCTGGAATATTTGTGATTTATAAAATTGCATTTTTATTTACAGATGGAAAAAAAAAAGTGATATAACTAAAAACTTAAATTCTAACCAGATTGAAAGTCACAAGGAAAAACAATATACTAACGAAGTTGTAGATAAAGACACTCAATCTATAGAAGGTAATTTAATATATAATTCACAATCTATCCCTGTATTATATTATCATTCTATAGATTATGAAAAGGGAAATGAGCTTAGAATTTCAGAAGAAAAATTTAGACAGCAAATGCAATACTTAAAGGATAATAAGTACACTACACTTAGTTTAGATGAATTTTATAATTTTTTAGTGAACAATAACCCAGTACCTAATAAATCTGTAATTATAACTTTTGATGATGGTTATAAAGATAATTATGAAAATGCTTTTCCTATATTAAAAGAATTTGGTTTTAAAGCTACTATATTTGTAATTACAAGTACTATAGATAAAGAAAAGAATTTTTTAACTTCTAATGAATTAAAAGAAATGTCCAGCTGTAATATAAGTATTGAAAGTCATACTGTAAATCACGATAATTTAAATAGTTTGGATTATGATGCTCAAATAAAGACTCTCAAAGATTCAAAAGAATTTCTAGAAAGGATTTTAGGTAAAGAAGTAAAATATATTGCATATCCCTATGGAAAATGGAATGAAAATACTTTGAAAGCTGTAAAATCAGCAGGATATAATATGGCCTTTACTACCGTAGGAGGATGGTCCAATAAAGATCAGGGATTATATACTCTAAATAGAGTATATGTGAGTAATAATCACAATATGGATGAATTTAAAAGAAGGCTGACAAATAGTCATTATGAAGTTTCAAATTAAGTAAAATTTTTAATTGTATTTTTAGGAGGTGTAGTTTTGAAAAAGAGAGTAAAAGCACTTATTTTAGTGATGTTATTTTTTATAACATTTTCTCAATTCAAGGTACATGCAGATTCTTCTTTGACGGAACCTAGGGTAGACATTAATACTAATAAAGAGTGGACTGTTAAATTTAACATTGAATTGAAATCAACTACTGTAAATAATACTAATATAAAGGTTATGGATAAAAACAATGTTCAGGTACCTGTGGTAATAACCCAAGGAAGTGATTTAAGTACTATAATAATAAGTCCTAGAGTATCAGGATATGATCCTGGTGAGACATATAATTTAGTTATAGGAACAGGACTTCAATCAATTTCGGGTAAAAGCCTATCCAGTCCAGCAAGTTTGGAATTTACAACGATAAATGAGTATTCAGATGGTACAAGTTATTCAGGACTTCCAAAAATAACTTCCAGTAAATTTGAATATACACCTTTACTGTCATCTCAATATCAGGGATTTTTAGTAAACTCTGATACATCAAATGTTCAATACAGGGTTTTTGTGAATAAACAATCGGGAGAAAGTGGAGTATATACAGAACTTACTAAAGGATATACTACTGCAGTAGAGGGAAAAATAACGGCGCTAAGTACATTGAGTTCAGGAACTAATGGAGAAAAGTACAAGGTGATTATATATGTGAAGAGACAGGGGGTAACAGGAGCACATAAGGATATAAATACAGATTATGATAATTACATAGTAAATTATTTTAGGTGTGTTAATAGTGTTAATAATGATAACAATGAATACGTGGAATATGGTATAACTTTAGATGATATGGTACAGAAACAGTTTAATTCATATAGCAAGCCAGTTTTTGTAGAGACCAGTATAATGGATAATGCTGCAACTAAAAATCAAATAAAGTATTATGTCAATCCAGATAATTTTCTAGATGGCTATGGAAAATATCAATTTTTAAAACTTACATATTCAGAAGGAATTACAGTAGATGATTTAAATAGTTACTTAAAAGGGAAAGGAATTTTTGAAGGAATGGGACAAACATTTTTAGATGCAGCCAAGAAAAATAATGTAAGCGTAGCCTACCTAATATCTCATGCAATGCTTGAGACGGGATATGGAACTTCAGAATTGGCTACAGGAGGAGCTGTTGATGACAGCGGTAACTATGTGCATGGAGAACCAGTATATAACTTTTTTGGCATAGGAGCTACTGATGATAACCCACTAATTAACGGCACCGAAAAAGCATATGCCGAGGGGTGGTTTACTCCAGAAGAAGCTCTTTCAGGGGGAGCAGCATGGATAGCATCCCAGTATATAAATAACCCTGAAAAAAATCAAGACACACTTTATAAGATGAGATGGAACCCTGAGGATCCAGGGGAGCATCAATATGCTACAGACATAGCTTGGGCATATAAACAAATTCCGAATATAGTAAATGGAATAAAGGCCATATCTTCAAATTCTAATACTGCATTGAAATTTGAAATACCTAGATTAAAATAAAATTTTAATAATATAAAAACCACTATGAGCTAATTAAGCTTCATAGTGGTTTTTTATTTATTCTAAGATTAAAGTTTTTAATTTAATATAGCTCTTATATTTACAGGGAGAGTTCCTTTTACAAAAGGTGCACAAAATTGAAAAATCTTTTCATAACCGCAGCTTGAACATACACAGTGACATATATCATAAGGAATATCATCAATTAAAATTTCATTTGAATATTTTACTATATAATTGCCACCGCATACTTTACAAGGAGTATAATTTATAATTGAATATTCACTTTCTATGTATTTCATTATATCGTTAAATATCATTTTTGACCTCCCATCAAGTGATTCTCAGTTTTGAGTGAAGTTTGCTCATAAGAAATGCTATTCTCCACCTGAATCTTAGAAGAACTTATCCAGGCGCGTATTAGCTGATTGCTGCATTTGGATAAAAACATCATATCAAAAATACTAACACTCTTAAAAAATATTTTCAATATAAATTTTACATATTTTAAATAGGAATTTTATGTATAACAACTATCATATATTAATTATATAAAAGTAAAATAATTTTTTATAACAATTTTAAGGATAGAAAGTGAGTTAATTATGATTAATATTATATGGTTTTTTATTTTGGCTTTTGGAATAATATTTGGTATTGTCTGCGGCAGAGGCGCGGAAATATCTAAATCTATTATAGCTTCTTCAGATTCAACAGTGAAGCTTATAATAAACCTTGTGGGAATAATGTGCTTGTGGTGTGGAATAATGAAAATAGCAGAAAAGAGTGGGCTTACGTATAAAATAGCCAAGCTTATGAAGCCAATATTAAAACTATTGTTTAAAAAAGCTGCTAAAGATGAAAAAGCGATGGGAGCAATAGTTATGAATATCACTGCTAATATGATGGGTCTATCAAATGCAGCCACTCCTTTTGGAATAAAAGCCATGAAAGAATTAAGTCGTTTAAATAATGAAAAAGAAGAAGCCAGTGATGATATGGTGCTTTTCCTGGTATTAAATGCAGCATGTATACAATTTCTGCCTACCACAGTTATTTCCATTAGGGCTGCCATGGGTTCCAAAAATCCTGCGGAAACAATAATACCAGCTGTGATTACCACTACTATAGCGGCAATAGTTGGAGTGATATGTTGTAAAATAATGGATAAATATTTTTGATGAATGAAAGGAGGAAAATTTTGAATTACATAATAAAGAGTATAATTCCTATAATTATAGTTTCCATAGTTACTTATGGCATAATAAAAAAAGTTAAAGTATATGATTGCTTTGTAGAAGGGGCTAAAGAGGGCATTTTTATATGTATTAAGATATTTCCATATTTGCTTGCTATGTTGTTAGCCGTAGGTGTATTTAGGGAATCTAAAGCTTTAGATTATTTTATAGGGTTTATAAAACCAATAGTAAATTTTATAGGTGTTCCAGCAGAAGTGGTACCTCTTGTATTTATAAAACCTTTATCTGGAAGTGGTGCTCTTGGTGTATTTAGTGAAATACTAAGTAATTTTGGGACTGATAGTTATATAGGCAGAGTAGCTTCTGTAATTATGGGTTCAACGGAAACTATATTTTATACATTAACAGTTTATTTTGGAGCAGTAGGCATAAAAAAAATAAGACATGCTCTTTGGGCAGCCATAATGGCAGATTTGGTATCAGTAATAATGGCGGTAACAGTAGTTAAAATTATGTTTTAATGAGATTTTTATATAAAAAGGATGTATTTATTTTAAGTTTTTAGTTGTATAATATAACTTATAATGGTACCTTGAGGTGAGATTAAAGTTGTTAAAGTGGAGAGAGCTATATGAACAATGTATAAATTGTAATAAGTGTGGTTTAGGTGATAGTAGAATAAACATGGTTTTTGGAGATGGAAATCCTAAAGCAGGTTTAGTGTTTATAGGAGAAGCACCTGGAGCAGATGAGGATAGAATTGGATTACCTTTTGTGGGAAAGGCAGGAAAGCTTTTGACTAAAGCCCTTGAAGCACTGGATTTGTACAGAAAAAAGGATTATTATATATGTAATATTTGCAAATGTAGACCTAAAAATAATAGAACTCCTTATGAAGATGAAGAAAAAGCATGTCTTCCTTATTTAAGAAATCAGGTAGCACTTATAAAACCTAAAATAATAGTTTGTCTTGGAGCTACTGCAATGGGCTGTATATTGGGTAAAGATTGGAGAATTACACGAGATAGAGGGAAATGGGTTGAAAGAAAAGGATTTTATATAACCGCTACTTTTCATCCCTCTGCTATATTGAGAGATGAGAATAAAAAACCTTTATTTTGGCAAGACTTAAAAAATATAAGAAGAAAATATGAAGAGATTTTTGAAATAAAAAATATTGACACATAAAAGTATATGACATATTATAATGTTAAATACCATGAAGGAAAGAGTAGTAAATTGGTTTTGTTCAAAGAGAACCGACAATTTGGTGAAAGTCGGAAACAAAATGATTTATGAATATGGCTCTGGAGTATACCATTTGAAGTACTAGAATTAATAATTAGGATGGTACGGCAGCAACCGTTATATTGAAAAGTAATGTTAGTTACTTATAGATATCTTTATTGTGAGATAAAGATGAAATAGAGTGGTAAAGCGTATTTTACGCCTCTATATGGAAAAAGTTTTCATATAGAGGCTTTTTATTTTTAATATAAATTACAAGAGAAGGAGAGATATAAACATGACCAAAGGAACATATTACATTACTACGCCTATTTATTATCCATCGGCAAATCTTCATATAGGTAATACATATACTACCGTTGCAGCAGATGCCCTTGCTAGATTTAAAAGAATTACAGGTTATGATGTAATGCTTTTAACGGGTACAGATGAACATGGACAAAAGATTCAAAGGTTGGCAGAGGCTAAAGGAGTTCCTCCTAAAGAGTATGTAGATGAAATAGTATCAGGAATTAAAGACTTGTGGAAAATAATGAATATAAATTATGATAAATTTATAAGAACTACAGAAAAATATCACATAGCAGCAGTTCAGAAAATATTTAAAAAATTATATGAGCAAGGAGATATATACAAAGGAAATTACGAAGGGTGGTATTGCACACCCTGTGAGTCATTTTGGACTGAAACTCAATTGGTAGATGGAAAATGTCCTGATTGTGGTAGAGCGGTTGAAAAAGCTAAAGAGGAAGCTTATTTCTTTAAAATGTCAAAATATGCACCTGCTCTTATAAAACATATTAAAACTCATCCTGATTTTATACAACCTGAGTCTCGAAAAAATGAAATGTTAAATAATTTTTTGAAACCAGGGCTTCAGGATCTTTGTGTTTCAAGGACTTCTTTTGACTGGGGAATACCTGTGACTTTTGATAACAAGCATGTAATATATGTATGGATAGATGCACTTGCAAATTATATAACAGCACTAGGTTATGGCAGTGAAGATGACAAGTTATATAAAAAATACTGGCCGGCAAATGTACATTTAGTAGGTAAAGATATATTGAGGTTTCATACGATTTACTGGCCTATAATGCTTATGGCTTTAGGGGAAGAAGTACCTGAAAAAGTATTTGGACACGGTTGGCTTCTAGTAGATGGAGGAAAAATGTCAAAATCTAAAGGAAATGTAGTGGATCCTGTAGTTTTAGTAAATCATTTTGGAACAGATGCAGTTAGATATTATCTACTTAGGGAAATTCCTTTTGGTGCTGATGGATTATTTAATAATGAGATATTTATAAAGAAAATTAATTCAGATTTAGCTAATGATTTAGGAAATTTATTATCAAGAACTTGTACTATGATAGAAAAATATTTTGATGGCATTATGCCGGCACCAAAAGAAAAAGAAGATATAGATGATGAACTTATAGGTTTAGCTTTAGATACACCTATAAAAATAGAAAAACATATGAACCATTTAAGAATACCTGAGGCGCTAGATAACATATGGGAACTTGTATCAAGAACTAATAAATATATAGATGAAACTACTCCATGGATATTAGCCAAAGATGAAAGTAAAAAGAATAGATTGGGAACGGTACTTTATAATCTATCAGAATCATTGAGAATAATATCTGTATGTCTTTCGGCATTTCTTCCTGAAACCAGTGAAAAAATCTATAAACAGCTTAATGTGGAGGTCACATCTTGGGACAGCATAGCTTCTTTTGATGGAACTAGGTCAGGAACTAAAGTAAATAAAGGAGATATATTATTTCCTAGAATAGATGTGGATAAGAAGATAGAAGAGTTAAATAGTCTAAAAGAAGAAAAAAGTGCCCTACAGAATTTCAAAGTAGAACCTATAAAAGAAGAAATAGCCATAGATGACTTTGAAAAATTAGATCTTAGGATTGCAAGAGTATTGGAATGTGAGGCCATAAAAGGTTCTAAAAAGTTACTTAAACTGCAGCTTGAATTAGGGCAGGAAAAAAGGCAGGTAATATCAGGCATATCTAAATATTACAAGCCAGAAGAACTTTTAGGAAAGTATGTGGTGGTTGTAGCAAATTTAAAGCCAGTAAGATTAAAGGGAGAACTCTCAGAAGGAATGATATTATGTGCAGCTTCAAATGATGACAGTAAATTATTTACGCTATCTATTCAAGGAGAACTTCCTACTGGGAGTATAGTAAAATAAAATATATTTAAGTAGTTTCTGATATAAATATAGGATTTCTAAGTCCAATTAAGTAATTTTTAGGTTTAGGTGGTGGATAATTTCCTCCATCTGGATCTAGGAAGAGTTTGATTTAAAAAAGGAGAAGAGATAACGTGAAGTTGAATATATTTGATGCTCATGCACATTATGATGATGAACAATTTGATGGTGATAGGAATATATTGATAAATGAATTGAAAAAAAATAATATAATTGGGGTATTAAATTGCGGTTCTTCCATAGAAGGTGCCCGAACTTCTGTTAAATTGGCAAATGAACATGATATATTTTATGCAGCGGTAGGCATACACCCAGAATATTCAGATGAATTTGACAGCAGCACGGAAAATGAGTTAAAAATTATGTCTCAAAACCAAAAAGTAAAGGCTATCGGAGAAATAGGTCTTGATTACTATTATAAAGAAAATCCACCTAAAGAAGTACAAAAATCTGTATTTATAAGACAAATGGAATTAGCAAGAGAATTAAACCTTCCTGTAATTATACACGATAGAGAAGCACATAAAGATGTTTTAGATATAATAAAACAATTTAAAGGTATTGTTGGAGAAATACATTGTTTCTCAGGAAGCGTAGAGTTTGCAAAAGAATGTATAAAGCTTGGTTATTATATAGGATTTACTGGAGTAGTAACTTTTAAAAATGCAAAAAAATCACTAGATGTAGTAAGAGAAATACCTATGGATAGAATTTTAGTGGAAACTGATTGTCCTTATATGGCTCCGGTACCTTTCAGGGGGAAGAGAAATAGATCAGAATATATAGAGTTTATCATATCAAAAATAGCTGAGATAAAAGGAATTACAAAAGAGGAAGTAAGTAAAATAACAATTGCCAATACTAAACATCTTCTTAATGTAACATAATATTTATAAATATGAATATACTATAATTATATCCATTAGTTATCTCATAAGTAATTTAAAATATATTTATAGCATAAGATGTAATAAAATCACAATAATACCACCTAAAAATAACATAAATTGTAATTTAAAAATATAATTTAGTTTTGTAATTAAGCATGAATTATATATTTATCTAAATTGAGGTATAAATTTATACTTTATTAACTAATAATACTGGTATCATAAATAAATATTTTTTATTTATAGTTTATGCACAAAGCTGCATTTAGAATTTTTTTACAATTTATCCTGGGCGATATTTGACATAAATTTAAGATCCGTTTATAATGAGGTATGTCGCTCTTGCCCAGAGGAGGTATTTTTATGATGGAAAGGTTTAAGACTTACTTAAAGAAATATTTTTCCGATGGTCCTAAGATAGAATCTATTATAGTTATAGGTTTAACAATAAGTTTAGTAGTTATAAGTTTAATAATATTTAATATGATAAAAACTATAACTATCTCAGTAGATGGCAGTGACAAGAAAGTTACTACTTTTGGTGGTACTTACAAAGAAATTTTGGATAATAATGGGATTAAATTGGGATCAAAGGATAAAGTAAAGCCTAGTCTAGACAGTAGAGTGAAAGATAAAGGTAAATTATTAATTACAAGAGCAGTTTTAATTGAAGTAAAAGTGGATGGTAAGAAATTAGATATAAAGTCTGCTGAACATAATGTGGAAAATATGTTGCGGGCAGAAAAAATTCAACTTTCAAATCTTGATAAAGTATATCCATCTAAAAATTATGCAATTAAAAAAGGATTAAAAGTAGTAGTGACTAGGGTAAAGACTAAAGACATAAAAGAGATTACAAATATAGGCTATGATATAGTTATAAAAAATGATAGTGAAGTTGAAAGCGGGGCTAAAAAAGTTTTACAAGAGGGGCAAAATGGAGAGAAGCAAACTATTACCAGAATAATATATGAGGATGGTAAAGAAGTCTCTAGGAAGGTTATAAGTGAAATCGTAAAGAAAGAACCAGTACAGAAAATAGTAGCAGTGGGAACATTAAATAGTGATTATACCTTTTCTAGAGGAGGAAACCTTAGTTATGCTAAATTTTTGCAGATGAAAGCAACTGCATATACTGCAGACTATGAAAGTACAGGCAAGGGACCTGGGCATCCAGACTTTGGTATAACAGCTTCAGGAACTGTGGCAAGGAGAAATAGTGGAAGCTACAGCTCTGTAGCAGTTGATCCCAGAGTTATACCACTTGGTACCAAACTTTATATAGAAGGATATGGATATGCCATAGCTGAAGATACAGGAGGTGCCATTAAAGGTAATAGGGTAGATTTGTTTTTTAATTCTGCTTCTGAAGCAAATAACTGGGGTGTGCAATGGATTAATGTTTATGTTATGGATTAGGGGCACGTGCTCCTATTTTTTCTTTTGATGAAAAAAATTAAATGTTAATGGGGGAGAATATGATTAAGGAAGTAATAATCGTTGAAGGAAAGGACGATATATCCGCAGTTAAGAGAGCTGTAGATGCAGAATTAATAGCTGTAGGTGGCTTTGGAATAAATAAAAAAGTTATTGATAAAATAAAAGAGGCTCAAAATAGACAAGGTGTAATAGTTATGACAGATCCTGACTTTGCAGGAGAAAAAATAAGGAAAATTATATCTAAAAGAGTTAAAGGGATAAAACATGCCTATATATCTCAAGAAGATGGGATAAAAAATGGAAATATTGGTGTTGAAAATGCATTGCCTGAAACTATAATAAATGCTTTGAAAAATGCTAAATGTGAATTAAAAGAAGAGAGAAAAGAATTCAAAGTGGAAGATATGGTATTTTTTGAGCTTACAGGATGTATAAAATCTAAGATGAAAAGAGATATGCTTGGCAGAGAATTAGGTATAGGCTATTGTAATGCATCTCAGTTTCTAAAGAGACTAAATAATTATGGTATAGCTAGGGAAGAGTTTGATAAAGCAATAGATAAGGTAAGTAATTTAATGAAGGAGAAGAAAGATGAGTAATTTATCTACTAAGGAAATAGTGGAAAAATATAATTTTAGATTTTCAAAAAATTTAGGGCAAAATTTTTTGATAGATAATTCAGTATTACAGGATATATTAGAAGGCACAGATATAAATAAAAATGATTTTGTTATAGAAATAGGACCAGGAGTGGGAACATTAACAAAGGAACTTTTAAAAAGGGCTAAGAAAGTTTGTGCCATAGAAGTGGATTCAGATTTAATTGCCATACTAAAGGAAGAGTTAAAGCATTATCCAAATTTTGAATTAATACATAAAGATGTATTAAAGACAAATTTTAATGAGATAATAAAAGATGAATCAAGTATAAAAATTGTAGCTAATCTTCCATATTATATTACTACACCTATTATTTCAAAAATTCTAAATAATAAGTATAATTTCAAAACTTTAACTATAATGATTCAAAAAGAAGTGGGTGAAAGAATAATATCGGAACCTAATTGTAAGCGATATGGGGCACTTTCTTTATTGGTTCAATATTATTGCGATGTAGAAGTACTTAGAAAAGTTAGTCCTTATGCTTTCATTCCATCGCCTAAAGTTGAGTCTATAGTTATAAAGTTAACTAAGTTAAGTAATCCTAGAGTTAAGATTAAAAGTGAAGATTTATTTTTTAGGATAATAAGATGTTCTTTTAATATGAGAAGGAAAACTTTATGGAATGCTTTAAAAGCACTAAAGTTATCTAGAGAATACATAGAAAAAGCATTTGATAAATCTGGAATAGATCCCAAGAGGAGAGGAGAAACTCTTTCCATAGAGGAATTCGGCCTATTATCAGATTGCATATATGAATTAATATATGGGTTATAATATGTTTTATAATTGAGGACAAAACTATTTGTTCACTTTTTGAGAGTTATCTCATATATTATAATGAAGATAATATATGGAGGTATAGAAGTTGGCACAGAAAAAGAGTTATAGTAGGTACTTTATAATATTACAAGAAGATGAAAAAGGGTACTCTTTAGCTTCTGACAAGATTGCTTCAGGATATGCAAAATTGGAGACAAAAAATGATAAATGTAAAATATCTTATTACGTACAAAATTTGAAAAAAGAAAAAACCCCCTATTATATGATGCTAATATGTAATAAAAAAGGTATAAAAAATATAATTAAAATTGGTGAAATGAACATAGATGATTATGGAAGAGCAGATACATTTTATGAATATCCAATAAATGATGTAGCAGGAAGTGGAATAGCCATGGATAAAGTGTCGGGAGCTGCTATAGTCAGAATATTAGATAATAATATAATACCTGTAATGAGTGGGTTCTCGAGTACTGAAATACCAAATTGGAGGTCTTTTGAATTAATAGAAGACAAAGATGACAAAGATGATAAAACAAAGGATTATGTGGAACAAGATGAAAATAAAATAAACGAAGATGAAGTAGAAGTAAATGAAGATGAAATAGTAGAAAAAGCGGCAGAAAATAATGAAAAGAGTATATTTGATAAATATGAAGAAAGTATAGAAAAAGCTAAAAGGGATAGAGAAAAAACTGAAATTGAAAAAGATAATGAAGAAGACAAGCAACTTTCGGAGGAAATTCAAAATAATCAGGACGAGGAAGATAATCAAAAAAGTAAAAAGACTTTTGCAGACGAAAAAGAAGAACCAATATCAGAGGATATGTTTGAGTCAAAAATCAGAGAAGATCTTCAGGAAGAAAATATAACTTTAAAAAAGGAGTTGGGAGAAGAGGACTCTCTATATATAGACAATTTTGCAGAAAATCATTGTGAAAAATTAAAAGCAAATGATAATAAATGTGAAGATAGAGGTATGAATAGAAATTACCAAAGAAATTCACAAGGGAATTTTTTTAATAGACTTGTTTATGGTTTTAAAGAAATAAAGAGTTTAAACAAAGAATTAAAAAGATGTAAATGGTATAAGGTACCTGCAAATTCTATAGAAGACATGTACAATATGGATAATTATAGTAGATATGCCTTAGTTTACTATCCTATGATAGGATATTATCCTTATATAAAGAAACATTTTCATTATTTAACAGGGTATAAATTTGATAAGAATAATAAAGTAAAATATTTGATATATGGTATACCAGGCACTAATAGTAAAAAGGATCAGCCTTATGGAGGTAAATCAGGATTTGTTACATGGATACCTAAGGAAGGTAAAGATAAAATGGGGTACTGGTTAATGTTCTATGATTTTAAAACAAACACCATAGTTATACCAGTAAAAAAGTGAAACTATGACACCTATTATTAAATCAATAGTAATAAATAAGAGAAAACTGGGAGTCACCATAATTATAATAGGTCTTATGATGGTACTTTTAGGACTTGAAAAGAATTTCGATATGAAATTAAAATTTACAGCTCTTATGCAAAATAATATAAAATATTTAACTCAATATGAAGGAATGCAAAGTAAATTAAGATATAAACTACCTTCTAAGTGGTCCTCTGAGAATCAAGATATGTCTGGAAATGAAATATTATATCATAGTGATTTTAAAAGTGAAGATAATAAAATAAGAGGATTTGTTGAAGTATGGAATTTAGATGGAAGTCTAAAATCATTTTTAGAAAATAGTAAAATTATATCTCAAAAGCAGAATTTATATAAGAATTATCACATAAGTGAGATTGAAATTAATGGGGTCAGTGGGTACTTAATTGAATATACTATTACAAAGGAAGTGGGAGATAGCTATAAAGGTATAGAGTATTTTTTAAAAAAAGGAACTCAATTTTGTAGATTTTCTTTTTTTGTAAATGAGTCAGATTTTAAAGAAAATATGCCAACTATATTTGAAACTATCGTTAAAACACTAGAGTATAAATAGAGATATGTATAATTTGTTCCCTTTCAGTTTATCATTATGGAAGGGGATTTTTTATATTTAAATATGATATAATTATTTAGAGATTTTTAATATTGTTGACAGTAGGTGAAGGTAATGGATGGGGTTGTAAAAAAAAGAATCAATATATTTTTCATATTAATTGTTTTAATAGGAATATTTTTATTATGCGGATGTAGTAAATTAGATCAGTTAAAGGTTAAAGCTGGACTAAAAAATTCTGATTTTGAGTATATAAAGCAAGGCAAGGTAAAAGAGATAACTATTCAAAGTACCAGAGATCAAGGCTTTAAATTTGTAGTTACTGATCAAGATACTATTGAGGATTTATATGATATTTTGGCTTCAGCTAAAAAGGTATCTAAAAAATCTTCTCTGCAACCAGATTATACACTGGAAATAATGGAGACAAATAATAAGATTCATAAATTTTCATATATAGCAGGACTTGATAAGGATGAAGCAGGAAATCTCTATAATGGAAAGCAAATATACATAGTACCAAAGAGGATAGATAATAATATAATAAATAGTTTTTGGAATATAAGAATGCCTCCAAGTAACTTTACAGAAGTATATTATGGTTCCATAATAGAAACATTAAATAAATATTTTAAGGATAAGGATAAAAAAATTGGAATAAATTTCAATGAAGATATAGATGCGGCAAGATTCATATTATCTACAGACTTAGAGGAATTTAAATCTGAGCTTACTGATAAATTTAAGAATGCTAATATTGGAAATAATGATAAGGAAAAGTATGATGTATGGGTTACAGTAAAAACGGAAGGATATAAGACTACATTGTATAAAGCTACTATTAAATTTTGGGATGTAAAAAAGAAAAGCGAGAAGATCTATTATATAAAGGACGTTTATGAAAATGGAAGATGGAATGTTACTATATCTGAAGACAAATTAGAAGGATTTTAAAATAATTTTAATTCATCTATAATAAATCATATTTTTGAGAATACTAAAATAAGCTTTCTTGGATATAGAAAGTATGTTTTATAATTTCATGATTATAGATGAAAGGGGTGAAAATCCCATTATATATTAATTATATTATAATTAATATGGGGATAATATTATGAAAGCATTAGTTGATAAAGCTACCTGTATAAGTTGTGGATTATGTCCAGAGGTATGTCCAGATGTGTTTGATATGGATGATGATGGGAAAGCAGTAGCTGCGGCAAATGAAGTACCAAAAACATCTCAGGATTCTGCTAAAGAAGCGGCAGAAAGCTGTCCTGTTTCTGCTATTACAGTAGAATAGATATTGTAAAATTAAATAATAGACTGTGTATAAATTTGTCGTGAAGTATTTAAATTAATATTTTTTAAGCGGGTTTATACACAGTTTTTTATTGTTTTGTGTTTTTATAATATATTTATAGGATATGTATCATTTAGTTTATCATTTAAAGTAGGCGAGGAATTAGGATTTATATTTACTCTATCACCTATTTTTGAATTTGAAGGTAGATGAGTAATATTTACATCTTTAGTGGTTCCATCTTGAAAACTTATAAGAGCATGAGAAACATTCATATCAATTATTTCTCCAATCATAAAATATTTCCTCCTCAAAATTTAATTTACATACTTCATTTAGTGTTAACTATGTATTTAATTATTATTCATATTTTACTATATAATACATAATAAAATATCAAGTACCATTTAGGGATAATAATTAAAAGAAATGGAAGAAATATGACTTAGAGAGTTTGTTAAGTTGTGATAAAGCTAAATTGCAAAATTGATATTTTAAATTTTACATAGTATAATGAATAAGACATATACACAATATATAGTAGTTAGGAGGCATAGTGTATGCTACATGTTGTGAAAAGAGATGGTAGAAAAGTAGAATTCAATTCTATAAAAATAACTAATGCCATAAAAAGTGCATCAGAAGAAATTGGCTATGAATTAAAAGAGAGTGATTTTATAGATTTAACTCAAAAAGTTATAAAAGAAATAGAAGAGCGTAATGTAAAAGAAATAGAGGTTGAAGAAATACAAAATATAGTTGAAAAAATTCTTTTGAAAAATGGTCATAGAAAAATAGGATTGGTATATTCAAATTATAGAAGTGAAAGAACTAAAATAAGAGATATAAAATCAGATCTTATGAAGGTTATTGATAAGATAGGTGTAGAAACGGATAGAGACAATGCTAATGTAGGAAATAATTTTAGTTCTAAACTGCTTAGAATAGCTAGTGAATCAAATAAATGGCATAATTTGGGGGCTATGCCGAAATATTTAGCAAAAGCTCATGAAAATGGAGATATATATTATCATGACTTAGATAGCTATAATTTAACTATTAACTGCCTTCATATACCAACTAAAGAAATGCTCTTATATGGGTTTAATACGGGATATGGGAATATTAGAACTCCAAAGAGAATAGAATCTGCGGCAGAACTTTCCTGTATATTACTGCAATCATCTCAAAATGACATGTTTGGCGGACAGTCTCATCCTGATTTTGATAATGATATGGCTGTTTTTGTGGAACCTACGAGAAGAGAAATAATACAGTATCTTAGGGAAGTAGGAGTAGAAGAAAATAGGATAAAACATATTTCGGAAAAACGGTTAAGAAAAAATGTAGAGCAGGCAATGCAGGGGATAATTTACAATTTAAATACTATGCATTCAAGGGCAGGCTCACAGGTACCTTTTAGCTCAATAAATTTAGGGATACCAAAATCCAAAGATGCGGCTTTAGTATGCGAGGTATTTTTAACTGAATATGAAAAGGGGCTGGGAAAGGGAGAACAGCCTATATTTCCCAACATAATATTCAGAGTTAAAAAAGGAGTAAACAAAGAACAAGATGATCCTTATTATTATCTATTTAAAATTGCATGTAGAGTAGCTTCAAAGAGAATGAATCCTACTTTTATGAATTTAGATGCTGATTTTAATAAAGCGTATTATGATAAAGGCGTGATACCAGCTACTATGGGATGCAGAACTTATGTGTGTTCAAATGTGAATGGAGAACCAGGGACAAAAGGAAGAGGAAACATAGCGCCGGTGACAATTAATTTACCTAGACTAGGAATTTTGGCTAAGAAGAATATAGATAAATTTTTTGAACTATTAGATAATAGGTTAAATTTAGCCAAAGAATCTCTAATGCATAGGTATGTTATTTTAAAAAGATTAAAAGTTAAGGACTTACCTTTTGTAGTAGGTCAAGGACTTATGAAAGGCTCCGAAAATTTAAAATTAGATGATTCTATAGAGCCTATATTAAAGCAGGGTACCTGGGCTATAGGATTTATTGGACTTGCGGAGACATTAATTGCGCTAACGGGAAAACATCATGGTGAGGATGAAAATTCAAGGGAACTTGGAGTGAAAATAATTTCTTATATCAGAAAATATACAGATAAATTTATAGAACAGACTCATCTGAATTGGAGTTGTTATGCTACACCTGCAGAGGGCTTAAGTGGGAAGTTCATATTACAGGATAAAAAAATATTTGGAGAAATACATGGTATAACGGATAAAGACTATTATACTAATTCTTATCATATACCTGTAGGATTTCCAATATCTATAAAAGATAAAATAGATATTGAAGCTCCTTATCACAAAATTTGTAATGGTGGACATATAAGTTATATAGAAATAGATGATTATCCATCGGAAGAAATTATTAGGGATATAATCAACTATGCCTATGACAATACAAATATATCCTATATAGGAATAAATTTTCATATAAGATATTGCAGGGAATGTGGTACTTATTTACATGGAGAGAATAAGTGTCCTCATTGTGGTAGTGGCAATATACAAGGCATATCAAGGGTAACAGGATATTTATCCTTGGATGAAAGATTTGGAGCAGGAAAAACTGCAGAGAGAAAGGACAGAATAGCACAAGGTAGTAATAAAATAGTTTATTATTAAACCGACATGTTTGTAAAAGTTGAATTTGTCTATTTTACCTAATGATTTTTACATAAAATTTTATGTATAGTAAAAACATTATGTAAAATAGACCAGATAATATTCAATTTATTATTTACTTTATATATTTTAATAAGGGAAGTGGAATAATAGTGAATAATAAGGTTAGATTAGCAGGTATTGCTCACGAAAGTCTTGTAAATGGACCTGGTATGAGGAGAGTATTTTTTGCACAAGGATGCAGACATAACTGCAAGGGATGTTTTAACCCATCCACCCATTGTTTTAATGGAGGAGAATTAAAAGATATAAATATTTTAATCCATGATGTGAAGATTAATCCTCTTATAAAGGGAGTTACCTTTTCAGGAGGTGATCCTTTTGAACAGGCAGAAGCTTTTGCATATATGGCCCATAAAATTAAAGAATTAGATCTAAATATATGGTGTTATACAGGATATACATTTGAATATATATTAGACAATAAAGATAACAAGTCCTGGCAAGAGTTATTGAAAAATATAGATGTATTGGTAGATGGAAAATTTGAAGAAGATAAAAAGGACAATAGATTGAAGTTTAAGGGTTCTAGAAATCAGAGAATTGTTGATGTTAAAAAAAGTTTACAGTATGGTAATACCATAATTAAGAATTTTAAGTTGAAAGATTATAGATAAATATAATATAATATCTCATAGTGAGGTGGTATTTTTGAAAGATGATTCGAAGATTGAAGTTTGCTCTTGTACTAAAATTAATAAACAAAATATAGAATATGTGAAAGAAAATATGTTAAGTGAAAAAACTTTTATGAAGTTATCAGAACTTTTTAAAATTTTGGGTGATTATACGAGAATTAAGATAATATATTCTTTATCTAAAAAAGAACTATGTGTATGTGATATAGCAGAAGTAGTTCAAATGAGCCAGTCTGCTATATCACATCAATTAAGAATTCTAAAGGCTGCAAGGCTAGTCAAGTTTAGAAGAGAAGGAAAATCCGTTTATTATTCTTTGGATGATGAACATATAGATAGATTATTTAATGCAGGACTAGAACATGTGGAACACAATTAAAATTTCTAAAGATTTAAAATAATTTTTAGAAATTTTTTCATTTAAAAGAGAGATGTGTTTTGTATTTTATGTAAAATCAAGTATAGTGACCACATTATAATTGGATAATTTATTTTCTATATTTAGTGTATTACTTTTAACTCTTTTTCCATTTTTCATATATTTAAGGAATTGATCTAATCCTTCCAGCTCGAAGGTTAAACAAGAGGTTTTATAATGCATGGGAATTACTATGTGGCTGTTGATAGCTTTAGCTAATTTAGCAGCTTCCCTGCCATCTATAGTAAAGTTACCTCCTATGGGAATGAAAAGTATATCAATATTACCTAATTGTTTTAATTCATTTTCAGTCAATATATAGCCTATATCTCCTAAGTGGCATATTCTATACCCATCCATTTCTATAATAAATATTATATTTTTTCCTCTTTTAGCACCTTGTACTTTGTCATGATAAGAAGGTATACCCTTAATATTTATTTCAAATAAATTATAGGAGCCTACAGTGTTTATAAGATGTTTATATTTTATTTTTTCAGTATAACAGTGATCAAAGTGATTGTGACTTGTGGTGACTATATCTACATCCCCCTGAAAAGTATTATATCCAACAGTTTCATCGAAGGGATCTGTTAAAACTTTTTTCCCTTTTGAATCTTTTAATAAAAAACAGGAATGAGCCATCCATTGTATTTCCATAAAATCCTTTCCTTTCTTTTTATCTATTTTTTGAAAGTTGAATTGTGACAATTGGTGTAAAAAATAAATTATATTAAAGTTAACATTTAAACGAGGGTAACTTTATTTATAAAAATCTATAAAATTAACCTTTTTTATATTATAATAGTATATGTTACATGGAAAATTTTATAGATGCAAGTTTTAAAATCTTATTATCTAGAAATTTATGATAAGGAGGTGATTTTTTGAAAGATACAAAAGTTTATAAAATTATGCTTTTAAGTTTTATATTTATATTTATGACTTTTGTAAAAATCAGTATGGTTCATGCTTCTGCATATAATGGAACAGTTATAGGAAAAGACATAGAAATCGATAAATCATGGAAAATAAAGTTCAATATGCAGTTAGATGAGAGTACAGTAAATGATTCAAATATAGTAGTTGTAGATGGTGATGGGAATTCTGTACCGATATCTGTACAATTAGCGGATAATGGAAGTGATTTGGTAGTTGCACCTAAAACTCAGTATACCTATGGTAAAACTTATAATTTAATTGTGAAAAGCGGATTAAAATCTATAAGTGGCAAAAGTTATGGTGAATCTAAAATGCAATTTAGTGTAAAATCAAATCCAATTTCTAGTGCAAAATATACAGTTACTATTGATGCAGGTCATGGAGGAAATGATAAAGGAAATATTAGTGGATCAGGTTTAAATGAAAAAGATGTAGATTTAGCTGTAGCATTAAAGGTGGGAAACATACTGGAGCAAAATGGAGTAAATGTGGTGTACACTAGAAAAGATGATAATATTTCCTGGGATAGTAGTTCAGATTTAAAATCTCGTTTTGATATAGCAAATAATGCAAAGTCAGATGTGTTTGTTACTATACATTGTAATTCTTATGCTGAAAATTCAGCAGTAAATGGTATAGAAACTTATTATGCAGGGTATAGTGATGAAGCTAAAAATATTGCCAACAAAATACAAAATGAAATGGTCAGCTATACTGGACGTGCGAGTAGGGGTGTTAAAGAGGGACAGTCTCAGCATGAAATACTGAGAGGAACTTTATCACCAGCTGTTATGGTAGAATTAGGGTTTATGACTAATTCTGAGGAAAGCAGTTTGCTTGGAAGTGATGATTATCAAAATAAAAGTGCAGCTGCTATTGCAAAGGGAGTTTTAGAATCCTTAAGTTCATTAAATGAAAATAAAGAACTGATGGTAAGTTCCATATCAGATTTAGCTAATCAGATAACTGAGGGGGATGATTACTCTCTTCCAATTAGTGTACAAGCTACTATGAGCAATGGAACTACCCAAAAAGTGGGCGTCATATGGGATTCAGAGAAAGTGGATTCATCTAAAACTGGTACATTTACATATAAGGGCACTGCAGCAGGATATGAAAAACAAGTAACTCTTACTTTAACTATAGTTGCAAAGGCTCAGCAAACGCCGCCTTCAAGTACAGCTCCTATAATAGTTATAGATCCAGGACATGGAATGGGAAGTGATGTGGGTGCTACCGGAATAAATGGACTTCAAGAAGATGATATTACACTGGCAGTGGGGTTAAAAACAGGTAAAATACTTGAAGAACACGGAATAAATGTAGTATATACAAGGACAACAGATATGCGTTCCACTCCAATGAGTGTTACAGAGAGTCTTCAAAAGCGTTGTGATATATCAAATAGTGTCAATGCTAAATATTTTGTATGTATCCATACCAATTCTTTTGATGTTTCTTCGGCTAATGGTACAGAGACTTTATATTATACAGGAAATGAAGAAGGTAAAAGGCTAGCCACATATATACAAAACAGCATTGTAGAAGAAGTAGGAACTTATAATAGAGGCTTAAAAGATGGAAGCTGGCTTTATATTGCAAAAAATACAACTGCACCGGCAGTATTAACAGAATTAGGTTTTGTAACAAATCCTGAGGATGCTGCAAAATTGAGCAGTGATGAATACAGGGCAAAATTTGCACAAGCTATAGCCGATGGAATACTGAAAGCTCTTGGATATTAATTGAGTTTGAAAATTTTGTTGTAAATAAATTGACAATAAAATTTTCATATAATATAATAGAGAAAAATTCAATAGTAAACATTTTAAAAACTTTGAACAGGAAAAGTATTTGGGTTTATATCATTTACAGAGAGCGGCCAGTGGTGAGAATCCGTAGGGTAACTTAGAGAAAATCACCTGGGAGTTTGAAAATTGAAAAGTATTTAACTATCTGAGTAAATTTTTACGTAATTCTGCGTTATAGAATACCATGTTAGTGTTCTAGGATTACCATAGGTGGTATAGCGAATTTAACTTCGTCCTATTTGGATGAAGTTTTTTTATTGTAAATAATCTAAAAATTAATTTAAATAATAATGCTTTAAATATGAATATAATTGTATGCATTCCAAGTAGCATATTCAAGTCATGTATAAAACAAAACAAATAGTAAAAAATTAACATTGAAGATGAAAGGAGCTCAATTTATGTATAAAAAAATTGATAATAATAAAAGTTTTGTACAGGTGGAAAAAGATATTTTAAAATTGTGGCAGGATAGAAAAGTAGTGGAGAAAAGCTTTAATTCTAACGAGGATGGAGAATATTTTACTTTTTATGACGGACCTCCAACTGCCAACGGGAAACCTCACATAGGACACGTTTTAACCAGAGTTATAAAAGATCTTATACCTAGATATAAAGTTATGAAAGGATATAGGGTTTTAAGAAAAGCAGGGTGGGATACACACGGTCTTCCTGTTGAGCTAGAAGTTGAAAAAAGCCTTGGAATCTCAGGAAAACCTCAAATTGAAAAATACGGAGTAGAGGATTTTATAAAAAAGTGCAAAGATAGTGTTTTTACTTATGTAAGTCAATGGAGAAAGATGTCTGACAGAATAGGTTTCTGGGTAGATATGGATGACCCTTATGTAACTTATGACAACCATTATATAGAATCTGAATGGTGGGCCTTGAAACAAATATGGGATAAAAATCTTTTGTATAAGGGGCATAAAATAGTACCTTATTGTCCTAGATGCGGCACTGCCCTTTCCTCACATGAAGTTTCACAAGGGTATAAGGATGTAAAAGAAATATCTGTATATGTTAAATTTAAAATTAAGAATGAAGACAAATATATTCTTGCATGGACTACAACCCCATGGACATTACCTAATAATATGGCTTTGACAATAAATAAAAGTTATGATTATGTAGAAGTAATCAATAATGGAGAGCACTTGATATTAGCAGAAGGACTTCTTGAAAAGTTAGAAGGGGAATATGAAATTGTAAAGAAATTTAAAGGTGAAGAAATGCTGGGAGTAGAGTATGAACCTATGTTTAATTTTACACCTTTTGAGGGGAAAGCCCATTATGTTGTTCATGGTGATTATGTAACCTTGACAGATGGTACTGGAATTGTACATACTGCACCGGCATTTGGTGAAGATGATAGTATTACATGCATAAAGCACAATATACCTATGATAAATTCTGTAACTACACAAGGGAAATTTAAAGATGAAGTTACCCCATGGAAGGGACTCTTTGTAAAAGATGCAGACCCTAAAATAATAGCATACTTAAAAGAGAAGGACATATTGTATAAGGCAGAGAAATTTACTCACTCTTATCCATTTTGCTGGAGATGTGATACTACGCTTCTATATTATCCAAGAGATACCTGGTTCATTAGAATGTCAGCTATGAGGGATAAGCTTATTAAAAATACGAATGATACAAACTGGTATCCTGACAATATAAGAACGGGAAGATTTGGGAAGTTTGTTGAAGGGGTAATAGACTGGGGACTCAGCAGAGAAAGATACTGGGGCACACCACTGCCTATATGGGAGTGTGAGTGCGGCCATAGGGAATGTATAGGAAGTATTGAAGAATTAAAGGAAAAGGGAATTGATGTACCAGATGATATAGAACTTCATAAACCATATATAGATGAAGTTAAATTGAAATGTGATAAATGCCACAAAGAAATGGAAAGGGTACCAGAAGTAATTGATTGTTGGTTTGATTCAGGTTCTATGCCTTTTGCACAACATCATTATCCATTTGAAAATAGGGAGCTTTTTGAAAAGAATTTTCCAGCTCAGTTTATATCTGAAGCTGTAGATCAGACCAGAGGATGGTTTTATACCCTTATGGCCATATCTACAGTGTTATTTGATAAAAGTTCCTTTGAAAATTGTCTGGTCTTAGGACACGTATTGGATAAACATGGCCTTAAGATGTCAAAGCACAAGGGAAATGTATTGGGTCCTGAAGTGGTACTAGAGAATGAAGGAGCAGATGCTGTTAGGTGGTATTTTTATACAGAAAGTGCGCCATGGCTTCCATCTAGATTCTATGAAGAAGCAGTTCAAGATAGTCAGAGAAAGTTTTTAGGTACACTTTGGAATGTATATTCCTTTTATGTGCTCTATGCAGATTTAGATAAATTCAATCCTTTGGAATATTCACATTTTGTAAGTGAAAATGTAATGGATAAATGGGTTATTTCAAGGTTGAATTCACTAATAAAAACCACAGAGGGGAACTTGGATAACTATAGAATTACACAGGCTGCAGAAAGTATCGGAAATTTTGTGGATGAACTTTCAAATTGGTATGTAAGAAGAAATAGAACTAGATTTTGGAATGAAGAATTGGTAGAAGATAAAATAGGAGCTTATGTAACTTTATATAATGTATTGAATAAATTATGCTTAATTGCAGCACCTTTTGTACCATTTATGACGGAAGAAATTTATCAAAATCTCGTTTTAAGCTTAAACAAGGATGTACCGGAAAGTATACATTTGTGTAAATGGCCGGAGTATGATTCAAATCTAGTAGATAGTGATTTAGAAAAAAATATGGAAGAGTGTTATAAAATAGTGAAATTAGGAAGAAGTGCTAGAAATGCGGCTAATATAAAAAACAGGCAGCCTCTATCTGAAATGCTCATAAGTGTAAAAACACTTCCTGAATACTATGATGATATAATAAAAAGTGAGTTAAATATTAAAAATATAGTTTTTAATGCAGATTTATCAAAATACGTTAATTTTAATATAAAACCTAATCTTCCTGTACTCGGAAAAAAATATGGAAGGATGATACCTAAAATAAAACAAAGTATATCTTCTATGAATCAAATGGATTTAGCGGGTAAAATAAATAATAATGAAGTGGTAAAAATAAAAATAGATGAAACTGAAATAGAGTTGAATTCAGAAAATTTACTTATTACCATGGAAGGATTAGAAGGTTTTGCTTTTGCTGGAGAAGGGAGTACAGGAATAGTTCTAGAAACTACAATTACAGAAGAACTTAAAGAAGAAGGAAATCTAAGGGAAATATTAAGTAAAATACAAAATATGAGAAAAGAAAGTGGATTTGAAGTTGCGGATAAAATAAAGTTATATGTTTCAGATAATGAAAAACTTGAAGAAGTAGTTAAAAAATTTGAAGCTCAAATTAAAAAAGAAACTCTTGCAGTAGAAGTTGTTTATAATGAAAATAGGGAATATAGTGGTTGTAATATTAATGGAGAAAAATTTAATATTGCAGCAGAGGTATTAAAATAATAAATTACCTTGTAATAAAGTAATTTTGTAAGTATAATTATAAAAAACAAATCGGTAGGTGATAAAATGGCCACATCAATTAAAGACGTTGCTAAGGAGGCAGGGGTTTCTATAGCTACAGTTTCCAGAGTACTCAATGATGTAGATGTTGTGAATGAGGAAACTAAAAAGAAGGTTTTAGCAGCTATTAAAAAACTAGGATATAGACCTAACATAGTAGCGAGAAGTCTTAAAACCCAAAAGACGAGAACTATAGGAATAATAATTCCTGATATATCCAATCAATTTTATCCTGAGATTGTAAGAGGAGCTGAGGATGTAGCAAATATATATGATTATAATATAATGCTGTGTAATACTGATTTGGATATAGAAAAGGAAACGGAATATTTAAAAGTTTTAAAAGAAAAAATGTCCGATGGAGTTTTATATATGAGTAATTCTTTGGAAGAAGATATGCTAAATCTTATAAAACAACTTCAGATTCCAATGGTATTAGTAGAAACCACAAATGACAAAGAGGATATTCCTAGTGTAACTATTGATAATGAAAAGGCGGCATATGATGGAGTGACTTATTTAATAAATAAGGGGAACCAAAAAATAGCCTATATAGGTGCCAGTGGAAACATGGCTAATGCAAGTGCAGTAAGGTATAAAGGATATAAGAAAGCCCTTGAGGAGAATAATTTACAAGTTGATAAGAACAGAACTTACTTTAGTAACCTAAAAGCAAAAGATGGGTATGAGGGTATAAATAAAATATTAGATAAGGTAGATGTAGATGCCATATTTTGCAGTAGTGATGAAATTGCCATGGGAGCCATAAATGCGCTAAGAGATAGGGGCATTAAAGTGCCGGAAGATGTAGATGTCATGGGATTTGACAATATATATTCAGCATCTATATTTTATCCTAAATTGACTACTGTAGCCCAACCTATTTATGATATGGGTTCTGTGGGTATGAGAATGCTTATAAAATTAATAAACAATCAGAAAATGGATAATACAAATTATGTATTACCTCATCAGCTAATTGAAAGAGACTCTTGTAAAAAATAATATGCAAAATTAAGTGTAGTTGGCTTTGATAAACTCATTATTAACACTGTTTATAGAAAATTAATACAAAAATTCCGGGATATAATATATAATAGAGTATAAATAAAATACATATTTTTCGTGGGAAAGGAACGTATGATGATAGAAAGAATAATTGATGTAGTTATTTTTGTCCTGGACAAAACAGGTTATGCAGGCACATTCATAGCTATGGCCTTGGAGAGTGCTTGCATACCTATCCCAAGTGAAGCTATATTACCTTTTGGAGGATATTTAAGCTTTACAGGAAGATTAAATCTAACTCTTGTTATAATCTTTGGAACGCTCGGAGGAACAGCAGGTTCTATAGGGGCATATTATATTGGTAAAATAGGTGGAAGACCCTTAGTTGAAAAATATGCTGATAAGCTTAGATTATCTAAGTCCCATATTGAAAAAAGTGATTATTATTTTAATAAATATGGAGAAAAAATAGTATTTTATTCTAGGCTCTTACCTATAATTAGGACATTTATTTCTCTTCCGGCAGGTATAAGTAAAATGGATGTTAAAAAATTTACCATATATACTTTATTAGGATCCGCTATATGGAGTGTACTTTTAGGATATGCTGGTTATAAAATGGGAGAAAATTGGACGATTATACGTGAATGGTTCCATTTTGCAGATATAGCTTTAGTGATTTTAATAATTGCATTTATTCTTTATAAGTTGATATCTAAAAAGGTACAGACAGAAAATTCATAGGCACGTATATAAATATCATTTGATTAAAAAATATTAATGTTACTTTGAAAGACCAGCAATTAATTTGCTGGTTTTTCAAAGTAACATATGAATAAGGCATGAAATTCGTATTCAAAGTTTTTTTAACTCTTTTCATAAGGCTGTTCTTCCTTAGAATTGTATATTTTAACTTGTTTATCACAGAATTTCTACATACCCTTCTTTTCCATTTATTCTTATTCTCTGTCCGTCTTTAATCAATTTTGTAGCATTCTCAACGCTCACCACTGCAGGTAGGCCATATTCTCTTGCAACAACAGCCCCATGGGTCATCATCCCGCCTACTTCGGTAACCAGGCCCTTAATCGATACAAATAGCGGAGTCCAACTAGGATCAGTAAATGTTGTGACTAAAATATCTCCTTCCTCTATATTGGCATCCTCCATTTTTAAAACAACCCTTGCACGCCCCTCCACAACGCCTGAAGAAACGGGTACCCCTGCTAATGCTCCATGAGGTATGCTGCTGGTATCATATTCACCAGATATAATCTCTCCTTCAGATGTTATCACACGAGGAGGTGTAAGTTTTTTAAAGATTTCATATTCTTCTTTCCTCTTAGTTATAATACTGTAATCCAGCCTATTTGTTTTAACAATATCCCTAAGTTCATCAAAAGTCAGGTAATATATATCCTCTTTATGACCTATTATACCCTTATAAACTAAAATATCAGCTTCTTTCATTAACGCCTGTTTGATAATCCAATCAAACCATATGAGGACATATTTATTGAATTCACGGTAACCGGCATAGTTACGTAAAACACTGATTGCTTTTTTTGCCTTCTTGGCTTTTCTTTTTCCGCCAGGCAATTTCTCAAGGCTACTTAGAATTTCCTGCTCCTTCTGCTTTGCGTCCTTTAGTCCCTGTTCAAACTTAATACCATGTGCATTTGGCCCAAAAGCTTTGATATTACTTAGAATAGCAGGAACAAGTATGGTTGGTCTTTCATTCCATCTCGTTCTTGTTATATCAATTTCAGCTGAACAACGCATACCATATTTCTTAAGATATGCTTTAATTGAATTAGTAACATCTAAGCCACCTTCTAGTTTTCTTAAATCTTTAAAAAAAGTAGCTTCTTTCGGCTGCTGGAAATATTCAATCACTTCTGGATACTGTCTGACAACATCCGCTACATCCAAAAGCTCAAGTCCCATTTCAGATGTAACATTATTAGATACAGATTGAGCAAGGATATCAGCTGCATTTTTTTTACCCAGCCATTTTTGAATATTCTTGTTTATCCAATAAGAGGCATAGGCTCCCGCAAAAACCACTCCATAGCTATCAAAAATAGTATCCATTATTTGCTTCATACTCTTTAGAATAAAATCAAACAGTTTATCTCCCGAAACTTTAGTAATATTTTGCTCAAGTTCCAGCATCAGAGCCTTATTATTATTCATTAATCTTTCCACTATAGCTGGATCGTTTGCCCTATAGTCTTTTATGGTAAGGTTTAACCATTTCAGCCACATTGATTTTGGAGGCATGACTGTCTTTCCCTTATACAGAGTTTTCATGAAATTCTTTCGTTTCGTTAGATTAATAATAGCACTCTTCATTAGAACATCCACCGTATCAAGACCTTTTATAAATGTCATCCTGCCAAAGGGGGAAGAAATCTCACGAGATACATCTATATAAAGTCTTCCACCCATCTCACTCATGACGCCGCTGATCATCTGTTTGAATAAAGTCTGGAAAAGAGACATTCCCAGCGGCCTCATGGCTTCGGTCATCATCTGCCGGTGTCCAAATGAGATATATACATGATTCTTCCCATCCTTAGTTTCCGAAGGTATAGGATATAATGTAGTGATAGGACGACTTTGAACAATATAGAATTTATCTTCATAAAAGCACCATTCTATATCTTGTGGACATTCAAAATATGCCTCAATCTTTCTACCCATACTCTCCAGTTGTAAAATCCGATCATCTGAAAGTGCTTGATTATTTTGCTGTGCAGCTTCAATCTCTTGCTCCTTTGTGCCGCCTGTCTCTAGTGCATATATGGCCGATTTCTTGGCAGATATCTTTTTATCTAGTATTCTGCCTTGCCGCACTTTATAGATATCTGGATTTACTAAACCAGATACAAGAGCTTCCCCAAGCCCAAAGCTTGCATCAATGGATACAACCTTTCTGTTTGCGGTGACAGGATCTGCAGTAAACATTATTCCTGAAGTCTGTGGAAAAACCATCTTCTGTATTACTACAGATAGATAAACTTTGCGGTGGTAAAAATCATTTTGTATACGATAAATTACTGCTCTGTCTGTGTAAAGTGATGCCCAGCACTTTTTGATATACTTCAGTATGTTATTTTTTCCCATAATATTCAGATAGGTATCTTGCTGACCTGCAAAGGAAGCTAGGGGCAAATCCTCTGCTGTGGCACTTGAGCGCACGGCATAGGCATTTTTTTTCCCAAGCTTTAAAATATATTGTGATACCTCTTCTACAATATCCTTTGAAATGTCCATATCTTCTATAACCTCGCGGATTTTTTTGCAGAGCTGGCCGATTTTTCCCCTGTCATCTACCTTTAAAAGGGATAATTTATCAATCAATACATTAAATTCAGGATTGTTGTCAACAATTCTTTTATATGCTTCAGTAGTTATGCAAAAACCATCTGGAACAGCTATTCCCTTAATTTTGGACAATTCCCCAAGGTTGGCACCTTTGCCTCCTACTACCGGAAGTTTTGATTTATCAATCTCTTGAAAACCTAACACATATAAACTCATATATATTCCTCCTTATAAAAATTGTTTCTAAGTAAATCTATGCATTCCTCAAATTCTTTTAAAAAGTCTTCATAATCGATCTCTGTCTTACTGGATACTTGATTCATGTACCCATCAGTAAGCCAGAGAAGCATTTTCATAACTAGCTCTGGATCAATACCTTCTTTAAATCTTGAACAGTCCATACCATCAAAAGCAATTTTGTTTCTGAAACCCTCTCCTTTCGCTAAGATGCCTCTTATGTCTTCTTTTACTTCCTCATCATTTTCAAAATACATACTTGTTAAAAAGGCCGGAATTGCATTATGTTTTCTCATAATTGCAATTTCAATATTAGATGAAATTTTAATCCTGTCAAAGAAATCAGTAATGGTATAATCAAATTTTTCATTAACTTCCTTCATAATAATATTTCCGCACAGCTCAATTAAATAAAGATATAAGGCTTTCTTTGTACCGAAGTAATGAAATACCATTGCTTTTGAAATTTCCGCAGCAGCAGCAATGTCGCTTACGGAGGTTTTCTTATAACCATTGGCAGCAAAAGATTTAAGTGCAGCATCTATAATTGTCTTTTGTTTTTTTACAGGCAAATTTAAAAATTTTTTCACAAAAGTCACCTCTCAAAATTTATAAACCGAATCGGTTGATAATGATATAAGTATATTATTATCAACCGATTTGGTCAATAGTACTTTTATGAATAATTCCAATCATTATGTTCTATTTAATAAATATCCTAATTCTTTTTCTATATTTAGACATTATAAAAAAATATTGTCGCAGATATCTGAATTTTGTTTAACGAAATTTTTGAAATTTTTTCTAATTGATGGTATAATTTAACATAAAAGTAAATATAATTATTGGTTGCCATTATAGGAGGGGAATTATGAATTATAGGGATAAGGTAAAAAGGATATTTTATTACTTGTTAAATTTAAAGGAACTGAATCAAAAATGCATAAAAAATATTTATGATTGTGATAAGTTATACTGGGAAGAAGAATTTTGCCATACACCTAACAGTGAATCTTGGGTAGAAGTAAATAAGGATAATAAGCTATATAGAGAATTTTTTAACTTATATCAAGAGAATGAAAAAAATGGAGAGAATTTTGAGATAGTTTTCGGGCACGGATTAATAGTATGGAAGCTGGAAAACGATAAAATTATTTATCCAGTTCTAACAACCAGGATGAAAATAGAGTTTAACAAGGTAAAAGGAAGCTTTATGCTAATTCCTTCTGGCAAAACGGCTTTGGAAACTTTTCTATTTGAAGATTTAAAACAATGTGATGTAGCTAATATTTTTAAGTTGGAGGATAAAGTGAACGAGAGTAATTTAGATCTTAGGAACATGATAGAGATCGAGGATATATTCTTAGAGTTACTTTCTAATATAGATACTAGGGGAGTGGTTAATAAAAATAAATTTTCAAGGAAAAAAATTAATTTTGAAGAATTTCCGGTTATCTATGATACTTCTGTTATTTTAGCAAGAAAAAATAGTATGAAATTATGGGAAGTGGAAATTAATAATATAATAAGAGGAATAGATAGTGGATATAAGATACCTGAAACTATTAAAGCTTTAGTAGATGAGAAAGATATAGATTATAGTGAAGAAGATATAAATCAATGGAGAAATGTGGGACAAGATTTACTTTTTCCATTGCCGGCAAACTCAGATCAAAAAGAAATAATAAAACGTATATCTGAAAATTATGGGGTAGTTGTGCAGGGTCCTCCAGGTACTGGTAAAAGTCATACTATAATAAATTTAATATGTCATCTTCTTGCCTATGGTAAAAGGGTATTGGTAACAAGTCAGACAAGCAGAGCGCTTAAGGTATTAACAGAGAAAATACCGGATGAAATAAAGCCATTATGTATAAGCATATTGGGTAATGATGCTAACTCTTTAAATGATCTCAATGAGTCTGTAAGGAAAATAGCAGATAATTTATCAGAGGATCCTGAAGTGATGTATGATAATATCAAACTACTAGAAAGAAAGTTGAACCATTGTAGAAAAAATCAGCAGATTTTGTACGAAAAGCTTAAACAGGTAGAGAAGTTAGAAAACTATAGTGTGAATTATAAGGGAAAAAATTATAATACTATGTATATGGCAAAATGGGTAAAAGATAATAAGGACAAGTATAGTTGGATAGATGACAAAGTGGATATTAATGAAAATATACCTATTTCAGAAAAAGAGTTTGAACTATTAATCTATTTGTTAAGAGAATTGGATAAGACTGAAAAATGTCGTTTCGATAGTATAAAGAATATAGTAACCAGACTACCTGATGAGGAGGAGTTTTGTGAAAAAGTAGAAGAATATAAGCAATTGACTATGGAATATGAAAAATGCGTTGAAACAGTAGAAGGATGGCATATACCTTATAATGATAGATGTGATTACGATAAACTATTAAAATTAATTGAGGAGTGCAAAAATAGAATTTCATATTTTGAAGAGGGCATGTGGGGAAACATGATGTATAATTATTACAGCAGCAATATAACAAGGGAAACACTTAAGGATTTATTATATAAAAGCAATAACTATATATTAATGCTTGGCAGGATCAGGAATCAGCTGAGAAATCATAAGGTGGAAATTCCTAAAGATATTAATATGGACAAGTTCATAGAAAAGTTTAATGCATTGTACAATTCTTTAAATGACAGTGGCAAAATAAGTAAATTTTTTATTATGCTCCATTCAGAATATAATTATATATTAGATAATTGTAAAGTAGATGGTAAGCCTTTAAAAACTATGAATCAAGCTATGACAGTTAAGCTGTATACACAGCAGGAACAAATATTCAAAGAATTAAAAGCTATTTGGAATAACACTATAAAAGATTATGGCGGAAAAATTATAAGTGCTAACCTAAAAGAAACTGATCTCATTTCCATTGAAAAAAATTTAGAATATTTGAGCGAAATTGTAAATTGGAATACAAAATATAAAAAGCGCGTTATGGAAGGTTTTGGAAGAATATCAATTCCTCCATATATCAATTGGTATAAAAAAGAAACTTATGAATATTTAATTAAGTGTGTAAAAGCTATAAAAAATATAAATAAATATAATCAGGCTAAGGCATATATAGAAGTTTTCAAAAAAACAATAAGTAATTCAGAAAGGTTGAAAGGTCTTCATAAGGCTATAGAAGAGTTGAATACGGATAAAATTAAACAAACATTGGGAAGATTGAAGGAAATGAGTGCTATAAAGAATAAATCCTCTAAAATAGATGAATTATTAGGTAGAATTAGTAAAGTATGTCCTAATACTGCTGAAAATATAATGGAAAATTGGAATTTATCAGGAGAAAAATTTAAGAATTGGGAACAAGCATGGAGATGGACTCAATGGAATAATTTTTTAAATGATATGTATAGTTTAAGCCCAAAAGCCTTAGAAGAAAGTATAGAAGAGGAAAAAAATAAAGAAAAGATAATAATAAAGGATATAGTTTCCAAAAAAACTTGGTATAATGAAATACGTCAAACTACTGAAAATCAAAAAAGAAGTTTATTTTCATGGCTTCAGGCAGTAAAGAGAATTGGCAAGGGTAGAGGTAAAATGGTACCTGAATATAGGAAAATAGCTCAAAATGAAATGGAAAAATGTAAAGAAGTAATTCCAGTATGGATTATGCCTTTAAATAGAATCATTGAAAATATAAAGTTGTCTAAAAATATGTTTGATGTAATAATATTTGATGAAAGCAGTCAAAGTGATATATTTTCATTATGTGCACTCATGAGAGCTAAAAGGGCAGTAATAGTAGGAGATGACAAACAAATAAGTCCAGAAATTGTTGGAATTGACCAGAGTAACATATATAATTTGATAGATAAATATCTAAAAGATATACCTCAAAAAGAATGGTTTGATCTCCAAACGAGTCTTTATGATACAGCCCTTAGAGTATTTCCAAGTAGATTAATGTTAAAAGAGCATTTTAGGTGTATTCCTGAAATAATAAATTTTAGCAATGATTTAAGCTATTCGGGAGAGATAATACCTTTGAGATATCCTAAAGCATATGAGAAATTTTATCCTCCTATAAATGCCATTAAAGTTAAAGATGGAGTGAGAGATTCTGCTAAGCCTATTAATGTAAAAGAAGCAAAATGTCTGGTAGAGAAAGTTGTAGCTTGTTGTAATGACATAAAATATTCTAATATGACTATGGGGGTTATATCTTTACTTGGAGAAGCTCAAGGGCATTTAATAGAGGGCATGCTTAGGGAAAAGATAGGCGTAGAAGAAATGATAAAAAGAAAGCTCATATGTGGGGATGCCTATTCTTTCCAGGGGGATGAAAGGGATATAATGTTCTTGTCCATGGTAATTTCAAATGATGTGAAATTTGCTCCTCTTATGAGAGAAAATGATATTAGAAGATTTAATGTAGCAGCTAGCAGAGCCAGAAATCAAATGTGGCTATTTTATTCTATAGAATTAGAAGATTTAAATGTAGAGTGTGCACGTTATTGTCTTTTAAACTATTGTCTAAATTATGATAAATATTATGCCAATAATAAAAATGTAGACTATATATTCCAGTCTAGGTTCCAAAAGGATATCTATAATATTATAAAGAATAAAGGATATAATGTAATTCCAGAGGTAAAAATAGGTAAATATAAAGTGGATTTTATAGTAGAAGGATCTAGAAATAGGGTAGCTATTATATGTGAGGGGGATATGTATTCAGAGAAATATAATTGGAAGGAAAATATAGAGAGACAATTAGATTTAGAAAGGGTGGGATGGATATTTTATAGGATAAGAGGAAGTGAGTTCTATTATGACCCAGAAAGGGTTATGAATAAATTATGGGAAAAATTAAGAGATATAGGAATAGAACAGTATAAAATAGAAGAAATTGATGCCAAAAATCTCAGAGTAGTATAGTTATTTTTAAAGATTATGGGTTTGCATTGTATTATTAAAATAAGTATAAAGTCAATTATAAGGTGAAAAGTGTTTCAAAAGTGATTTTGAAATGCTTTTTTCTATTTTATATACTTTTAGCATTTAAATGCTATATTACATTTCACACTTACAATAACCTATACATATTATAAAGCATAGCAAGCATTTTTGGAGTGAAGTTATTGTTATATGCGCTAATTCTTGCAGGTGGTAAAGGAACAAGATTATTTCCATTATCAAGGGCTAAAAATCCTAAGCAGTTTCTAAAAATTATAAATAATAAAAGTTTCTTAAGAAATACGGTAGATAGAATTAAGCCTTTGGTCAATGAAGAGAATATATATATAATTACTAATAAAGAATATATAGATAAAGTTCAAGAAGAACTTCCAGATATAAACGAAGGAAATATATTTGCGGAACCAGAGAACAAGGAGACTGCTACATGTATAGGATTTTCCGCAGTAAAATTGTTAAAAAGAGATCCTTCTGCCACTATGATAATCTTACCATCGGATCATTATATAGAAAATGAGAAATTATTTATAGATACTATTTTTCAAGCCGTAGAAATAGCAGAAAGAAGAAAAGGTCTTGTAACTATGGGAATTAAACCTTCAAGACCTGAAACGGGGTATGGCTATATAAATATGGGAGAAAGAATAAACGCTAGGATTGCTACTTTTAAAGTAGAAAGATTTCTAGAAAAGCCTAATTTAGAAGTTGCCAAAGATTTGATACTTAAAGGTACTTATCTATGGAATAGTGGTATATTTGTGTGGAGAGCAGATGTATTCTTGAGAGAAATGCAAAAATATCTCCCTAAAATGTATAAGTGTATGCTTTCAATATATAAAAATTTGGACACAGAACAAGAAGAAAAAATAATAAAAGAACAATATAATTCTATAGACGGAATATCTGTGGATTTTGGAGTAATGCAAAAAACTAGAAAGGCTTATGTAATTAAATGTGAGTTCTTATGGGATGATATAGGAACTTTTAATGCTTTAGGAAGATTTCTGAAAGACTTTGATGGTAATAATGTAAAGGGTAATGCAGTATTGGAAGCCAGTGAAAGCTGTACTGTGTATGGGGAAGATAAGCTGATTATAGTATTTGGAGTAAAAGATTTAATAGTAGTAGATTGCAAGGATGTACTTTTAATTATGGATAAAAATAAAGATCAAGAAATAAAATATCTAGTGGATATTTTAAAAAAGAAAAACAATTTAAAAAAGTACTTATAAAAAACTGAGATATATATTCCAAATTTTATCAATAAATATGTTTATATAAATGTAAGCATACTCTTATTATCTTTTTTTAAATGATTTAATTAAATCCAATTTATTCTTTCTGGTCATTTTTTTTATAATGTATTCTCTATGTAGAGCTTCTTTTTTGGAGTTGTATTTCTCAAAATATATAAGTTGTACAGGGAGCCTGCCCTTAGTGTATTTGGCTCCTTTTTTGTTGTTATGAGCTTGTACCCTTTTTTCTAAATTATTAGTATAGCCTGTATATAATGTTTCATCACTACATTTTACTATATAAACGTAATCCATATATAATCCACTTTCTTAAATTCACTTTACAGATACGTAAAAGTTATTTTCTATATAAAATCTCCAGAGGTAATCTGCTGCATCTCCTGCATAGTCCACACCTATTCTTTTTGCACTTTTTATTTTAAAGTTTTCAAAATTATCTTCTGCAATATAGAGATTACTATTACAGAGATCTCTTTTGTTTTGGTTCTTATCTATGAGTAGTGCCTTGCATAATTTGCCCGGACCGTTGGTCAGGTTTTTTATTTGGTTTTTATTTAAATGGGCGAATTTCTTTTTATATCTGTTAAGGGATATATCGTCTATACAACGAATAGGTTCTATGGCTCTTATGAGGATTGCTTCAGGTATACCTTCAGCCTCAGTTACAACATTAAAACAATGATACATACCGTATATCATAAATACATATGAAAATCCACAAGGACCATACATTACTTCCGTCCTTTCTGTTCTCTTATTCATGTAAGAATGAGCGGCTTTATCCGTAATTCCCTTATAGGCTTCTGTTTCAACTATTCTACCAGATAATTTTTTGCCTTTTATTTCATGAACCAATATTTTTCCCAAAAGATTTTTGGCAATTGATAAAGTATCTTTACTGTAAAAGTTTCGCTGTAATCTTTTCAACAATAACACAATCCTTTAATATTTAAATTTAATAATAATTATATATGAATAAGATATTTTGTCAAACTTCAGGAATAACTGAGTATGTTGTTAATGTGCAAATTAATAACCATTTTATAGAATAAAAATTAATTTATTGAATATATATCAAATAGCAGAGAAATACTAAATGGAAATAGTTTTACAAAATAATTGGGAGGAATAGCATATGAAAACCACTGAAATCTTGGAAAAAACGGTTAAAGATGCTTTGGTTAAAACGGGTATAGAATTGCTTAATAAAAATCCTGAAGAAAATATTTACAGACTATTTGCTCTTATAAAAAAAGCAATAAGAAAAGATGAAGATAATTTAACTAAAATTGAGGAGGTAGAAAAATTATATAAAACTAATCCTAAAGTTCATGAACTTGTCATAAATATCATTAAAGATTCAAACAGAAAATGTAAGAATAAATTTTTTGCAAACTTTTTTGGAAATGCAGTATGGTATGGAATGCCAAAAAGAAAAAAAATTTTAAATGAAAGAAATATAAAAATACCTTTTACTATTCTCATAAGTCCATCTATGAGGTGTAATTTGAAATGCAGGGGATGTTATGCTGCAAGTTACAGTAAGAAGGATGATATTCCAGAAAAAGAAGTAGATAGAATTATTAAAGAAGCTAGAGATCTTGGAATCTATTTTTTTGTAATCCTTGGAGGAGAACCTTTTATAAATGATTATATGTTGAACATATATAAAAAGTATAATGACTGTATGTTTGTACCCTTTTCAAATGGTACACTTTTCAATGAAAAGTTAGCAGATAAAGTAAAAGAACTCGGAAATGTTCTTCCTATGTTTTCTGTTGAAGGGTTTGAAGAGGAAACTGATGGGAGGAGAGGAAAAGGTGTATTTAATTCAGTTATGAATGCTATGAAGCTCTTAAAAGATAGAGGCGTTTTATTTGGGGTATCTACTGCTGTTAGTAGATATAATATAAATAAGGTTACATCAGACGAGTTTATAGATATGCTTATAGAAAAAGGAGCAAAGATGGGATGGTATTTTATATTTATGCCAGTGGGTAAAGAGCCTGATGTAAATTTAATGCTTACTCCAGAGCAAAGAATATATCTAGGCGAGAGAATAAGAGAAATGAGAAACACAAAGCCGTATTTTGTTATAGACTTTTTTAACGATGCACCATATGTAGGGGGGTGTATTGCAGGAAAGTATTATTGCCATATAAATTCTAAAGAAGATGTAGAGCCTTGTATATTTGCTCATTTTTCAGTGGATAATTTAAAAGGGAAAAAGCTTGAGGATGTATTTAATTCAAACTTTTTTAGAGAACTTAGGCATAGACAGCCTTATAATTCTAATTTGTTATTGCCTTGCATGATGATTGATAATACAGAGGAAATTAGAAGTATTGCAAAAAAAACAGGAGCAAGGCCCACAGATGAAGGGGCACAGATGATGCTTCAAGATTTAGAATTTCAAAAAAAACTCGATAAAATATCTCAGGAATTTAAGCCTTATGCACAAAAAGCATGGGAAGAGAGTTTTAAATCCAAAGGTAATTATGATATGTCTAAAGGTTAAATATCATATTTAGGTACGTATTCCAAATAACGTATTGAAAGATAAAATTATATTTGTTAGTATAAAACATATATATTAAGTTACAAGTAATAGGAGAACTCTTATGAAAATATATAGAAAAATAGTAGTGTTTTTAATACTGGTAATTATTATAATATTAGCATTTTTTTATAGTCAAAGAAAAAATGGAGAAACAAATAAAGAAATATTAAAAGGAAAGATTGAGATTATTACTGACGAAGTTCATAGGCCACAGTTAAAATTAGCTGCAGATAGATTTAAGTTGTTACATGAGAAGGTTAACGTGGATATTAAAGTATTAAAAGATGTAAATAGTAATGTTAAATCCATACTAAATAATTCTCAATATAATGCAGATATAATAACTGTAGATGATAGTTATGTAAAATATGTGCTCTCTGAAAATTCAGGCAGATTTTTAGAGGTTACAGATCTGATTAATCCCTATAAAAGTATACTTTTAAGTAATAAAATTAATAACAATAGTACAAAAGGAAAAGTGTATGCAGTGCCTTGGGATACTTATCCTAGAGCTCTGATATATAGAAAAGATATATTTTTAAGTCAAGGGATAGATGCAGAAGCTATAAAAACCTGGAGTGATTATATAGAGGCAGGTAGAAAAATAAATAAAAATACAGGAAAAGTATTTGTAGCTAATACTTTAGATGATAATAATGATATATATTTATTACTTGCCAATCAATTAGGGACTAGCTATTTTAATGAAAAAGGAGAATTAGATTTTCAGTCTTCAAATTGGAACAGACTAGTTGAGATACCTAAGATTTTATATGGAGAAGGGTTAATTAAAGATTTTGATTCTGAAAGTGAAATTATAGCTAAAGCACAAGCAAATGAAATAGTGTCATTTATAGGAGATCCTGCTTGCATCACAGATTTGATGAAGTATTCTGAGGGTTCAGGTAAGTGGGCAATAATAAAATTACCAGCTTTTGAATCCGGTGGAAATAGGGATGTATCTCTAGGAGGAGTAAATTTGCTTATAAACAAAAGCACATCGTCAGCTAATCTAGTACAGGAATTTGTAAAATTTACGCTTATGGATGATAAACTGCAAATGGATTTGTTAAACTATTATGGTAGATTTCCAGTAAATATGAATATATATAACCTTGTAGATTTTAATAAAAATATTTCCTATTTTAATAGTGAGGTATGGAATTTATTTGCCGGCATAGAAACAGGATCTTTTAGTATAAATTATACTAAAGACTTCCCAGAAGTAAGGGAAGTAACAGAGAATACACTAACTAGTTATAATATGAAAATTCAGGATTTTAAAACTATAGTTAAAAATATAGAGAATTCTTTAAAGCATAAATAAAACTTATTCAAAGGGGAACAGAGATGTTTAACCACTATTTTCAGTAAGCATGGATGTGCCAGCAGAGTAGATAACATCCTCTGGATAAAATTATTTTAAAATAAATATCATAAAACGTTTACAAAATTTTAAATTTAAGCTATAATATATTTAGGGATTAATCATATAGGGAATTTTAACATATAAGCAAAGCCTTTTAACTAGGAGCGTAAATAGTTAAAAGGTTTTTGCTTATATTAGCTAGTTGTAGATTTTAGATAAATTTTTATCTGTTTAAAACTTTTTTGTAAACTTCAATGGTTTCTTCAGAAGTTTTTTCCCAAGAAAATTTATCTGCTTGTTTTAAGGCCTTTGAGCTTAAGTCTTTCCTTATATTGATATCATTAATCAAAGCTTCTATGGAATACATAAAGTTTTCCATATCAAAGGGATTTATAAGAATTCCGCCATCTCCTACTACTTCTGGAATAGATGAAATATTGGAAGCTATCACAGGAGTACCGCAGCTCATAGCTTCTAGGGGAGGAAGTCCAAAACCTTCATATAAAGATGGATATATGAATATATCACAGGCATTGTAAAAAATAGGCATCATTTTTTCTTCTATGAATCCTGTAAATTTAATATTTTTATCTATGTTCAAATCTATACTTAAATTCTTTAATATATCAGAATCATCTTTATTGGAGCCTACAATTACTAAATCATAATTTCTATCTAGTTTTTTATGAATTTTAGAAAAGGCAGTAATTAATGATGATACATTCTTTCTTGGGCTAAAACCTCCTATATAGAGGATAAATGGATTCTCTATGTTATAATTAAGATGTATTTTATATTTACACTTATCTTTATCTAGGGGTTTGTATTTTTTATCCGCAGCTAAAGGAGTTACAAATATTTTATCTTCATTTATAGGAAAAAATTTTAAAATATCTTTTTTTGAACAATTAGAAACAGTTATTATCCCATCAACTGAATTAATAATTCTAGGCATTTCCTTCAAAAATTTTGATAAATATCCTTTTCCCACTGTTTCAGGAAGTATATAAGGTATCAAGTCATGGATGGTGACTACTTTTTTGCATCCTATATTTTCGGATATGCCAATACCGTTTTGAGGAATATGGTATATATCTACGTTTTCTTTTCTTAAATTTACTGGAAAGTAGTATTGCTCAAAAAATCTATGCTGCCTTTTAGAGGCTATTATTATCTTAGTATTTTCTTGCTGTAATTTATTATAATTACTACCTGACCAGTATATGTGATAAAAATTTTCTTTGTGATTTTTTATTATATATTTTAATATTTTACTGGTATAAGTTCCTATACCGGTACCATTATACCAGTTAGCTCCCCTTGCGTCTATGGCAATTTTCATTATTCATACCTCCACATTCCAGTAACTTTAAAGTAATTAAAACTGTTATATTACATATTATTAACATTACTATAAAAAGGTGACCAGAACTTTCAGATTAAGATTCAAGTAAACTTCTTTTATCACATACATATATGATTAGTCATATACTACATATATAATAATTTTTGGAGGAAAAGCTTTTGGATATATTAAAAGTTCGAGAGTATGTTGAAGATGCTTACGATCTCCATATTGAGTTTATAGAAAAAATAAAAAGTATATATAGAATCCATACCAACTGTAATGAATACTGTTTAAAGGTAATAAATTATGATTACGGGCATTTCTTATTTATAATTTCTGCTATAAAACATCTCCAAAATAAAAGATTCAGAAGTATACCTAAAATAATTAAGACTAAAGATGAAAAAGATTATATAAAAATGGAAAATTCTTATGCCTATTTGTGTGAATGGATTATCTGTAGAGAGTGCAATTATGATAATCCTTTAGATATTTTAGTAGCCACCTCTAAACTAGGAGAACTGCACAAAAAAAGCTATAATTTTCAGATTACCAAAGATATGAATCCAAGGATAGGATGGTTTAAATGGATAGATACTTTTAAGCATCGTCAAGAGGAAATGATAAGCTTTAGAAAAATAATACTGGAAAAAGAATCTAAATCAGAATTTGATACATTATATTTAAACCATATTGATAGAGAAATCGAATTGGCAGAAAAATCTATAAATCATTTAAAGAAAAGTAATTATATGGATAATATGAAAGAAGAAATAAAAAATATGGGATTCTGTCACCATGATTATGCAAATCACAATATTTTAATAGATACTAAAGGAGAAGTTAATATAATAGATTTTGATTATTGTATATTAGACACTCATCTGCATGATCTATCAAGTTTGCTCTTAAGGAGAATGAAAAATGGAAGATGGAATATAAATAATGCATTTTTTATTATTGACACCTATAGTTCCATAAATGATGTAAAAGAGAAAGATATACCTATTATGGCTGCTTTTATAGAATTTCCTCAAGATTTTTGGCAGCTTGGAATACAGTATTACATGGAGAAGCAGCCTTGGGGAAAAGATTTTTTTATGAAAAAATTAAAGAAGATACTTAAAGATAAAGAAGAAAAATTAGAGTTTATAGATGAATTTAGAAATTGGAAATACAATTAAAAGGTTTAAGGGGGAATCACTTATGTCACATAAAAAATCTCGTCATAAAAATGAAGAAGAAACTGAAAATAAAGATTTAGGTTTCTATGATAATAAAGTAGAAAGTCTTAAGAAAACTGTTAAACATTTAGAAAAAATTAATAAAAGAAAAAAAGAAGTCATGAAACTTGAAAAAAAGAGAAGACATATGTTAAAGGAAATGAAGAAGAAACACAGATGAAATAGTGACATTATAAGGGTGAGGTGGTTTAAAGGTGTATAGTGACAATGTTGAACTGTGTTTTATAGAATATTTAAAATCAAAAGGAATATATGTGGTGAAGCAATTCAATAGGGATTTAAAACAAGAATCCTTAACTTTAAATAGAATAAAGGAGCAAATATCTATAATAAGTGAATTTCATAAGAGAACTTTAGGTTATACAGGAGTTATGAATAAACGTCTAGATAACAATATAGGAAGAGTAGTAGAACGTTATAAGATATATATAAGGAAATTAAAAAAATATTTAGAACAGATATCCAGTTATAAAAACAGAAGTAATTTTGAAGAAAAACTAAATAAAGTGGGAGAAGGGTATTTAATTAGGGCAGAAAGATGTATGGAAAATCTATACAAAAACAATTATATAGATTTGATACTTAGAAGTATGAGTAGGGTGGAAATGTGTCTCACAGATATTTACTTTGATAATTTGAGGAAAACAAAAGATATACAAGTAATAAATATAAAAAATTGCTGCTATAATATGGTTGAAATGGATTTAGTGTATTTTCTGAATAAGATAAAAAGAAAAGGCATAGATATAAATTTTAGTGAACTTATAAAAAGTTTTTGTATTGAGGAGTCTTTAGATGATAATAGCTTGCAATTTATATTATCTATAATATCTTATCCTTATCAATTCATGAAATGCTGCAATAAATATAGATATAATACAAAAAACTGGACAGAAGATGAATATTTACTTAGATTAGATAAATCCATTAATGAGGATGGAGAAAGTTTAATTTAAATAATAGTTAATAGGAGGCTTTTAAATTGATAGATAGATATAGTGAAAAAAAATATTTAACTGAATATGATCTATGTGTAGAACTTTTTGATAGATTTGATTTAAAAGTATATGATGTCATACCTATTAGAAAAGTGTATATGGTTTCTTCAGATAAGGGTAAGAAAATATTCAAGAAATTAGAGTATACTTTGGATGAGTTGAATTTTATAGATGAACTTTTAACTTATGTAAGAAGTAAATTTCCAAGAGTAGTTAATTTCGTAGAAAATAAAGAAGGAGATATATATACCATATGGAATGGAGATATGTATTGTATAATGGATGTAGTTTATGGTAGGGAATGTAATTTTAGTAATCCTGTAGATTTGAGTATTGCAGCTGAGGGACTTGGAGAGTTTCATCTTGCATCTGAAGGTTTCAAAACAAATATACAAAATAAATATAATAATGGAAAACTTATTGATATTTTTAATCGAAGAATTCAGGAAATGGAATTTTTCCAAAATATAGCTAATATACATGAAAAGAAAACGGAATTTGATGAAATATTTATAAAAAACTCTAGCTATTATATAGAGCAAATAAGAAAAAGTGAAAGTATGCTTGAAGAATCTTATTATTATAAGTTATGTAGTGAGGAGGACAAAATAGTAGTATGTCATCATGATTTGGCTTACCATAACATATTAATAAATAATAATGAAGCTTATTTTGTAGATTTTGACTATGCTATTATAGATCTCAAAGTACATGATTTATGTAATTTTATAAATAAAGTCGTTAAAAATTTTGCTTTTGATATAGAAAAGGCAAAGCTGATAATAGATAGTTATTGTAATAAGAACACATTGAGCAATAGGGAATTAGAAGTATTATATGCTATGTTAAATTTTCCTAATGATTTTTATACTATATCTAGAGACTATTATACTAAGCGAAAAGATTGGAGGGAAGAAATATTTTTGGATAGATTAAAAAGAAAAATCAGATATAAAGAAGATAGAGAAGAATTTTTGGAGGAATTCAAAAATAAAATTTTAATTAAATAGGAGATCATATTTAGCACTGGTAAAATGAAGAATACGGGACTGTCGCACTAAATAATTAGTGTGGCAGTTTTTTTACATAAAAATTATATTTTAAATCGTGAAAATTATCAATTAGGAAGCAACAATAAAAACCGCAAAAACATGTTGTAAGCGGTTTTTACAATTTTGCAATATTATATGGAATATAGGTGTTTAAAAGTAACACAAAGAATATTATTTGATATTCATAATTTTGTTATATATGTTTATAGTATTTTTAATAGTTTTCTTCCAACTTAGTTCGGAAGCTCTTTTAATACCAGAAGATATCAATTTATTCTTAAGATTATTATCTGAAAGTACTTCTAGCATAGCTTCACATAAATTAGCTTTATTTAAGGGATTTATAAGCAGGGCACCTTTACCGACCACTTCAGGGAGGGATGTAGTGTTTGATGTTATTACAGGTATTCCACAAGCCATGGCTTCTATAGGAGGGAGCCCAAACCCTTCATAAAAGGAAGGATATACAAATAATTTAGCTGCATTATATATATAAGGGAGATGTTCTATAGAAATAAAACCAGGAAATAAAACTTTATCAGATATATTTAGTTTTTCAGTACGTTCTTTGTAAATGCTGTACGATTCACCTTTTTTACCGGCTATTACTAAAAATAAAGGTTTTTTATATGAAGTTATAAGTTTACTAAAGCTATCAATAAGTCCCAATATATTTTTACGAGGACTAAATCCACCCACATAAAGTATATAATCTTCAGTTATAGAATAGTATTTTTTAGCTACATATCTACTTATTCTTTTATCCATAGGTTTGTAGATATCTTCACTAGCTAAATGAGTAACATATATTTTATTTTCAGGAAAATTAAAAGATTTAACTATGTCTTTTTTAGAAAAATTAGAAACTGTAATAATGCCATCACATAGAGGTACTATTTTAGGTATATATTCTGAGAAAATTTTAAGATATCTATTACTTACAGTTTCAGGCATTCTATATGGGATCACATCATGAAGTGTTATTATAAACCTACAATTTTTATTAATAGGAAGTCCAACTCCGTTTTGAGGTACATGATATAGATCTATTTTATTATTTTTTATTATATTAGGTATATTAATCTCTTCCCAGAAATTAATTTTATCACTTTGTGGGGCATTATCTAATTTGAAATTTTTTTTAAGGTATATATCATTCTTAAAGCTTTCAGGCATGAAAAGTAAATAATTATTTATACTATCAATATTATTTAAACATTTTATTAATTGATAAGTATAAGTTCCTATGCCAGTACCTCTATACCATTTAGCGGCACGTCCATCAATGCCTATTCTCATAAAATTGTCCCTCTCTAAATTAATATATTTCATTATATTAATTTGAAGTTAAAAATGTTAATGTTCTTCTAAATTAATTTAGGTGTTCATATAAATATATAGGGGTGATTAGTATGATGCGAGAATTTGAAATAGAAAGACAATTCAATGTAAAAATTGAAAATATAAAACCAAGTAGAGGAGTATATTTATTAAAAACAGACAAAGGAATGAAATGTCTCAAAAAGATAAATTATGGAACTCAAAAACTTTTGTTTGTTTATGGGGCAAAAGAACATCTTATAAAAAATGGATTTCCACATGTGGATAAGTACTCTATTAATATAGAAGGAAATCCATATGCAATCATTAATGAAGATATATATACGCTATCAGAATGGATTAAAGGGAGAGAGTGTGATTTTAAAAATAGGGAAGATGTTATAAATGCTGCTAAGTGTTTAGCAAATATGCATATAGCCTCTAAAGGATATGAACCACCTGAGAATAGTAAGTTAAAGACTGATCTTGGAAGATGGCATCACCTTATGGAAAAAAGAGTTAAGGCCTTGGATAAGATGAAAGATATGGGGAGAAAAAAAAATAATAAGGGAAATTTTGATTTAAATTATATGAAAGCAGTTAAATTTTATAAAGACTTTGGTAAAAAGGCTATTGAAGTATTACGAGATTCTAAATATGATGAATTATGCAGCATTACCGAAGGAGAAAAAGGATTTTGCCATCATGATTTTACCTACCACAATATAGTAGTAGATGAAGATGACACATTCAATGTAATAGATTTTGATTATTGTAAGAGGGAACTACGCTCTTATGATATTTCCTCTTTTATGATTAAAGTTTTAAAAAGATCTAATTGGAATATAGAAAATGCACGGCTTATTATTGATTCATATAATGAAGTTAGTCCGATTAAAGAAGAGGAATATAAGGTTATATACGCTTTCTTACTATTTCCTCAACGTTTTTGGAGACTAGCAAATAGATATTATTATAATGAGGTCAACTGGCCAACAAATACTTTCAATAAAAAATTGGAAGAATTAATAGCTGAACAGGAGAAATATATTGGCTTTATTGAAAAATTTAAAGAAATCTATAGTGAAAAAAATATCTGAATTAAAAAATAAGGTCTATATCTGGGTTTTAAATTAATCCAGTATAGACCTTATTTCTTGCACTTAAAATGACATATGATCATAATATATATCATGACTTTTTATATATGGGGATGTATATAATATGAAAATAGGTGATGTAGTGGTAAGAAAATCCTATAATAAAGATATAACTTTTAAAATAATAGATTCAAAACATACTAAAGAGGGTGTTATATATAGTTTGAAAGGGATAAATTTAAGGATAATTGCAGATTCCAAAGAAGATGACTTAGAAGTTATCCCTGAAAATACCCTCACAGAAGAGGAAAAAGTATTTAATAAACAAGTGAATGAATCAATTAAGAATATTTTAATGAATAGAGGGGGATTTAGATATAGGGGTAATTCTAGGCAGGAATATAATGTAACAAAATTTGCATCCCATAACTCTAAAAATGAATTGGCTTTTGGAAGACCCGGAAGGATTCTTCACATAGATGGAGATGCAGAATATTTAGATGTATGTATTAAAGTATATAAGCAGCTTTTACTAGATGTAGTTGGTAAAAATATAGTGGAAAAGGAACAACCTACAAAAGTTATAGAATTAGTAAAAGAAGTTAAACCAGATATAATTGTAATTACAGGACATGACGCTATAGTAAAAGATACACAGGATTATATGGATTTAAATAATTACAAAAATTCCAAATATTTCGTTCAAACAGTATCAGAACTCAGAAATTATAAATCTAATTACGATGATTTAGTGATATTTGCAGGAGCCTGTCAATCCTGCTATGAAAAAATTTTAGATTCAGGTGCAAATTTTGCAAGTTCACCTAGTAGAGTACTTATACATTGTTTAGATCCAGTGTTCTTGTGTGAAAAAATAGCTTATACTAATATAGAAAAGGTTGTGTCAATTCAAGAAGCCCTGCAAAATACTATAACAAGAACCAATGGTATAGGAGGACTACAGACAAGAGGGAAATATAGAGAGGGATTTCCAAAATCACCATATGTATAAAAATTATAAAAATTGTAAATATTATTATATAGATAAGACACTTAAGGAAATAATCATATTTAATAGTATAAATAAAGGCAAGTTAAGTCTGTTAACAAAGATTTAATATTGACAAAGTAATTTATTAAGGATATACTAAAGTGTTTAGTTGACATAAACACATTTAAAGTGTATAATATAAGTTGTAGAAAGAGGGTGTTTGGAATGGATGGTTCGAACGTATTAGCTTCTATAAGAGAGAATATAGAAAATCATGTAGGAGATAAGGTAACCTTAAAAGCAAATGGGGGTAGGAGAAAAGTTTTTATAAATAAAGGAATAATAGAAAAAGCTTATCCTAGCATATTTGTAATTAGGTTAGAGAATGACACCCAAAGGAAAGTGACATATAGTTATTCGGATGTTTTAACTAAAACAGTTCAATTGGTTTTCTCAGTGTAAAGTGGTATTTGACTTAGTGCCAGTTTATTTCACAATATTTGTTAAATCAATTTAGTGAAACTGCTATTCTTTTTATCCCAATGATAATCATTTAGTTTAATTAAATCTTTAGATATAAAGTTTACCCATGCAAAACTATGATATAGTCATCATTTGTGTGTGGTATTTAAAATTTTATAATTTAATTTGGAAGTAGTATGTAGAGCAGAGGTTGTTCTGGATGCTACTTTTGTTTATAAATTTTCAAGTTAAAATATAAATATATATTATAGGGTAAGAAGAAAGATGGCAAGCTTCCATCTTTCTTCTATGGTATAAAAGGGTATTGAGAATTTATGAGAGGTTATATGGTTAACAACCAATTTAATATTACGTCAAAACTTTATAAATGTCAATATTAATGGATAGTATAAAATTATTTATAATGTTAGCATATTTTCTACTTTCAATTTATATATATAAATAGTAGGCCTTATGGGGAGGTAGATAAATATGGATATAGACTTTGTTAAGGAAAATATAGAATGTGAACAGATGCTGTCTGAAAATTTCTCTGATACTATTATAAAAGAAGAATATGTAATACCAGATACTCACCCGGATGTAACAGATATCTTAATTCTTGAAGCGAGACCTGTTATAACTAATAAGGAAGTAATGGAAGATAAAATATTTTTGGAGGGTAAAGTTGAATATACTATACTTTATCGCGCTAAAGAAGATGAGGATATGGGTATTTATAGTGTGATTTATACTGGAAATTTTTCTAACTATGTAGAAATGCCAGGAGCAGAGCATATGATGTCCTGTGATTCTAATTGTTATGTGGAGCATATGAATTGTACAGCTGTAAATGAAAGAAAAGTATCTATTGAAGGAATCATAAAATTAAAGGCAGAAGTATATAAAAAATATAATTTTGAGGTTATAAAAGATATTACAGGTTCTGAAAATGTACAGATGTTAAAAAATCCTGCTACTATAGATAAAATAGTAGGTACGGTTTCGGGAGATTTAGTAGCAAAGACTGAGATACCAATACCTATGGATAAACCGCAGGTAGGAAGTATATTGCAATATGATGTGAATGTGCATAAAAAAAATATAACAATATTAGAAGATAGAATAGCTATAGAAGCTTATGTACTTATAAGATTCCTTTATAGAGGAAAAGATACTAAGGATATTGTATGTGTGGAAAGAGATGTGCTTGTAAATAAGGAACTTCCGCTAGAGGGAGCACTTCCTTCCATGGAAAGTTATACTGACTTTAATATAAGTGAAGTGGAACGGGATGTTAGGGAGGATGATTTGGGAGAGAATAGAACTATTGAAGTAGAAGCTCTTATAACAGCTAATACCAAGGTTATGTATAAAGAAGATATTGATATAATAGAGGATGCCTATTCTCCATCTAATCTTATGCAAATGGACAGAAAAGATTACGGATTGAATGTAGTTCATGGACAGAACACTGTTCCTAGTATAATTAAATCCAATATAGAATTAGAAGGTAAGTCTAATCCTGTGGAAATACTTATGTGTTATGGAGATGTATGTATTACCGATAAAAAAATAGTAGAGGATAAAGTTATTGTCGAAGGAGTTTTAAACGTAAAAGTATTGTATAAAGATTCGGATAACCAGGTAAATAAGATTTGCGATGAAATACCTTTTAGTTGTAGTGTAGATATACCTGACAGTAAAATCGATATGCAGTGTATATCGAAAATATCTTTAGAAAGTATAGAAGCAAGTATAGAAATAGATACCATAGCTATAAAAGCAGTAGTTGAAGTTTATGCAAGAGTAAATTATGTTACCAGAAAAGAATTTTTAGTAGATATAGAGGCCATTGAGGGAGAATTCCCTACTAAAAAGTCTAGTTTGACTATATATGTGATTCAACAGGATGATACTCTGTGGAAAATAGCGAAGAAGTACTACACCACTATAGAAAATTTAATAAAATTAAATAATATAGAGGATCCAGATATTATAAAAGTAGGAGGAAAACTTATTATACCTGGAAGGGCTATAATATAATTAAAAAAGTTTAAATTTATCCGAAGGCTACCATTGCTAACATCCCCATTTTCTTCAAAATTGGGTATAAGCACTGCTACGCCCCTGGATAAGTTCTTCTCCTAAAGGATAACGTATTCTAAGTGCTAAAGACACTAAGAATACTGTTAATAAGGTTCAGCTGGAAAGGTAGGACTTATGAGCAAACTCCACCTGAGCCTAAGAATCACTTGATATTTTAAGAAAATTATGCTTCAGTAGTGATCTGCTGAAGTTTTTATTTTATCTAAATAAGCAAACTCCACCCAAACCTCTGAATCACTTAATATATGGTTAGAAGATAATTAAAGAGGAGTTAATGAGGCCTTATTTTCATATATCCTGCGCATAATAATTAAGAATGTGGAAAAAATATAAAATATCCACAAAAGAAGGTGTATAACTTTGGAAGAAAAATTGGAAGGAAATTTAATAATAATAGGAGGAGCAGAAGATAAAACTGGTGAAAAAAAAATATTAAAAGAGGTTTGCAATAAATTAGCAAAAGACAGAGATATACTTGTAATTGCTACTATTGCCTCTGAAGTACCTGAGGAGTTGGGAAATGAATATTATAAAATATTTACACAACTAGGTATAAAAAATGTGAGAATATTAAATATAGTAGATAGAAAAGGTGCTTTTGCTACGAACAGCATAAAGACAATAGAAAATGCTTCATTAATATTCTTTACAGGAGGAGATCAGCTTAGGATAACAAGTCTTATAGGCGGAACACCATTATATTCAAAAATTCAAGAACTATATGAAAATGGATGTACTTTTGTTGGAACTTCTGCAGGAGCTTCTATTATGAGCGATACTATGATAATAACAGGTCCTAATGATGAATCTCCGAAAAAATGTACTTTGAAGATGGCTCCCGGATTAGGATTTATAAAAGGAGTAATTATTGATCAGCACTTTGCGCAAAGAGGAAGAATAGGAAGGCTTTTAGTGGGGATAGCGGAAAATCCTCAAAGTTTGGGTATTGGAATAGATGAGGATACAGCTATTATAGTTAAAGATAATGGGCAATTTGTGGTAATGGGCTCTGGAGCAGTATATGTGATAGATGGCTCTGATATAACTTACAGCAATGTATCAGAACAATATCCAGATGATATATTGTCCATATTTAACGTAAAAGTACATGTGCTTAAACAGGGAAATAGATTTAATTTTACAAGTAAATTACCTTCATAATATTTTTATGAATTGGCATAAGTTATGTTATTGATAAAGTTCAAACTATATATTGATAAAAGGTCAAATAGATATAAGGGAGGAGTCTGAAAAAACCGTTAAATCAGTAAGTAGCATATGAATTAATGCTGATATACCGTAAATTAAACGGGATTTTAAGCCCTTGGAGTATCAGACCAAACGAGGGAGCTATTGTGCTAAATCGGATACTGTGAATGGGGAAGTAAACAGGGTTTTTATACAAATTTAAAAATTGAATTGTTTACGTAACGGGCAATATACGCAAAAATGAGAATAGATGATTTTATAATTTTTGAGGGAAGAAATATATTTGCTCATAAAAAGTGCATAAAAATGTCTGTAGATTTGGAGGGATATGGTGAAACTCCAACTAATAAAATACCAGAATTCAATGAAAGATTATTAAAGACCATACCGGAATTGGAGAAACATAGATGCGGTATAAATGAAAGACAGGGTTTTAAAAAGAGATTAATAGAAGGAACCTATTTAGCCCATGTCTGTGAGCACATCATAATTGCTGTGGAAAATAACTTAGGTATTGATGTATCATATGGCAAGTCAAGAGAGATAAGAGGAGATAAGTATTATATAATATATGAATATATATATAAAAATACAGCAGTGGAAGTTGGAAAAATAGCTGTTAATTTAATAAATTCTTTTATAAAAGGAACAGATTATAATTTTAATGAGGCTATGTGTCATTTGGAAGAAGTATTAAAATATGAAAAGATAGGTTCTAGCACATTATGTATACTATTAGAAGCTAAAAAAAGAGGGATACCTATAACTAGAATAGGAAATGAAAGTATGTTTCGATTAGGATACGGCAAATATAGTAAAATTATAGAAGCTACCATATCTTGTGATACAAAGGCTGTAGGTGTAGATATATCCTGTGATAAGATGTTGACTAAAGAAATGCTTAAAAATCAATGTTTACCTGTAGCTGAAGGGGGAAGGATAAAAAATCCATTGGAATTGTTTATAACAGCCAAGGAAATAGGGTATCCTATAGTGTTAAAACCTTGTTGTGGGAATCAAGGTAGAGGAGTATTTGTAAACATACAAAATGAAAAACAAGCCATGGAGGCTTATAATATATTATCTAAAAGTTTTAGAGATATAATGATGGAAAAGAACATATATGGTAAGGATTTCAGAGTATGTGTGGTTGATGGCAATGTGGTAGCTGTATCTGAGAGGATACCTCCATATGTTATAGGAGATGGAGTAAAAACTGTAATGGAATTGATAGAAGATATAAATAAAGATACTATGAGAGGAGAGGGGCATGAGAAGCCTTTAACTAGAATAAAAATAGATGAAGAATTAAAAGCTTATATAAATAAAAATAATTATACTTTAGATAGTATTCTTCCAAAGGATAAGCGGCTTACACTAAGGGAAAATGGAAACTTATCTACAGGAGGAAAATCAATAGATTGTACAGATTTAATATGTAAGGAAAATATAGATATTTGTGAAAGGGCAGCAAGTACTATTGGATTGGATATATGTGGCATAGATATCTGTTGTAGTGATATTGGCAAGCCTTTATTTGAAAGTGGCGGAGCCATAATAGAAGTAAATGCAGCACCAGGTATTAGAATGCATCATTATCCGGGAAAAGGTAAGAGTAGAAATGTAGCAGGAGCCATACTAGATATGTTGTTTCCTAAATCTAAATCTATACCATTAGTTTCAGTTACAGGAACTAATGGCAAGACTACTACCACTAGGCTTATTGCACATATTTTAAGTAAGGCGAGATATAAAGTAGGCATGACTACTACAGGAGGAATATATATAGATAATAAGTGTCTATGCAGGGGAGATACTACAGGATACTTAAGTGCTAAAACTGTTTTAGAAAATGAAGAAGTAGAAGCGGCAGTATTAGAAACTGCAAGAGGTGGCATAATAAAAAAAGGGCTTGCTTATGATCTGGCAGATGTGGCAGTAATAACTAATATAACAGAAGATCATCTAGGTATTGATGGAATATATAGCCTGGAGGATTTAGCATATGTAAAAGCTTTGGTTGGAGAGGCTGTAAAGAAAAAAGGATATGTAGTTTTAAATGCAGATGATTTAGTAAGTAAAAATATAATTAATAGAATGAAAAGTAATATTATAATGTTTTCAAAAGATAAGAACAATTTAATTCTCAGGAACAATATAAATATGGGAGGGTATGGTGTATATATTGATCAGTCCATTATGTATTTAGAGAAAAAAAATAAAATTATACCTATTATATCCGTAGAGGACATAAAGATATCCTTAGGTGGAAAATTAGTTTACAATATAGAAAATGCCATGGCTGCTTGTGCAGCTGCAATTGGACTTAATATAGATTATTCTGTTATAAAGGAAGGATTGAAAAGTTTTTATTGTGATGCTTGTTTTAATCCTGGAAGGTTTAATGTATATGATTTAAATGGAGTAAAAGTAGTTTTAGATTATGGTCATAATGTAGAAGGATATAAGTCAGTGATAAATGCGGCTAAAAATTTTAATTATAAAAGGTTGGTTGGAATAATTGGAGTACCAGGGGACAGAAATGATGAAAGCGTTGAAAAAGTTGGTAGGATCGCAGGAAAAAGCTTTGATTACATATATATTAAAGAGGATAAAGACAAAAGGGGTAGGAAATCTGGAACCATAGCTTCCATATTAAAGAAAGGTATAATAAAAACAGGTTTTAGCACAAAAAAAGTAGAGACCATATTAAATGAAAAAATGGCTCTGGAAAAGGCAATAAATACTGCTAAAGAAGGAGATTTTATAATAATATTTTTTGAGGAAATGGAATCTTTAGTAAAACTATTAGACAATAGATTGGATGAAATAAATAAAAAGTTAAATTCCATAGCCATGATATAGGAGAAAAGCTATACTTCATAAATAAAAGTATAGCTTTAATTTCAAAATAGTATTATACTATTTTAGAACTTGTTTAATTTGTTATTATGGTGAAATGATTTGGAAGGAGTAATAATGCGTTATGTTAATAAAAGCCTATGCCAAAATAAACCTTTCATTAGATGTAATAGGAAAAAGAGAAGATGGATATCATCTTTTAAAGATGATAATGCAAACTATAGATTTATATGATCTTTTAAACATAACTCCTATTGAAAAAGGAATAGAAATAAAATGTAATAAGTCATATATTCCATGTGATAAGAGAAATTTAGTATATAAAGCAGTAGAATTATTTGCAAGCAGCTATGGCATAAAAAGTGGAGTAAGTATAGATATAATTAAAAATATACCTGTAGCAGCTGGACTTGCGGGAGGAAGTTCAGATGCAGCCGCAGTATTAAAAGTTATGAGAGATATATACATACCTGAATTAGAATATAAGAATTTAATTAAATTAGGAACAAGCATAGGTGCAGATGTACCTTATTGTATGATAGGGGGAACTGCTCTATGCCAGGGAATAGGAGAAAAAGTTACATCTATTTCTTCTTTTAAAAATCATGTTTTAGTATTAGTCAAACCATTTTTTGGCGTAAGTACTGCAGAGGTATATAAAAGTTTGGATATAAATAAAATAAAGATTCATCCCGATACGGATATGTTAATAAATGCTATAAATTCAGGTTCGCTATCAAAAGTGAGTAAAAATATGAAAAATGTATTGGAAAATGTAACTTTAAAAAAACACCCTTTATTAAGAAAAATAAAAAATGAACTAATTGATTTTGGTGCATTAGGTGCTTTGATGAGCGGAAGTGGTCCAAGTATCTTTGCTTTTTTTGATGATATGTTAAAAGCACAAATATGTTATGATAAAATGAAAACTAAATATAAAGAAGTGTTTATTACAAGAACTGTATAAATATTTAATAATATGAATTAATTCACTGCTGGCAGATTATATTGTCAGCAGTTTTTTATGTATAAATAGCCTTTAATAGGCAAAGAATAATTTAAGATTATTTTAAAATAACGTCTGAAATAATGAAGGAAAGAAGGAAAAAGTGTGAAACTGATTCACTTGTTTAATAAATATTTTTTTATACTTATGATAGTCCAAGGAATTTTTTTAACATTTATTGATCCTAAAAAGTTTAAAAGAGATAAATTAAGAAAAACAGCTTTAAAATCTAGGTTAATTGGAATATTTTTCATAGTATTTTCAACTGCAATGTATATTTTTTCTATATATTCTTTTTAAAAGGAAGTGACTACCATGAAAGAAGAAGTAATAAGTTCTATATATCCCCAGGTGGATAAAAATATAAGCTACTTAAAAGAATTATTTAAAGACAATTCAGATATAGTTTTCAGAGAATTTTATATAGGGGATGTTAAATGTGCTCTGGTATATATAGATGGAATGGCAGATAAAATACTTTTAAGTGATTTATTAAGGGGGCTAATGACTAGAGCCCGATATGTGCAACATGCAGAGGGTATAAAAGATAAGTTGATAACTATATCTGATGTAAAAGAATTAGAAGATTTCAAAAAAGGAATAGATCTAATACTATCAGGTGATACTCTGATGGTACTTGAGGGATTGAAGAGCTTTTATATACTTTCAACAAGATTATGGCCTGCAAGGGGGGTATCGGAACCTTCAGGAGAGACTGTTTTAAGAGGGTCTAGAGATGGATTTACAGAAACTATTAGATTTAATACAGCATTAATAAGAAGAAGAATAAGAGATACTAGGCTTAAGATTGTATCTAAGCCTTTGGGAGTAAGATCTAAGACTGATTTAGTGGTGATGTATATAAATGATATAGTGGATACTAAGGTATTGGAAGAGCTCATGAAAAGATTAGACAATATAAATATAGATGCAGTTTTAGATAGTGGATATATAGAGCAGCTTATAGAAGATAATAAATGGTCTTTTTTTCCTCAGATTCAAAGTACTGAAAGACCTGATGTGGTATCTTCCGCATTATATGAAGGAAGAATCGCAGTGTTAGTGGATAACTCTCCCTTTGCTGTTATAGTACCTACCACAATGGCAAATTTATTTCAGTCACCAGATGATTATTATCAGAGATGGATATATGGATCAACTATAAGGATAATACGATTTATATCTATTATAATTTCACTTATAATGCCTTCTCTTTATGTAGCAGTTACTTCTTTCCATACAGGAATAATACCTACTAAATTAGCATATTTTATTGCAGCTTCTAGAGAAGGAGTTCCATTCCCTGCATTTATTGAAGCTATAATTATGGAAGTGAGTTTGGCATTATTATTAGAATCCATAGCTAGATTACCCAAAGCTATAGGTGCTACTACAGGTATAGTGGGAGGGCTAATTATAGGTCAGGCAGCAGTTCAGGCTGGAATAGTAAGTCCTATAATGATAATTATAGTTTCTATTACGGCCATAACTAGTTTTACTACCCCTAATTATGAAATGACTTCAGCATTTAGGATGATTAGATTCTTACTTATAATTTTTGCGGCAATAGCAGGGTTCTACGGAATTATGATTGGACTTATATTCACTTTAATACATCTAATTAGACTTAAAAGTTTTGGGGTATCCTATTTATCTCCAATGGTAAATGAAAATACTAATGATTTCAAAGACATGTATATAAGAGTACCTATTAATTTTTTAAAAAGAAGACCTAAGTATATGAATACTCAAGATAAAGTAAGACAAAGATAAAAAATTTTAATCACATAGGTTTTAAATTTAAAAAAGGGAGGGGGATATATTAGATGCAGCATGAGAATTTTATAAAGGAATTTGGATTATTTAGTACCATTATAGCAACTATTGTGGGGGTGGGAATATTCTCCTACCCAAGACAATTGGCAAGCAAAGTGGGCACTGATGGGTGGATTGTAGCCATAATAGGTGGAATAATAATTTATTTTATATTTTATATTTGCTATAAAAGTATAAAAGCCAATGAATATAATAAGTTTAACATTATACTTGAACAAAACTTTGGAAAAATATTAGGGGGTATTTTAGCTCTTATTTTTGTTGTATATAGTATATTCTCTATATCTTTAGGTATGAGAATATTTGTGGAAGTTATAAAGATGTATTTGCTTGAAAAAACTCCTACAGAATTTTTAATAATCATAACTATATTTGCAGGAATTTATCTTGTAAGAAATGAATTGGGGACTTTGATAAAATTTAATGAAGTTTGTTTTTGGGTAATGTTTATACCTGTGATATTAGTTTTATTATGTGCTTTGAATAAAACGGATTTTACTAATATTCTGCCTGTATTCAATAGCAGCATTTACAGTCATCTAGATGCATTAAAAAGTTCCATATACAGCTTTGCAGGTATAGAAATAATATATTTAATAGGACCTTTTGTAAAAAATAAATCAACTATAACTAAGACAGTTTTAAAGAGTATTGTATTCATAACTTTATTTTATGTTATAATCGTCATTTTTTCTTTAGCCATTTTCTCTAAAGAACAAACTAAAATATTATTGTGGCCTACTATAACTATGATAAATTCTATAAATATACAAGGAGCTTTTATAGAAAGATGGGAAGGCGCAATAATGGCTATTTGGATCATATTTTATTTTACTACCTTTTCCAATGTGTATTATTTATCCTCTGATATAATAAAGGATATATTTAAATTAGATGATATAAAACTTTCATCTGCCATAATAGCTCCTGTGATATATATAATGTCTTTATATCCCCAAAATATAGCAGAAGTATATAATGTAGGGGATAGATTTATACCTATATTATTTTTATACAGTTCAGTCATACTTCCTATAATTATACTTTTGGCAGGAAAATTTAAAAAAAGATTTCATAGTGGAAAAGTAATGTCTATACTTCTGATTTGTGTACTTCTAACTGGATGTTGGGATAAAGTTGAAATAGAAAACACTGATTTAGTTTCTGTAGTAGGAATAGATGCAGGGGAGGATATAGGAAAAAGAAAGGAGTCTAAAAATGTTAAGCCAACAGATATGGAGTTAAAAAAGCTTCATGTAACTTTTGGAACCCCAGACTTAAGCAAATTAGGACCGGATAAAGGTGGCATATCTGGAGATAAATATATAGATGTAGATTCATACTCAATACAGGATGCAATAAGTAGTGCTATGCTTAAAAGCAGTAGGTCTGTAAGGTTTAGTCATACAAAGTTGCTAGTACTAGGACAAAATTTGATGATGTATCCTGATGTGGTAAAGGAAGTAGTTGATTATCTTCAGAGAGAACCTTCTTTAAATAGAAATATGTATATAGTTACATCACAAGGAAGTTCACAAAAGTATGTAAAATTCAAGACTTCAGTAGAAAATAGTGTTGAGAGTTATATACTAGGCTTAATAGAAAATGATGCTAAAAGTAGTGAGATTGTACCTGTTACCTTAAATGATTTTTTAATCCAAATGAGTGAAAATGGAAACAGCATATTACCTAGAATTGTTATGGATAATGATAATAAAAATATAAAGATTGCAGGAACAACTGCAATTAAAGATTTTAAACAAAAAGGGAGTTTAAATGAAATAGAAACCGCTGATATAGAATTATTGAGAGGTAATTTAAAAGGTGGGAAAAAGATGATATATGTAGATAATCATCCTGTGGATATAACAATGGATAATATAATGAGAAAAATGAGAATGTACCAAAGCAAAGGGAAATTATCATTTTATATATATTTAGATATAGAGGGACAGATAAAAAACTACTATACTAACAATAATATTTTATCTGTAGACAAATTAAGCTATATTGAGAAAAATTTTAATGAGGTTATATCTAGAGAATGTGAGCAAGTGGTAAAATTCACCCAAAGGGATTTAGAAATTGACCCTATAGGATTTAGAGAATATATTGAGAAATATCATCCCCATGTATGGAAACAAATAAAGGGTAACTGGGAAGAAGTATATAAAAATGCAGTTGTAAATGTGAATGTAGATACGAAAATAAGAAGAATTGGCGTAGTAAAATAAAATAGAATGAATATAAAAGAAGTAAATGGTAATAATTACTAATATATTACAAGATTAGAAAATGGGGGTATAGTCTATGAAAAAATTTGTATTAGTATTTATTATAAGCATATGTATTATATGTTCTTATTTAGTTAAAGTAAAGAGTAATAATATACAGGATGATGTAGCCTCTAAAATCATAAGATTTCACGTTATAGCAAATAGTGATTCAGAGTATGATCAGAATCTTAAATTAAAAGTTAGAGATGAGGTATTAAAATATATGATACCTAAATTAAAGAATTGTAAAAATATAGATGATTCAAGGAGAGTTATAAAAGAAAATAATAAAATAATATTAGATATAGCAAATAAGGTGATAAAAGAACAGGGTTATGATTATCAAGCTAAAGGTAGTTTATCCCAGGTTAATTTTCCTATAAAGAGTTATGGTAACATAACTCTTCCACAGGGCACCTATGAAGCTTATAGAATAATTATAGGTAATGGAAAAGGTCAGAACTGGTGGTGTGTAATGTTCCCTCCTTTGTGTTTTGTAGACATTACAAAAGGACAAGTATCTTATAAAAAAGTATCAGATGAAATGAAAAAAGTTTTAACACCAGAAGAATATAAAATGGTTAATAATAATGCGTTAAATATGAATAATAAAAATAATATAAAAGTTAAATTTAAAATATTAGAATTATTAAAAGGTATGGGAATATAAAGATATGATATATAGCATAAGAATTGAATTATAGAATTAAGAGTTATAATTTATTTTAAATATTTACTCTTAATTCTAAGCTTAAAATGTGGCATTAATTTAAATGAAAATTTATACAGTATACTTCTTAACAAAACATTGTATACTGTAAAATAATTTTAAGATAACTCTTAGAAAATATTTTTCTGAGCATTTAGAAAATGCTCCAATGTTACCTTTAACATTGACTTTTTTGGTTTTAAAAAATAAGGTTCAATTAATTTTTTTTGTACAAGTCTATCAATTAAATTAAATATGTCATCACTAGCATAAGGTTTAGAAAATTTATAGCAGTTTTCACTCATGATGTTCAGGATATCTTTAGAATTTAACAGCTTTTCTATATTTTCCTTGAATTTTTCTATGTCAGTTAAATCTATAGCAAGGTTATGTTTTAGTAAGAATTCTGCATTTTTTTCCTCTTGACCAGGTATAGGAGAAAGAAGACCTATGGGTATTTTACATATTAAAGCTTCGGTAATAGTAAGTCCTCCTGGTTTAGTCAAAAGAAGATTACTAGCTTGCATATATTTGTTCACATGTTGAGTAAAACCTATAATTATTGTGTTTTTTAGAGAACTTTCTCCAATTTTTAAAAGTTCTGAATAAAGTTTTTTATTTTTACCTGTTATTATTATTATTTGAATATCTGCATTAACTTTATCCAACTGTTTATATATGTTTAATATTTTTCCCATACCTAAACTTCCACCCATGATTAATATGGTGAATTTAGCAGGAGATAGCTGTAAGCTTTTTAAAATATCTTCTCTGCAATAATTTATGCTAAATTCAGGCTTAACAGGTATACCTAAATTGTAAATGGTATTCTCTGGGATGCCCTTAGATATCATTTTGTCAATCATATCTTCGTTAGAAACTACATAGGCATCTAAATAAGGATGAAGCCAGGAATTGTGAGGATAATAATCAGTAATTATACACATACAAGGTATGGTCATATTATATTTTGATTTTAGCACTGACAACATTTCAGCAGAAAACGAATGAGTGGATATTAATATATCCGGATTAAAATCATTAATAAGCGGAAGTAATTTACAAGTCATAGCTTCAATAAGTCTTGAACTTATAACATTTGTAATTTTATAGTCATATTCCGAATATGTATATAATTTTCCATATAAATAAGGATATACCTTTAAAGATTTCAAATATCCTCCTATTACTACCTTATCTATTATAGGATTTATATATTTAAGAGTATCAATAATCTGTATTTCTGATTGTGGTGCTCTTAAAACTATGTAATCTTTTAGGGCTTCTGCAGCGGTGCCATGACCACCACCAGCAGAAATTGAAAGAATTAAAACCTTCATTTAATCACCTTCTGATTCAATGTGTAATTTTATTATATAGAATGCAGCAAAAATAATAAACTAGTTTAACAAACATTTAAGAAAAAATTAATAATAAAGAATACTAGTAAAAGTTAAATATAATAGTAGTATTAGCGTTTACATATATATTAATCAAATAATACATAACAATTAGATAAATGCAGATAATATAGTATATACACTAATGATACATATATTAAAGGTGTTCTTATTATAATTACTACAAAAATACTTGTAAGGAAGAGGTGTAAATTCATGAGGACTACTAAAAAGAGAATAATATATACTGCCCTAGTAACACTTATTGTAGTATTTTCAAGTACATTTGCAGTTTTAATGACTCTTGAGAGGAACGATTATAGAAATTATTTACAAGGTGAATATGGTAAAAGTATGTATGAATTAATAGATGCAGTTGAAAATATAAGGGTAAATTTAACTAAAGCAGCTATAGTTGGTTCAAGGGAACAGAAAATAGCCGTTTTTGAAGAAATATTTAGGCATTCTGCTGTAGCAAGTGATAAACTGCATTCACTGCCGGTATCACAGCCAACAATATCGGATACTAGTAAATTTTTGACTCAAACTGGAGATTTTTGCTATAGTCTAGCTAAATCCTCTACAGAAGGTAATCAATTAACTGATGAAGATTATAAAAATATAGAAGAATTAAAAAAGGAATCTGTTATTTTAGAAAATCAATTGAAATCTGTATCGGATAACATAAATCAAGGAAAAGTAGGGTGGGGAGAAATAAGGAAGAAGATTACTGGAGTTCTTGCCAAAAGTAATGGAACGTCTGTATCTCAGCAATTTGAAGGAATACAAAAGCAAGTAGTTCAATATCCTGCGCTAATTTATGATGGACCGTTTTCAGATAATGTACTTGAAATAACACCTAAAATTAACTCACAAAAAGAGGTATCGAAAAGTGATGCAGAGAAAATAGCCAGAGGAGTCATAGGAAAAAATAAAATAGAAAATCTAGAAGTATCAGAAGTTAATGGAAAGACCGATATAAAGACCTATAGATTTACAGCAGCACTTAAAGGTAGAGCTAGAAAAGAAGATAGGGTAGTCTGTGAAATAAGCAAAAATGGAGGAAAAATATTTTACTTAATAAATGATAGAAGTATAAATAATAGTTCAATAAATGTAGCAAAAGCGGTGGACATTGGATTGAAGTATTTAAATGACTTAGGGTATCAGAATATGATCTCCACATATTCTTTAAAATATGGCAATGTAGCAGTTATAAATTATGTGTATAGTCAGGATGGAATTGTTATGTATCCAGATCAAATAAAGTTAAAAGTAGCTTTAGATAATGGAGAAATTATAGGGGTGGAATCAGAGAAATATTTAGTAGCCCATGAAGATATCAGGAAAATATCCAATCCTAAAATAAGTTATGAAAAAGCTAAAGAAAAAGTTGGAAGCAGGTTAAATATATCAAACCAAAGGATTACTGTAATTCCTACAGATACTAATAAAGAAGTATTATGTTATGAGTTTTCCGGTAACTATAATGATGATGATTTTAAAGTTTATATAAATACGGAAACTGGATATGAAGAAAGAATAATTCAAATAATAAATACCCCAAATGGTCAGCTTACCATATAATTTGTAAAATGATTCTTGGATTTAGGTAGATTTATTCATAAAAATGACTTTATCTATGGATGTCATAGTGATTAGGTATCTCTTTGAAAAAGTTTAGATTTTAATAATGACAGCCACCACATAAATATTAAATCACACTCCTTTGTAATAGTGAGTGTGATTTTTTAAAATATATTTTAATATAATAATCAATTGATAATACATTTAAATATGAAAATTACTTTGGTATAATTAAAATACTATAGTAATAGATATTAACATAGTACTGGAATGAAAAAAGAAATGATAAATTGGAGGGTGTGAAAATGTTAAGAAGGGAAGGTGAGAAATCTTATAGATTTACTAAGAATCGATTCTATATGTAATTTTAAGTATACAGTGTAATATTTATATCTTAGTAAAGTATAAGTATATCATGAAAAAAAAGGCTATTATATCTGTATCTAGTAAGCAAATTGATAATGAAGTTATAGAGGTTGTTACTCCAGGCAATTTTTACAGAAAAGATGATTCTTATTATGCTGTTTATGAGGAAACTGAGCTTTCCGGTATGGAGGGAACTACTACTACATTGAGAATAAAAGATAATAAATTTTCTCTTATAAGAATGGGAAGTACCAGTACTAAAATGGATTTTAACAAGGATAAAGGGAGTGTTTCAATTTATAAGACACCTTACGGTACTATAGAACTAAAAATAGAAACTAGTAAATTAAATATAAATGTAAATGAGGCAGGAGGGGATGTATTTGTCAACTATAGTATGAGTGCTGCTGGACAAGCTCCCCAAAATACACAATTAAAGATAAATATAAAAACACAGGATTAAATTTCCTGTGTTTATTTGTGATTAAAAATATTGATATATGGCAATTAATTAAATATTAGATGAGTGTTATACTCAAATAAAGTTTGCCATAAGTAATACTTTTCTGTGAATGGGCATAAGAGGCATAAGAAAAACTTATTCGGAGATAATGCAGTGATTATTCTTTATCAAAAAAAGACAAAAGCATTGGCAATAGCAACCTTGGGACAAAATTAAAAGGAGAGCATATATGAAAAGATATTTTACAGATAAAGAAGAGGTATATTGTAAAATAATTAATATATTATGTGAATATAAAGGTTTGGATAAACAGGATTTACTTCAAATATTAAAGGATAGATCTTGTAAACACTTATATTTTTTACTTATAAAAAAATACAAATGCTGTGATTTAGAATTGATTCAAAAAGACTTTCCTCTATTAAATAAGAATAACATAAAGAATAATATAAAAAAGGCAGAAGAGAAATTGTTATTAAATAAACACATAAGAGAAATGTACTTTGAAGCAGAAGAGATAATGAATAGAGCAAAATAAAATAAATAATTTTCTAATAAGAAAATAAAATAACTAGAATATAAAGAAAAAATATGCTATCATATTAAGTATGTTTTTCATAAAAACATACCATTCGTATTATAAGGGTACTTTTAATTATAAGACTAATTAAATATTTTGTCAATAGTTTTCAGAATTTTATTTTAGACGATGTAATTAAAAGTTTATAAAATAATGAATTTTATTATGATAAAAATGTAGGGGGTGACGCTGCTTTTAAAAGCAGGAATTTTTATGAATACAAAATATATATTTGTAACAGGGGGAGTAGTATCTTCATTAGGAAAGGGAATAACGGCTGCTTCATTAGGAAGATTATTAAAAAATAGAGGACTTAAGGTTTCAATTCAGAAATTTGATCCATATATAAATATAGATCCAGGGACTATGAGTCCATATCAACATGGAGAGGTTTTTGTTACAGATGATGGAGCAGAAACAGACTTAGATTTAGGCCATTATGAAAGATTTATAGACGAAAGTTTAAGTAGAAACAATAATATTACCACAGGAAAAATATATTGGGCAGTGATATCAAAAGAGAGAAAGGGAGATTATTTAGGGAGTACGGTTCAAGTAATTCCTCATATAACAAATGAGATAAAAGCAAGAGTATATAAAGTTGCAGAAGAAAAAAATATAGATGTAGTTATAACTGAGATTGGAGGTACCGTAGGAGATATAGAATCACTACCTTTTTTAGAAGCTATAAGACAGATAAAATATGATGTTGGTGTTGAAAATGTATGTTTTATACATGTTACATTAGTACCTTATTTAAAAAAATCAGGAGAATTGAAAACCAAGCCTACTCAACATTCAGTTAAAGAATTAAGAAGTATAGGTATACAGCCAGATATAATAGTGTGCCGTTCAGAGAAATTAATTTCCAATGATCTAAAAGAAAAAATAGGGTTATTTTGTAATGTAGAAAGAGATTCGGTGATACAAAACTTGGATGCAGAAAATTTATACGAAGTTCCACTAATGCTTCATAGAGAAGGGCTGGATAACTTAGTATGTAAAAAATTGAAGTTGCAATGTAATGAGACAGATAATACCGAATGGATCAGTATGGTAAACAAAATAAAAAAATTATCTAAAAATGTTAATATAGCTTTAGTAGGAAAGTATGTAGAACTTCATGATGCATACATATCTGTAGTGGAAGCATTAAGTCATGGGGGATATGCTAATGATGCAAATGTAAATATAAAATGGCTGAATTCTGAGGATATCACAAAGGACAATATAGAAGAGTATTTAAATGACATAGATGGAATATTGATTCCAGGAGGTTTTGGTGATAGGGGAATAGAAGGGAAAATATTAACAGCAGGTTGGGCTAGAAAAAATAAAATCCCTTTTTTCGGTATATGTCTTGGAATGCAATGTGCTTTAATAGAATTTGCTAGAAGTGTACTTAAATACGAAGGAGCTCATAGTTCAGAGATAAACCCTGAAACTAAATATCCTGTTATAGATTTAATGCCGGATCAAAAAGACATAGATGAAAAGGGAGGCACTATGAGACTTGGAAAATATCCTTGCAAACTTTTGAAAAATAGTATTTCTTTTAAAGCTTATGGGGAAGATGTCATATATGAAAGACATAGGCATAGATATGAATTTAATAATATTTATAGGGATGAATTAACAGAAAAGGGCTTAATACTTTCAGGAACAAGTCCTGATTCAAAACTAGTAGAAATTATAGAAATAGAGGAGCATCCATGGTTTGTAGGTGTACAATTTCATCCTGAACTTAAATCAAGACCTAATAGACCCCATCCTTTATTTAGAGATTTTATAAAAGCATCTTTGAATAGTAAGCATAAGTTTGATTAAACAACTAACTATTTAATATATTTAATTAGTTGTTAATTTTTGGATATTATAGTGCGGTAACCATAATAAATTTTTGTCGAAAGAAAATAATATAATTATAGGTTATTATAGAGAATTTTATGAAGGATTTTGATGATATTTATAGAAATTAAATATATAAATAGTTGTTTAGATAAGTTCTTTTAAGGTTCAGATGGAGATAAGCATTTCTCTACAGCAAACTCTACCTGAGCCCTAGAATTACTTGATAAAAAGTTCAAGATACAATTCAGGAGGTGAGTTTTATGATATTTGAAACAAATATGGGTATTGCCATAAAAACCTTAGAAGGAAATTATATTCTTAAAAATTTTTCCGCATTTAATCTAAATAAAATTAATCAAAATTCTACTTCCTTAGATGTGAGCTTTTTAAATAATAAAATATTGTCTTTAAAAGTAAAATGTATATTTTGTGAAAATACACATTATTATAAATACAGTATAGGTGAACTTATTAGAAAAGGTATGATAATCGGAGGATGTGATATATTAGGATTACCTATATTATATATAGGCAACTGTAAAATCATAGAAAATGAAATTCTAAAACACAATAAAGTTAACACCAAAATATATGCAATGATATGATTTTTTTTATTATTTATACAAAAAATATGGATTAAACTATGAAAAAAGGGTATAATGTATGTTAAAAGTATCCTTTCTGTATAAAATCTTTTTAGTTGATTAAATATATTCATATATGTATTCAATATTTATTTTTAGTATTCCCTAATTAAATTATAGTATGATTTGAATTTAAATAATTGTGAGGTGTTACCTTTTGAAGGATAAAGATATAAATGACATGACAGTTACTGAGTTGAGAGAAGTTGCCAAGGCTTTACAAATAAAGAATATATCAAGGTATAAAAAGGTTGAATTAATTGAAGAAATAAAAAAAGTTTCTCCAGCACATATAAAAAAAGATGGAGTCATTCTTAGAGAGAAAATAAGTCCTAAGAATGAATCAATAGGAAAGTGTAGGGAAGTAGAACCCACTTCAAAATTGGATGAAGTGAAGCTTCAGGAACCAAAAATAGAAGAATCAAAAATAAATTGTGGTGAAAAAAAAGAAAAACTTAAAGAAATGATAAATGAATCAGATAGTGCAAGGGGAGTACTTGAGATAATTGAAAATAATAATTATGGATTTTTAAGAGGAAAAAATTATTTAACAGGTCCTGACGATATATATGTATCTCCTTCTCAAATAAGAAGATTTAACTTAAAAACTGGAGATGAAGTCTGTGGAAAGGTCAGAACTCCAAAAGAAGGAGAAAAATTTAAGGCATTATTGTATGTTGAGAGAGTAAATGGAGAAAATCCAGAAAGAGCAGTTGGAAGAAAACCTTTTGAAACCCTTACTCCCATATATCCCAATCAAAGACTAAGGCTAGAAACTAATAGTTCAGATTTATCTACTAGACTTATGGACATAATCTCGCCTATAGGAAAAGGTCAGAGAGGAATTATAGTTGCCCCTCCTAAAGCAGGTAAAACTACTCTTCTAAAAAAAATAGCCCAAAGTATTTCAAAAAATCATCCAGAAATAAAACTTATAGTTGTACTTATAGATGAAAGACCGGAAGAAGTCACAGATATGCAAAGGTCTATAAATGGAGAAGTAATTTATTCAACTTTTGATGAAGAACCAGAACATCATACTAAAGTTGCTTATATGGTACTTGAGAGAACAAAGCGAATGGTAGAACAAGGACAGGATGTAGTAATACTTTTAGATAGTATTACCAGACTTTCACGAGCTTATAATTTAACCATAACTCCCACAGGCAGGACTCTTTCAGGAGGATTAGATCCTGGAGCACTTGTAATGCCCAAAAAATTTTTTGGCGCAGCAAGAAACATAGAAGAAGGGGGAAGTCTTACCATACTTGCCACTGCTCTTATTGAAACTGGAAGCAGAATGGATGATATGATATTTGAGGAATTTAAAGGAACTGGTAATATGGAAGTTCATCTAGACAGAAAGCTTCAGGAAAGAAGAATATTCCCTGCTATAAATGTGTATAAATCAGGTACAAGAAGAGATGATTTACTCTTTGAGAACGGAGCAGAAAAAGAGACTGCTTTTAACATAAGAAAGGTATTATATGATGAAAATAATAATCAAAATATTTTAGAACAGTTGATAAGTTTAATGTCAAAAACTAAGAATAATATGCAGCTTATTAACATTGCTAATAAAATGGATATGGGAAAATATGCAAATAAATAATTAAGATAAAAACCTGTCTTAAAAAAAGACAGGTTTATAAGTAAAGTGAGAAACTTTATTCTTCATTTTTTAAATTAAATTTCTTTAAGAATCTATCAACTCTTCCACCGGCATCTACTAATTTTTGTTTACCAGTAAAGAAAGGATGGCACTTAGAGCATATTTCCACTTTTAATTCTTTTTGTGTTGAACCAGTTGTAAAAGTGTTTCCACATGCGCACTTAACTACCGAATCATGATAGTATTCTGGATGTATGCCTTTTTTCATAATATTCACCTCTTTCAAGTTTAAAGAGAACTTTAAATTTTAACTTCTGTATTATAACATAGAGGTGAAATTAAGTCAAATTTTGCTTTTCTATAACACTGTTAGTATTAAAAAACTATATTCAAGTTATAAATTAAATCTGTTTATTATATCATTTAATTCAACATAGATATTTTTAAGTTCCTGCATATTTTCATTTATAGCTTCTATGGAGTTATTTTGTTCTTCCACTGAAGCGGCCAATTGCTGACTTCCAGCAGAAGATTCCTGTGAAATATCAGATATATTTTTTATAGCCTGTATAACGGAATTTTTATTTAGTTCTACCCGATTAATCTTTTCAGTCAATATATCTACATTTGTTAACATATCATTTATAGAGTTTTCAATTATTAAGAATAATTTATTGGATTGTTCCATATTTTCAGTGACTTCAGAATTGATTTTATTGGAATCAATAACATTTTTTTGTGCCATTTTTATTTCATCTTGTATTTCTTGTATTACTTTTGAAATTTTACCTATGGCTTGTTTAGTTTGTTCTGAAAGAGCTCTTACCTGATCTGCAACTACAGAAAATCCTCTTCCAGCTTCTCCAGCTCTGGCAGCTTCAATAGCAGCATTTAATGCCAAGAGATTGGTCTGTTCTGATACAGATGTTATGGTACTTACTATTTCACCTATAGATTGAGATTTTTGTGTTAAATTATGCATACTTTTTGATACCTGATTAGATGCTTTGTTATTGTCCTTCAATTTTGAGCTTAACAGTTTTATTGTCTGTACTCCACGGGAACTTGTATCTTTTGTAGTATAAAAGTATTTTTTAACTTTCTCAACAGCATTTGACACGTCTTTAATTTCGTAGGATAAATCATCCAATTTATTTACTCCATCATTAGCATTATTTACTTGAATAATGGAACCTTTGGCCATTTCTTCTGTGGTCTTAGAAACTTCATCTATTGACCTTGAGGTTTCATATAATGAAGCGGCTATACTAGATGAATGAGTGGATATATTGTTAGAGCTGTTTTTGATATTTTTAATTATGGCAATTAAAGTACCTGATAATGATTTTATATCTGCTGCTATTACACCTAATTCATCCTTATTTTTAATTGTATCATTTAATTTATTTTTATCATATTTAAAATTTAATTTTTCTATTTCAGATATAACATATCTTATATTTTTTATAGGTTTAGATATAATGTTTGAAATATATCTAGAGACTATAATAGCAGCGATTATACATACAATGAAAATAATTAAATTTAAAATTACAAGTGAATTTAATTTTTTAGTAAATTCACTTTTAGGTACCGCAAATCCTACGGTCCAGTTGGATATTTTCACTTTAGAGGATAAAAAATATTTATTTATACCATCATAGTCTTTCAAAGATAATAACTTATTATTTTTATTTGCAATTTCAATGTATTTTCCGCCACTGAAAGTATTTAAATTTTTAAGTGTTTCCCCCGAAGGTTTAAGTTCTTTATATGGATGAACAAGTACGTTATTTTCTTCATTTAATAAATAACCATAGCTGTTTTCAACAGGGGTTGCCTTCCCGATTACTTCCGTAATAACATCCATCTTTAAATCTTCTGCCATTACTCCTATAAGCTGCCCATCCTTTTCTACAGGCATTGTTATGGATACAACTATTTTTTTAGTATACATATCAAAATATGGTATATATGATATTTTATTTTGTTCTATTGTATTCTTATACCAGGATCTTTTTGTACAGTTATAACTATCTGGAGGTACCCAACCTGCTCCATCTAATATACCTCCACTTGGAAGTCCCATGTATAAGTCAGATATGTTAGAATTTGATTTAAGCTTTTCTTTAAAATAGGCAAGTGATTTAGTATTATCACCTACAATATTGTTATCATACATAGTCTGTACAATTTGTTTAAATAGAGCAGTTTCTTTATCTAACCAACTGTTTACTATATTTGAATAGTTCTGTGATGATATAATCATTTTGTCACTATATTGATTTATAATAATATTTCTAGATACTAAATAACTTCCTATAGATGAACAAAGTAGTAATAATATAGTTAGTGATAAAGTTAAAAGGGTCATTTTACTTTTAATACTTTTCATAATCAGTCCTCCTTTTTGCTATAATAAAAAATAAAGTATTCTAAAAGTATTTTTATATGATGATATCATTGATATTATTTATATATCGGCGGTTGTTTTGATAATTTGATATGTTATATATAGTTTTTTTATGAAAGTATCATATATATTTTGGGGTTTTTAACTTCTTTAAAAAGAGTAATACCAAAATACATACTTTTATATATGTTATGACTTTGTTAAAATATATTTAATAATTTAAAAAGCTTTTAAAAGGAGGGATGTTAGTAGTGAAAAGTACATCTGTTGGAGGACAGGCAATAATAGAAGGTGTTATGATGAGGGGCGTACACGGTATAGCTACAGCTATAAGAAAGTCAAATGGTGAGATTATTGTTAATGTAGAAGAAAGTATACCCTACAGTAAAAGAAGTATTTTTTTAGGATTACCTATTATAAGAGGATTCGTATCCTTGATAGAATCTCTAGTTATAGGTATACGTTCATTAAATTATTCTGCTTCTTTTTTTGAAGAGTATGATGAGCCATCTAAATTTGACAGGTGGTTTCAAAATATATTTAAGGAAAAAACTGAAAGTATAATTATGGTAATAACTTTATTTATATCTTTAGTTATTGCCACGGTTTTATTTTTTATATTTCCCACCTTTGTGGCAAATATATTTAAAAAATTCTCAGTATATGATAGTATAATTCTTAATATAATTGAGGGAGTAATTAGGGTAATTGTTTTCCTTATGTACTTGTTTTTAATAGGGAATATGGAGGATATAAAAAGGGTGTTCCAGTATCACGGTGCAGAACATAAAACTATTTTCTGCTATGAAAATTCAAAGGAACTTACACCGGAGAATGCACAGAAGTTTACCAGGCTCCACCCAAGATGCGGCACTAATTTTTTATTTTTAGTTATGATAATAAGTATAATACTCTTCTCATTAACAGGATGGGGAAACATCTGGGAGAGAATTTTATACAGAATAATTTTATTGCCTGTAGTTTCTGGAGTTACCTATGAACTTATAAAATGGGTAGGAAAAAATGATAATTTTTTATCTAAAATTATATCTTATCCTGGACTTATGCTTCAGAAAATTACTACAAGAGAACCAGATTATAAACAATTGGAAGTAGCAATTAGAGCATTAAAGAGTGCAGAAGGAATAGATAAAGAACAAGAGGAAAGTAGAGAATTACTATAATGGTTGAATTTTATGATGTTAGTACACTTTTGAAATATGGCTATAAAGTTTTAAAGGATAAAAAAATCATCAGTTATATTTTAGATTCCCAGCTTTTATTAGGGAAGGCTATAAATAAGGATAGACTATTTATAGTTATAAATGCAGATTATAAAGTTACTAAAGAAGAAGCCGAAAAATATTATTACTATTTAAAATTAAGAGAAGAAAAAATGCCTGTAAAATATATATTAGGACAATGTGAGTTCATGGGAATGGATTTTATAGTAAAACCTGGAGTATTAATACCACGGCCAGATACGGAAACTTTAGTAGAACAGGCCTTAAAAGAGATAGATAGTAATGAGTTTTATAATATATGCGATTTGTGCTGTGGCACAGGAGCTATTGGAGTATCATTGGCTAAGTTTGTGGAACATATAAATGTAATATGTTGTGATATATCAGATACAGCCTGTGAGGTGGCAGAACAGAATGTAAGAAGGTACAGCTTAAGCAAAAGAATAAGTATTGTTAAAAGTGATTTAATGGAGTATTTTATTTTGAACGAAATAAAATTTAATATGATTGTATGTAATCCTCCTTATATAAAAGAAAGTGTCATAGATACTTTAATGGAGGATGTAAAGAACTATGAACCTCATGAAGCTTTAAGTGGAGGAGAAGATGGATTAGAGTTTTATAGGAAAATAGTTAAACAGAGTCTAAAAGTCCTAATTGAAAACGGCATACTTATGTTTGAGATAGGATATGATCAGAAAAAAGATGTTACAAGTATACTAATGAAATATGGATTTAAAAATATAACCTGTATAAAAGATTTAGCAGGAAAAGATAGAGTCATTAAAGCAGTGATTGCATAACATTTAAATGTTATGCAACAGATATTATTTTTTAAGATTATAACATTTATTGTGATGAATAGAAATGATATGATATAATAATTAGTTGTGAAAATATTTATACGGAGTGATAAAATTATGTTAGAAAGACTTAATTTCATAGAAAATAAATATGAAGAACTGTCTATTAAAATAAGTGACCCCACAATTATAGCAGAACAAAAAAAATGGCAAAAATTGTGTAAAGAACATGCAGAATTAGAAGAAATAGTTATGAAATATAGAGAATATAAAGAAGCACTGCAGGATTTGGAAGACAATAAAGAAATGCTGAGGGAAGAAACAGATAAAGATATGAGGGAGATGGAACAGGAAGAAATAAAAAGGCTTGGGGATGTTATAGAAAAAAGAGAAAATGAGCTTAAAATATTACTTCTTCCTAAAGATCCAAATGATGATAAAAATGTATTTGTAGAGATAAGAGGCGGTGCAGGGGGTGAAGAAGCAGCTTTATTTGCAGCAAATCTTACAAGAATGTATACACGGTATGCAGAAATTAAAGGATGGAAAGTAGAAACTATAAGTTTAAGTGCTACTGATATAGGAGGATTTAAAGAAATTGTATTTATGGTAAAAGGCAAGGATGCCTATAGCAGGTTGAAATATGAAAGTGGCACTCACAGAGTGCAGAGAGTTCCAGATACAGAATCCAGTGGAAGGATTCATACATCAACGGCTACTGTAGCTGTACTGCCAGAAGTTGATGATGTAGATATAGTAGTTAATCAAAATGATATAAGGATAGATGTATTTAGGGCATCAGGTCATGGGGGACAGTGTGTCAACACTACTGATTCAGCAGTGAGAATCACACATTTACCAACAGGCCTTGTGGTATCCTGTCAGGATGAAAAATCTCAGCTTAAAAATAAAGAGAAGGCTATGAAGGTACTTAAATCAAGGCTTTATGAAAAAGCTCAAGAAGAAAGAAATGCAAGCATTGCAGAAGATAGAAAAAATCAGGTAGGTACAGGGGATAGAAGTGAGCGAATAAGAACTTATAATTATCCACAGGGAAGAGTTACAGATCATAGAATAGGAATGACTTTATATAAACTTGATTCATTTTTAAATGGGGATATAGATGAAATAATAGATGCATTAATAACAGAAGATCAAGCCCAGAAGATGAAATCTATAGGCAGCAGATAAAAATTATCAGGATAATTCAGAGAGGAGATGGAAACCGTTAAATTGCACTAACGGGAAAGTATGAATATAGATAAAGCCATTAGAAAGCAAAAAAAATCTTATAAGATATTTATGCTGTCAATGGTTTTTATTTTTTTTCTTTTACCAATAGTTTTTATTTTAAACAGAAAATTTTATGTGTTTTATATGTTTTATCTTATAGTTTTAGAGAGCCTAATTTTTTTAACAATTATTATTACAATTAATAATGAGTTTTTAAAATTTGAGTATGATGGATATAGGCTAAAAATAAATATGGGAGTGAGAAATGTTAAATTAAACATAATATGTAGTAAGGTTGTATTAGTACATGTAGAAAATTATATAGTAAAAAATAGTAAATCAGTAGACTTTAGAGTTATCTTTTTATCTACAGCTAAATCTAGAAATAATAGAATTATTCCTGTAAATAGAGAGTTTTTGAGAAAACACCCTTATTTAGCTCATCAGTACAATAAGCTTAAAATTTTACGTCCCAATGCAAAATTTTATTATACTATAGTAAAAAATGGAAGATTAAATAAATATCTTTTTTTGGATACTGTTTATAAAAGTTGTGTTTATGCCTATTTTACTAAAGAAACCATAGAAAAAATAAAATACTATAGGGAGAATTCGGAAAATTACAATCTATATAAGAAAAATATAACTACTTGAAAATATAATTCATATATTATAGATTATTGCAATAAATATGAAATATAAATAATAGATAAAGGTGAGTTTATTTTGCATATAGATATGTTCTATATAGTAATAATAGGAAGCATAGTATCTCTTTTAGGGACTATGATAGGTGCTTCATTAGGAGCGGCAGTTAAAAACCCGTCTAATAAGTTACTGGGGTTTATAATTGGTTTTGCAGGAGGAGTAATGTTATCGGTGGTAGTATTTGATCTGATCCCAGAGGCCACTAGTAAGTGGAGTTTATCGTATACTATTTTATTTGTGATTTTAGGAGTTATAATTATTGCTATAGTTGATGACAAAATAAATATAAATAATTCTAATCGGCATATTAGAACGGCATTTATGGCTTCTTTAGGACTTATGCTTCATAATTTCCCGGAAGGAATAATAGTGGGATGTGGCTTTGCAGCAGGTAGTACACTTGGAATAAAAATGAGTATTATAATTACAATTCATGATATACCAGAAGGCATTGCGGTAGCGGCACCCCTTGTGGCATCTAAAGTAAAAAATTCAAAGATACTTTTTTATGCCTTTATTACAGCTTTTCCTACTGCCATAGGAACCTTTACAGGTGCTTATATAGCAAACATCTCTCCTGATGTATTAGGTATGTGTCTTTCTATAGCCTCTGGAATAATGCTGTATGTTATATGTGGAGAGATGATACCGGAATCTTCAAAGCTTTGGGAAGGTATAACAAGTACACTTGGAACTTTAAGTGGCATTATTTTAGGACTTGTAATAGTACAGATATTATAAATCTATAAAATGTAATAAAAGAGCATATTAAAAATTTGTTTTAATTTAAAGAAGGGATATTGTTTTATGAATACAAAAGTAAAAATTTTAGATGAAGGTAATTTGGATGTAGAAATTATTAAAGAAGCAGGAGAAATAATAAGAAATGGAGGATTGGTGGCTTTCCCTACGGAAACTGTATATGGGCTTGGGGCAAATGCGCTTGATTCCGAAGCGGTAGAGAAAATATTTAAAGCTAAAGGTAGGCCTCAGGACAATCCCTTGATTGTACATATAGCTGAAATAAAAGATATGAAACCGTTGGTTATAGATATATCACCTGTGGCTCTTAAGTTCATACAGAATTTTTGGCCTGGTCCTATGACTATAATTCTTCCTAAATCCTCTATTATTCCAGATATTACAAGTGCATCTCTTGATAGTGTGGGAATTAGGATGCCATCTAATATTATAGCCAGAGAACTTATAAAAGCAGCAAAGGTTCCCATTGCAGCACCTTCTGCAAATGTATCAGGAAAACCAAGTCCTACGGATGTAGACAGGTGTATAGAAGATTTAAATGGTAAAGTAGATCTTATATTAGGAGGAAGCATGTGTGATGTTGGAGTAGAATCTACAGTTATAGATTGTACTGTAAGTCCTAGTTGTATATTAAGGCCTGGTGGTATAACTCTTGAGATGTTGAGGGAAATAGAAAAAGAAGTTTATATTGATCCGGCTGTAATGAAAAAAGCCGAGGGTAATAATAGGCCTAAGTCTCCTGGAATGAAGTATAGGCATTATGCCCCTAATGCTCCAGTAAAAATAGTTAAAGGAAATTTAAATAAAACTATTGCAAAAATTAATGAAATGGTAGAGAATTATATAAGTGAAAATAAAACTGTAGGAATAATTGCTACAGATGAGACAAGAGAATTTTATAAGAATGCGTTAGTAATATCTGTGGGAAGTAGACATAATATGTTAAGTGTGTCTAAAAATTTATTTGAAACACTTAGGAGTTTTGATGATAATAAAGTTGATATTATAATATCGGAGGCTTTTGAGGAAAAAGGCATAGGATTAGCAATAATGAACAGATTGAATAAATCTGCTGGTTTTGATATTATAAAAGTATAATTTTTTAGGGGAGGTTAGCAGATGGAAAATATATTATTTGTCTGCACTGGGAATACTTGTAGGAGCTGTATGGCAGAAGTTATATTTAATTCTAAATCTGATATAAAAGACATAAAAGCTGTTTCTGCAGGATTGTCAGTAGTACCAAATAGTATTGCTTCTAGAAATTCAGTAGTAGTTTTAAAAGAAAATATTGATGTAGATATAAGCAGCAGAAAAGCCCTGCAGTTAAGTAATTCCATGATAAAAGATTCAAAAATTATTTTAACAATGACTGCTTATATGAGAGATATATTAAGACAAAATTTTACCAATTTCAAAAATAAAATATATACTTTAAATGAATTTGTTTCATTGAAAGGAGATATAAAGGATCCTTTTGGACAGGATATATATAAATATAGAATTGTCTATGCTGAACTGGAAAATAGTATTTCGTTGCTAATAAAGAAATTAAAGGAAGATATAAGCATTAATTAAATGTTGTTATCTTCTTTTTTTGCGAGGTTATGTTTTTATTAAATTATTTGCAATATAATTTTAAATAATATATTATATATTTTTGGAGGTATTTTTTATGAAAATTGCTTTAGGTAGTGACCATGCGGGTTTTCCTTTGAAGAAAGAAATAATAGAACATTTAAGGAATAAAGGTTTAGAGTTTGAAGATTTTGGAACTTTCTCGGAAGAATCCTGTGATTATCCAGATTATGCATTAAAAGTTGGAGAACAGGTTGTAAATAAAAATTATGATTTTGGAATATTGGTGTGTGGGACCGGCATAGGAATAAGTATAGCTGCAAATAAAATACCGGGAGTGAGAGCTGCACTTTGTGGGGACACTTTCAGTGCACATGCCTGTAGGGAGCATAATAATGCTAATATACTAGCTATAGGTCAAAGAGTAGTAGGTGTAGGACTTGCCCTTGATATAGTAGATAATTTTTTATTTACTGAGTTTCAAGGAGGTAGACATCAGAAGAGGATAGATAAAATAGGAGAAATAGAAAAAAAATACAGCAGATAATATACAACTGATTAGTTATAATTATTTACTGCAAATTATTAAGGAATACCTTAATGGAATTGGAGGATATATTTAATGAGTAAAGTAACACAAATAACACATCCACTTATATTACATAAATTAGCTTTGATAAGAGATAAGCGAACAGGCTCTAAAGATTTTAGAGAACTTGTAGAAGAAGTAGCTATGCTTATGGCTTATGAAGTAACTAGAAATCTTCAAACAGAAGAAGTAGAAATAGAGACCCCTATATGTGATACAACTTGTAAGATGCTTTCAGGGAAAAAGGTGGCAGTAGTGCCTATATTAAGGGCAGGCCTCGGAATGGTGGGAGGAATGTTAAAACTTATACCTGCAGCAAAAGTGGGACATATAGGGCTTTATAGGGATGAAACTACATTAAAACCTGTAGAATATTTTTGTAAGTTACCTCAAGACATAGGGGAAAGAGAAGTGATTGTTACAGACCCTATGCTTGCTACAGGAGGCTCAGCTATAGATGCTATAGCTATGTTAAAACAAAAAGGTGCTAAGAATATAAGGCTTATGTGTTTGATAGCTGCAGAAGACGGTATAAAGTCAGTTACAGAAGCACATCCAGATGTTGATATTTATACGGCAGCCATAGATAAAGAGTTAAATAAAAATGGATATATAGTTCCAGGCCTTGGAGATGCTGGTGATAGGTTATATGGAACAAAGTAAAAATTATTTTAATTTTTAGTAAGAAAAGCCCAATTTATAATTTAATGGGCTTTTCTTAAAGTATTTTATGATAATTCATTTTTAAAGTAGCAAGATTTTAATATATGACCTATAACAGGAAAGGAATTGTTCCAAAACATTATCTAATAGTTTATAATATATAATGTATTATTATATATTAAGGAGACAATTGCTAACTATGAGGAAAGATTGGGATAATTATTTTATAGATATTGCTTTTCAAGTTGCAGAGAGAAGCACGTGCCCTAGATTGCATGTAGGGGCAGTTCTTGTAAAGAATAGAAGAATAAAAGGTACGGGATATAATGGTAGTCCTAGGGGATTAGAACATTGTGATGAAGCAGGATGTTATATGAAAGATAATCATTGTATAAGAACCATTCATGCAGAAGTGAATTGTTTGCTTGAAGTATCACCAGATGATAGGGAAAACTCTACACTATATGTAACCCATATGCCTTGTCCGGAATGCCAAAAATTAATAATTAACTGTGGAGTTAAAAGGGTTATATATTGTGAAGATTATATACCAGAAATTAATTGGTTTAAAAAAGTACCTGAAATTGAATTAATATGTATAGAAAGAGTAAAATAATATAATATCTGGATGAAATATTTTTATTCTTCTGAATCTTAAAATAGATCATAAAGAGGCATAATAGCGCTAATTTCCAATTTTCAGGAATAGGGGATTAACAATAATAGCCTTGGGATAAACAGAAGATATGATTAAGGAAGGTTAATATGAGTAGTTTATACCTATTTGCAATAGTATCAACAGTGCTTTCAGTTATATTTACGCCAATTGTTAAAAAGATTGCTTTAAAGTTACAGATTATAGATGTGCCAGAGGGGGATAGAAGGATACACAGTAAGCCTACCCCACTTTTAGGAGGATTGTCTATATATGCTTCCTTTGTAATTACATTATTATTAAAAAAAGGAAGTTTTACAAGAGAAGAGGTGGGGCTTGTATTAGGTGCTACAATAATAGTAATAGGTGGATTCTTAGATGATAAATTTGATATAAAGCCCAGATATAAATTAATATTTCAAATTGCAGCTTCTATAATTTTAATTATATATGGAGTAAAAATAGTACGAATAACTAATCCCTTTGATAGCTTACATCAATTTACCAATGTGGGAGTGATGTCCATTCCATTAACTATAATTTGGGTAGTGGGCATTACCAATGCCTTGAATTTGATAGATGGTTTAGATGGTCTGGCATCAGGTATTGGATTGATATCTTCTTTGACTATTTTGATTATAGCATTATTAAATAATAGATATGAGCCTGCAATACTTGCCATTATACTATGTGGGTCTATACTTGGATTTTTACCCTATAATTTTAATCCTGCTTCTATATTTATGGGAGATACGGGGGCACAGCTGCTTGGATTTTTACTTGCATCTATATCCATTGAAGGAGCTATAAAATCCGCTGCAGCATTTTCTATAGCAGTTCCTATTCTTGCACTTGGAATACCAATATACGATACTCTTTTTGCCGTGATAAGAAGAAAGATAAATGGTAAACCTATTATGCAAGCTGATAGAGGACATCTTCACCATAGACTTCTTGACATGGGATTTAGTCAGAAACAAGCTGTTGGAACAATGTATGCTATAAGTGCAGTATTAGGCAGTTTTTCTATAATAGCTATGGAAATAAATGCACAACTATCTTATTTTCTTCTGGCGATAATTATGGTGGTTTTAGTTTTTATAGCCTGGAGGGCGGGGTTTTTTGAACATAGAGATTAAGGTATCTTTCATTTTCTAGTTGTTTTAGATACCTAAAAATGGAGGTTTAATATGAATAAACTTAAAATTATCACGATATTTGGAACAAGGCCTGAAGCAATAAAAATGGCTCCGTTAATTAAAGAGTTTGAAAAAAGACATAATATAGAAAATAAGATATGTGTTACAGCCCAACACAGAGAGATGCTGGATCAAGTTCTAAAACTTTTTAATATTATACCTGATTTTGATTTAAATATAATGAAAAGCAATCAAACATTGACAGGTATAACCAGCAGGGTACTTCAAGGACTTGAAGAAGTGTTTGATAGAGAAAATCCAGACTTGGTGCTTGTTCATGGAGATACTACTACTACATTTGCAGGAGCACTAGCAGCTTTTTATAAAAAGATAAGAGTAGGTCATGTAGAAGCAGGCCTTAGAACTTATGATAAGTATTTTCCTTTTCCGGAGGAAATGAATAGAAAACTTACAGGAGCTATAGCTGATCTTCATTTTGCACCAACATCTGGTTCCAGAGAGAACCTCCTTAGGGAAGGAGTACCTATGAATGAAATATTTGTTACTGGAAATACAGTAATAGATTCAATGAAATTTACTGTGGATAAAGACTATGTGTTTAATAATAATGAATTAAATAATATAGATTATCATAAAAGTAAAGTAATAATGGTAACTGCTCATAGGAGGGAAAATTGGGGAGAAGGCATTGAAAATATCTGTAATGCATTAAAAAAAATAGTAGAAGAAAATAAAGAAGTAGAGGTAATCTACCTTGTACATTTAAATCCTAAAGTGAAAGATATGGTATATAAAATACTTGGAAATGTTACTAGAGTTCATCTTCTAGATCCTTTAGATACTAAAGAAACTCATAATTTGATGGATAGGTGTTATATGGTTATGACTGATTCTGGAGGACTTCAAGAAGAAGCTCCACATCTTGGCAAACCTGTATTGGTACTTAGAAATGTAACTGAAAGACCAGAAGCGGTAAAAGCAGGTACAGTAAAATTAGTTGGAACAAAGAAGAGGGATATAATAAAACTGGCAAGTGAACTTATATCAGATTCCAGTAAATATGATGTGATGAGTAAAGCCGTAAATCCTTATGGGGATGGTAAGGCATCAGGGAGAATAGCTGCAGCTATTTTGCAGTATTTTAATATAGAAAAAGGGGAATATGAAGAGTTTATTTGAGTATACTATGTTTAGGTTAGTAAGTTAATTATAGGAGTATAAAAAACCTTTGTGTTTTTTTTAACAACAACATTGACAACGTTATGATTACTTAGTATAATTAGCTTGTCATCAGGATATTAAACATCGGATAGGTTAAATTTTAGTTAAAAATAAAATAAACTTTTAGGAGGATTTACGATGAGAGAAGTAGTTATTGTAAGTGCAGTGAGAACAGCTATAGGAAGTTTCGGTGGAACTTTGAAAGATGTTCCAGCAGTAGAATTAGGAGCTGTAGTTATAAAAGAAGCAGTAAAAAGAGCAAATGTTAAGCCAGAACAAATAGATGAAGTTATATTTGGAAATGTAATACAGGCAGGTCTTGGTCAGAGTCCAGCGAGACAGGCAGCTGTAAAAGCAGGTATTCCTGTAGAAGTTCCAGCATTCACATTAAATAAGGTTTGTGGTTCAGGACTTAGATCAGTAAGTTTGGCAGCTCAGGTTATAAAAGCTGGAGATGCTGATGTTGTCGTAGTTGGTGGAATGGAAAACATGTCTGCTGCTCCATATGTACTCCCAAAAGCTAGATGGGGACATAGAATGGGAGAAGGTAAAATAGTTGATGCTATGATAAAAGATGGACTTTGGGAGGCATTCAACAATTATCATATGGGAATTACAGCTGAAAACATAGCAGAAAAATGGGGTTTAACAAGAGAAGAGCAAGATGAATTTTCAGCATCATCCCAGCAAAAAGCAGAAGCAGCTCAAAAAGCAGGTAAATTCAAAGATGAAATAGTTCCAGTAACTGTTAAGATAAAAAAGAAAGAAGTAGTTTTTGATACTGATGAGTATATAAAACCAGGAACAACTGCTGAAACACTAGCAAAATTGAGACCGGCATTCAAAAAAGATGGAACAGTTACAGCAGGTAATGCTTCAGGAATAAATGATGCAGCAGCAGCTTTGGTTGTAATGAGTGCAGATAAGGCAAAAGAACTTGGAATTAAACCACTTGCAAAGATTGTTTCCTATGGAAGTGCAGGATTGGATCCAACAATAATGGGATATGGTCCTTTCCATGCAACAAAAGCAGCACTTGAAAAAGCTAACTTGTCAGTTGCAGATTTAGACTTAATAGAAGCAAATGAAGCATTCGCTTCACAGAGTTTGGCAGTAGCAAAAGATTTAGAATTTGATATGAGCAAAGTAAATGTAAATGGAGGAGCAATAGCTCTTGGACATCCAGTTGGAGCATCAGGAGCAAGAATACTTGTTACATTACTTCATGAAATGCAGAGAAGAGATGCAAAAAAAGGCCTTGCAACATTATGTATAGGCGGTGGAATGGGAACTGCTTTAATAGTAGAGAGATAAATAAAAAATGTTACTTTAGACATGAAAAATAGATGATTTAGACTGTCGACAAAATTTGTCGGCAGTCTTTTATTTGTTGTATTAGTTCACTTTTTAGAGAAAAATGGAGCTCAGTATTTGTTTAGACTATTCAGCAATGATTATAAAGGAGAACGGGAGCTTATGATTACAGAAAATGAAGTTAGAAAGTGTTCATAAGAAATCTTAAAAGTCAAGATAGGAAGTATAATCTTTCTAACAAATATCAGAATAACCAAAAAAGTAGTTAACTTTAAATTTAATACTAGGATATAATTCTAAATTATACAACAAATTAAAATAATTCCTTATATAGTAATTTATTTTAAAAATCAAATAGATGCTATTAATGTATTTATATTTAAGTTATATTTTTCTATGTTTATTTTGGGGACTAAACATTTAAATGTAAATTCATTTGTTTTCTAGTTTGAAATATCTTAAAATAAAGCATATTTGCTTATTTTAAGTCAATATGTTTACATATGATTAAATAACTTAAAAAACAGTGTAAAAGCTGTCTATAAATATATCTTTGATAAGCTTTGTGTTTTTTTTAACAATACATATTGATAAAAAATTAATTAGTTAGTATAATTAATATATTCAAATTGTATGAATTAATTAAATTATTTTGAATAATGATGTTTAAGATATAAACTTAAATAATTGTGAAGTAACATCATACAATTTCATCATTTATAAAAATTTTTTGATGAACTAATATAGCTTATATTTAAGAATATGAGCACTAAGATTCAAAACACTTGAAATTTAAGTGATTTAAACTTTACTAAAGATTTAGGTTTAAATAAATTTATTTTAGGAGGGTTCATTTTATGAAGGATGTAGTTATTGTAAGTGCAGTAAGAACAGCTATAGGGAGTTTTGGTGGAACTTTAAAAGATATTCCTGCTGTAGATTTGGGGGCAATAGTCATAAAAGAGGCAGTAAAAAGAGCAGGTATCAAACCAGAACAAGTAGATGAAGTTATATTTGGAAACGTAATACAGGCAGGTCTTGGACAAAGTCCAGGAAGACAAGCTGCTGTAAAAGCAGGTATTCCTGTAGAAGTACCAGCGTTTACACTAAATAAGGTTTGCGGTTCAGGACTTAGAGCAGTAAGTTTGGCAGCTCAGCTCATAAAAATTGGAGATGATGATATTGTTGTAGTTGGTGGGACAGAAAACATGTCCGCTGCACCATATCTAATTCCAAAGGCTAGATGGGGACATAGAATGGGAGAAGGAAGATTAGTTGATGCCATGATAAAAGATGGACTTTGGGAAGCATTTAACGATTACCACATGGGAATTACAGCTGAAAACATAGCAGAAAAATGGGGAATAACAAGAGAGATGCAGGATGAATTTTCATTAGCATCACAACAAAAAGCAGAAGCAGCCATAAAGGCAGGAAAATTTAAAGATGAAATAGTTCCAGTAACCGTTAAGCAGAAAAAGAAAGAAATAATTTTTGATACTGATGAATTCCCTAGATTTGGGACAACTATAGAAGCATTAGCAAAATTGAAACCATCATTCAAAAAAGATGGAACAGTTACAGCAGGTAATGCTTCGGGAATAAATGATGCAGCAGCAGCTTTAGTTGTAATGAGTGCAGATAAAGCAAAAGAACTTGGAATTAAGCCTCTTGCAAAGATTGTTTCCTATGGAAGTAAAGGATTAGACCCAACAATAATGGGATACGGACCTTTCTATGCAACAAAGCTGGCACTTGAAAAAGCTAACTTGTCAGTTGCAGATTTAGACTTAATAGAAGCAAATGAAGCATTCGCTTCACAAAGTTTAGCAGTAGCAAAAGATTTAGAATTTGATATGAGCAAAGTAAATGTAAATGGTGGAGCAATAGCTCTTGGACACCCAGTTGGCTGCTCTGGCGCAAGAATACTTGTTACATTACTTTATGAAATGCAGAGAAGAGATGCGAAAAAGGGACTTGCAACATTATGTATAGGAGGAGGAATGGGAACTGCACTAATAGTTGAAAGATAATTTTATATAATGGATTATATTTGTAGTCTAAAATAAAGAACAAAGTAAGTATCGTAATGATTACTTACTTTGCTTTTTTTATTAGAGTAATGTACATAAGTTTTATTTCCTGTAGCTAAAATAGGGCAGTAATCATCAATTCAACTGCTTTTCTTGCCTTTATTTATTGTGCCTCTATATTTATTTTATGCAAATAGTATAGGAACTTTGACTTTTCAGACATGTCCTAACTGCATGGAGATTTTGTTGAGAATGTAAACTTCAATAAAATAGGTTGTGCAGATAAGTGTAATAATATTCATAAAAGTTAATATAAGTAATTTGAAACTTCTAATATATTATAAAATATCGTATATTATGGCATTTACAGTTAAAATATTAAAATATAAAGGAATAAGTCAAATATAAATGAAAATGTTCACATATGCTTTCATTTATATGACTTTGTGTTTTTTTTAACAAGAAATATTGATTAAATATCAATTAACTAGTATAATATAATTGTGTGAATTAAATTGCTTATTTGAAATAATCAATATTTTAAATAAGTTTAGATAATTGTGAAATTCGTATGGGAGATTTCAGGATTTGTAAAAGTTTTATCAAGATAAACACGACATTTTTGTAAAAGTTGTAATAATAGTTAGTTAGAATTATGAAATTTAACATAATTGTAATTTTACAATAATCTGAATGTAAAATATTATAAAAAATAAATTATAGGAGGATTTGTTATGAGAGAAGTAGTTATTGTAAGTGCTGTAAGAACAGCTATAGGAAGCTTTGGGGGAACTTTAAAAGATGTTTCTGCTGTAGATTTAGGAGCTATAGTTGTAAAGGAAGCAGTAAAAAGAGCTGGTATTAAACCAGGAGATGTAGATGAAGTTATATTTGGAAACGTAATACAAGCAGGTGTTGGACAAAGTTTAGCAAGACAAGCAACTGTATATGCAGGACTCCCAGTGGAAGTTCCAGCTTTCACAGTGAACAAGCTTTGCGGTTCAGGACTTAGAACAGTAAGTTTAGCAGCTAGTCTTATACAAAATGGAGACGATGATGTAGTTGTAGTTGGAGGATCAGAAAATATGTCTGCTTCACCATATTTAATTCCAAAAGCTAGATATGGATATAGAATGGGAGAAGGAAAAATATATGATGCTATGTTACATGATGGCCTTATAGATTCATTTAACAATTATCATATGGGAATTACAGCTGAAAATATAGCAGAAAAATGGGGAATAACAAGAGAAGATCAAGACAAATTTGCATTAGCATCACAACAGAAAGCAGAAGCTGCTATAAAATCAGGAAGATTCAAAGATGAAATAGTTCCAGTAACTGTTAAGCAGAAAAAGAAAGAAATAGTTTTTGATACTGATGAAGATCCAAGATTCGGAACAACTATGGAAGCATTAGCAAAATTAAAACCAGCATTTAAGAAAGATGGAACAGGAACAGTTACAGCAGGTAACTCTTCAGGAATAAATGATTCAGCAGCATCATTAGTTTTAATGAGTGCAGATAAAGCAAAAGAACTTGGAATTAAACCACTTGCAAAATATGTTTCTTACGGAAGTGCAGGATTAGACCCAGCTATAATGGGATATGGACCATATTATGCAACAAAAATAGCACTTAAAAAAGCTAATTTGACAATAAAAGATTTAGATTTAATAGAAGCAAACGAAGCATTTGCTGCTCAAAGTATAGCAGTAGCAAGAGATTTAGAATTTGATATGAGCAAAGTAAATGTAAATGGAGGAGCTATAGCTCTTGGACATCCAGTTGGATCATCAGGTGCAAGAATACTTGTTACATTACTTCATGAAATGCAAAAGAGAGATTCCAAGAAAGGTCTTGCAACACTCTGCATAGGCGGAGGACAAGGAACTGCTGTAATAGTTGAAAGATAATTTAAACATATTTTAAATATTTAAGAGGGAAAATAAAGAAAGTATTGATTTAATGCTTTCTTTATTTTTACGTGTCATTAAATATTTATTACCATATAAAATTTTAAATATACAGATTTAATGAGTAATTACTGCAAAATATAGCATTAATTTACTTAGATTAAAGAAAAATAAACAATTTAGAGAAAAATCAAGCTTTTAGATTATATTTTTAGGGTATATAATTAAAGTTGTATGCTGACAAAAGCTGTGTATTATATTAGCTGTAAAGGATTAAATAGTATTATAAATTTATTACATACCTTAGTAAAAGTATGTAATAAGCTTTTGAAATTTTCTATATTATGATAAAATATGTTTAAAAACAGTAATCTAATTTTTAATATGTACTTATTTGTAAAAGGAGGAATTGATGGATAGAAATATTTTAGGAAATACAAAGATGGTATTTTTAATTAATGTAATAATAGGTATATTATTAGCGGGTTTATCACAGTTGTTTTTCAAGAGATATGGATTATTTATTCTACTTGGAATGTCTATAGCTATGTTTAATTTTTTTGTTAACAATATACTAGGTAGATCAATGTTACATAAATTTAAAAGTTCATCGGCATTTTTATATCTTATAGGTTTTATTATTAGAATTATGATTGCTACAGGAATAGGGTATATTACTTTTAGATACAACAAATATAATGCAATAGCATATTTATTTGGCTATACTTGTAATCTATTAGGCGTATATATATATTTAGCTTTTGAAAATAACAAAACATAAACTTATAATAATTATAGAAGGGATGTGATGAAGTGGAACACTTTTCACCATTGTTTTCAATACATTTGGGATCATTTGATATTCCTATAACTTCTAGTGTTGTGGTACAATGGGGTATTATTTTAATTTTAGCTGTTTTAGCAAAGTTTTTTACACGAAATATGCAAAGACTGCCGGATGGAAGACAGAATGTTGTTGAGATGATTGTTGAGGCAGTACAAAATTTAGTTAAAAATAACATGGGAAAAGAGTACATATCATTTGTGCCGTATATAGGAACTCTCGCAATATATATATTGGTAATGAATATTGTACCAGTAATTATAGGATTAAAAGCTCCTACGGAAGATTTGAGTGTTACATTAGGCTTAGCACTTATAACTTTTGTATTGGTTCAATTTAATGCCATTAAAAAAACTGGATTGAAAAATTATTTTATAGGTTATACTAAACCAGTTGTAATGTTATTACCTCTTAATATTGTAGAGAGATTAGTTCTTCCAGTGTCTTTAAGTCTCCGACTGTTTGGAAACTTAACTGCAGGAGCTGTAATTATTGGAATAGTATATGAAGGATTAGGAAATATCGCATGGTTCTCACAGTTTTTGATACCCATTCCTTTGCATGCTTTCTTTGATTTATTTGATGGATCAATACAAATGATAGTATTTGTTATGTTAACAGTAATGAATATAAAAATTGTTGCTGAACACTAATATATTTAATTTTTTAATATTTAATTTATTTTCAAGGAGGATTTTTATTATGAATTTAGATTCACAATCATTTATATCAGGTATGGCAGCTATAGGAGCGGGATTAGCAGCTATAGGATGCTTAGGCGGAGGTATTGGAATTGGTATCGCTACGGGAAAGGCAGTTGAAGGTGTTTCAAGACAGCCAGAGGCAAGTGGTAAAATATTAAGTATGTTCTTTGTAAGTGCAGCCTTATCAGAAGTAACAGCTATTTATTCCCTATTGATAGCTCTTATTTTAGCATTTAAAGTTTGATTTTATTATATACCTCACCAAATTTAAACATACATTTTAGAGGGGAGGATTGAAGTTTAACATGCAAGTTAATTGGGTTACAGTTGTTATAACGATAATAAATTTTATTGTATTATACATTATTTTAAGACATTTCTTTTTTAAACCAGTTGATAATGTACTTACCAGTAGACGGCAGGAAATTAATTCAAAGATTAAAAATGCCTATGAAAATGAAAAAAAATCCAAAGAGCTGATTACCAAACATGAGGCATTATTGAAAGGCTCAAAAGAAGAAGGTAAAAATATTGTTGAGGGTTATAAAAATAAAGCAGAACAAATTTCAGAAAATGTATTAAATGAAGCACGCAGGGAAGCACAGTTAATACTAGACAGGGCGAAGAATGAAGCAGATAGAGAAAGAGAAAAAGCCCAGGATGACATAAAAAATCAAGTGGTAGATTTAGCTATTTTAGTGTCATCGAAAGCCTTAGAAGGATCTATTGATGAAGAACAACATAGAAAACTTATTAAGGACTTTATAGCTAAGGTAGGTATCTAAAAAGATGTATGAATATTTAGATAGAAGATATGCTCTTGCACTTTATAAAATTGCAGAGGAAAAAGGAAAAGTTGAAGAATATTTAGAGGAATTAAAGGATGTTGCAGATATAATAAATAATAATACTCAATTTTTAGAATTTATAGAGCATCCTGAAATTAGTACTGCTGAAAAGAAAAAAACATTTATAAATATTTTTGAAGGTAAAATAAATGAAGATATACTTTCGTTTTTATTAATACTTATTGATAAAGGAAGAATTAATCAATTGTATGGTAAGCTTAAAGAAATGGGAAAGATATATCTTGAAAATCATAATACAGTTATTGCTACAGTAAAAACTGTTATTCCTTTAGAAGATGATGAGAGGGAGACTCTAACTGAAAAATTAAAGAGAAAGTTTAATAAAGAAGTTTTGATTAAAGAAGAATTAGATCCTGAAATAATAGGTGGAGTTTATGTCGAGGTAAATAATATGGTTATTGACGGAACTGTAAAATCAAAACTTTCTGAAATGAAAAAAATAATGCTTAAAGGAGAACAGAGGTGAGCCTATGAACGTAAAACCTGAAGAAATAACTTCAATTATAAAAAGTCAAATAGAAAAATATGAAAAGAAAATAGAGACAGTTGATTCAGGTACAATAATTCAAATTGGTGATGGTATTGCTAGAGTTTATGGTCTTAATGGATGTATGGCAGGAGAACTTTTGGAGTTTCCTAATGATGTTTATGCTATGGCTCTAAATCTTGAACAGGATAATGTAGGCTGTGTTCTTTTAGGTTCTCAGGAGGGAATAAAGGAAGGGAATACAGTAAAGAGAACAAGTAAAGTTGTAGAAGTACCTGTAGGAGAAAATATTATAGGAAGAGTTGTAAATTCATTAGGACATCCTATTGATGGCAAGGGTGCTATTAATACTACTGAAACTAGAGCTGTAGATCTTGTGGCACCGGGGGTTATAACCAGGCAGGCAGTTAAGCAACCTTTGCAGACAGGAATAAAAGCTATAGATGCTATGATACCAATTGGCAGAGGGCAAAGAGAACTTATAATAGGAGATAGGCAGACTGGTAAAACTGCTATTGCCATGGATACCATAATAAATCAAAAAGGAAAAGATGTAATATGCATTTATGTAGCTATAGGACAAAAACAATCTACAGTAGCACATATAGTAAATAATTTGATAGAGACAAATGCCATGGATTATACTATAGTGGTATCTGCATCTGCTTCTGAATCAGCACCGCTTCAATATATTGCTCCTTATGCAGGCTGCTCCATGGGAGAATATTTTATGAATAAAGGAAAAGATGTGCTTATAGTATATGATGATTTATCTAAGCATGCAGTGGCATATAGGGCTATGTCTTTGTTACTTCGAAGACCGCCGGGAAGGGAAGCATATCCGGGAGATGTTTTCTATCTCCATTCAAGACTCTTAGAAAGAGCTGCTAAACTTTCAGATAAGTTGGGAGGAGGATCACTTACAGCACTGCCTATAATAGAAACACTGGCAGGAGATGTTACCGCATATATACCTACTAATGTTATTTCTATAACGGATGGACAGATATTTTTAGAAACAGAACTTTTTTATTCCGGTCAAAGGCCTGCTATAAATGCGGGTATATCTGTATCTAGAGTTGGAGGTAATGCACAAATTAAGGCTATGAAGCAAGTAGCAGGTACCCTTAGAATAGATTTGGCACAATATAGGGAACTTGCATCTTTTGCACAATTTGGCTCCGATTTGGATAAAGAATCAAAGAGAACTCTTGAAAAAGGTAAGAGATTAACAGAAATATTAAAGCAGCCTCAATATAAACCAATGGCTGTGGAAAAACAAGTAATGATATTGTTTGCAGCCAGCAGAAATTACATAATGGATATACCGGTAGAAAGGATATCAGAATTTGAAGAAGAATTTCTTGATTATATGGATACCCATCATAGAGAAATAGGAGATGAAATAAAGGAAAAACAAGTTATATCTGATGAATTAAGTGATAAACTTAGAAATGCTGTAGAAGAATTCAAAAAAATATTTTTAATAGAGGGATAGGTATATTTATCTCAGGGAGGTGAAATATGGCAGGAGCAGGACTTGTTACAATCAAAAGAAGAATAAAATCAATAACCAGCACTCAAAAAATAACCAAGGCCATGGGACTTATCGCCACCTCTAAACTTAGAAAAGTGAGAAAAAAACTTGAGGCAAATAATAAATATTGCGAGCTTTTTAGTTCTATTGTAAATGAATTGGCAATGGAAGCTGAACAAAATAATATTTATATAAAGGGTAATAAAAGCAATAAAAAATTATATATAGTTTTGAATTCTGATACAGGATTGTGTGGAGGATTCAATGCTAATGTGGTAAATGAGTTAAATTCCATAAGGTCAAAAGAGAAGGAAGATTTTCTTTTAATAACCATGGGACAAAAAGGGAAAATGTATTTTAGAAGACTCAATTATAATATAGAATCAGAATACATAGATATTCCGGATGTTCCCACAATAAAAGAAACAGAAGATGTAGTCTATAAAGCATTGGAGCTTTATAGAAGTGGTGAGATTGGAGAAATCAATATAGTATTTACTAAGTTTATTTCAACTATTAAACAAAATGTGATTGTTGAAAAATTACTTCCATTAGAGGTTAGGGAAGTAGAAAAAAGAAATTTTATTGTGAAATTTGAACCATCTGCGGACGAAATGATAGAAGGTATAGTGGAACTTCATCTAAGACAAAAAGTACTTAATTGTATTATAAACTCAAAGGTTAGTGAACAATCTTCTAGAATGACGGCGATGGATGGAGCTACTAAAAATGCAAATGATTTATTAGATAAACTAAATCTTCAATATAATAGAGAAAGACAAACTGCTATAACGCAGGAAATAACCGAAATAGTTGGAGGAGCAGAAGCTCTAAAGTAAGGAGGGATGTTCATGCCTAATATAGGCAAGGTCGTTCAGGTTATAGGACCTGTAGTGGATATAAAATTTGATGAAGAAAACCTTCCAGATATATATAATGCCATAAGTATAGAATCGGGAAATGCAAAAATTATTACGGAAGTAGCACAGCACTTAGGTGATGATATAGTAAGAACTATATCTATGGAGAGTACAGATGGGTTGATGAGAGGCATGGATGCTTTAGATACTGGAGCACCTATATCTGTGCCTGTTGGAAAACCGGTTTTAGGGAGACTTTTTAATATGTTAGGGCAGCCTATTGATGAAAATGGAGAAGTAGAAGCAGATGAATATTCTCCTATTCATAGACCGGCACCAAGTTTTGAAGATCAATCTGTTAAACCTGAAATGTTTGAAACGGGTATCAAAGTTATTGATCTCATTGCACCATATCAAAAAGGTGGTAAAATAGGGTTGTTTGGCGGAGCAGGTGTAGGTAAGACAGTTATTATACAAGAACTTATAAATAATATTGCAAAAGAACATGGTGGATTATCTGTCTTTACGGGTGTAGGAGAAAGAACCAGAGAAGGTAATGATTTATACTATGAAATGCAGGAATCAGGAGTTATAAATAAAACTGCCTTAGTATTTGGACAAATGAATGAACCACCAGGTGCAAGAATGAGAGTTGCACTTACAGGGCTTACTATGGCGGAACACTTTAGAGATGAAGGACAGGATGTACTTTTATTTATAGATAACATATTCAGGTTTACTCAAGCAGGTTCGGAAGTTTCGGCATTACTTGGAAGAATACCTAGTGCTGTTGGATATCAACCCACACTTGCCACAGAAATGGGTTCTCTTCAAGAGAGAATAACTTCTACAAAACATGGATCTATTACTTCTGTTCAGGCAGTATATGTTCCAGCAGACGACTTAACAGATCCGGCACCAGCCACAACTTTTACACATCTTGATGCCACTACGGTGCTTTCAAGGTCTATATCAGAAATTGGTATTTATCCTGCAGTTGATCCACTAGCTTCAACATCAAGAATACTCGATCCTAGAGTTGTAGGGGAGGAACATTATAAAGTGGCTTCAGATGTTAAACATATACTTGAAAGATATAGTGAACTTCAAGATATTATAGCAATTTTAGGCGTAGACGAACTTTCAGAAGAAGATAGATTGGTAGTTATAAGAGCGAGAAGAATACAGAGATTTTTGTCACAGCCATTTTCTGTGGCAGAACAGTTTACAGGATATGAAGGAAAATATGTACCTATAAAAGAAACTATAAGAGGTTTTAAAGAAATACTTGAAGGTAAGTACGATGATTTACCAGAGACAGCTTTCTTGTTTAAGGGAAGCATAGATGAAGTTGTTGAATCTGCTAAAAATATGGTTAAAAGTTAAATGTGTGTTAAAAAGGATAAAGTTTAGGTACTTTAAAAAGGAGAATTAATATGGCAGAAGTTCTGAAATTAACTATCCTTACTCCTGATAGAGAATTTTATAAAGGAGAGGTATTAGAAGTAATAACAGATAGCATTCAAGGTAATATAACTATTCTTCCGGGACATATGCCTTTAATTACTACTTTGAAATCCACAGATACTCGTATAATAGAAAAAGGCGGCAAGGAATTAAAGGCATTTACCTCAAATGGAATATTAGAAATAAAAAATAATGAATTGAAAATCTTATGTGATGTTTGTGAATGGCCAGAAGAAATAGACTTAAAAAGAGCAGAAGAGGCCAAAAGAAGAGCGGAACAAAGATTGGCCCATAAAAAAGATGGAATAGATGTAAAGAGAGCACAGCTAGCGTTAAATAGGGCCTTAGCTAGAATTAATCTACTAAAATAATTCAGTAAATTAGTCTATTTGGTAAAAATAAAAAACACTATTAAGAACACCGTAACAGGTGATAAATCTTAATAGTGTTTTTTTAGTTTAAATATGCACATTCTATTATGTAAATTTATATATTAATATAAGGTCCTCCTTATGGAATTTTTATTTTTTGAAGGTAAAAATAATATAAAATAAAAGTTTTTGCGAATAGTAATGGAAAAGTTGTCCATAATTTCTAAAGTAAAGGTAAGGAGGTGAAAAGTTCTGTATAGTACTTGCAGAATTACATTATTATGAAGAAACTAGGAATAATATTTTTTTTGATAATATATTTAATATCTTTTCAATGTTATCTAGGAACATCAGTAAACAGCCATTATAATAAGCAGATATTTAAAAGAGACAGCACCTCTTTAGAAAAAGTAGACTTATTTAAAGACATATTGGATAGAACTCACAGCTATCCCACAGAATGGGGAGGTATGTTAGTTTTTACTACTACTGATTGTGGGGAAAAAACGGCAAACAAGATATTTATGAAATTAAATGAATATTACAAATTAAATAAGAATGTATGTAAAAATGATCAAATGTATTCTGTGGATTTTAACAATGACTACGTTGAAGGTTATATACAGAGTGTGAAATATGAAGACTATAATATTGTAACGGTTAACATCGTACAAAAAAGTAATGTATACGAATTAAAAAATATAAAAAACAATTTAAATAAATGTATTCCAAAGGAAGTAAAAAAGTATAAATATTTTCAATATGTTAAGGCAAAAGTTGAAAATGGAAAGGTTGAAACCTTAAATAAGCAGATAAAAGAAATTCTAGAATATCAGCATGCATGTAATATTAAAACTGTGACTTTACAAGAGGGATATACTAATACTGCATATACCCATAGATATGAAAGTATACAAAGCAATGGAGATTTAATAGATTTTAATTATGCAGTTATGAAATATGATATGGATACTTATATAATTATGGGAACTCCACAGATAATGGCGCCATATTAATAATATATATTATTGAATTATAATAGATTTTAATTTTAAGCATAGGTACTGTCTCTTTAATACTTATTATGTGTTCAAAAATAATTGTGGGCTGAATAAGCTATTTTACATAATATTTTGTTAATAAAATCCTATGTGATAGAAAACTATCAAAGGATCTTATTTCCTTAATTCTAAGTGAAATGAGTTTACCATCTTTGACTTGTGAGTTATTTTTATACTATTTAATATAAAAATAAACATTGTTTATAGTCAAAGAATAGTCATTGAATTGGTAAAAATTAATTAACATATCAGCAATTATAGAATGGAGGAACACTATGAGTAAAATAGTAATTAAGGGGGGAAGTAGCCTCCATGGAGAAGTTAACATCAGTGCTGCTAAAAATTCAGTATTGCCCATTATAGCGGCTTCCATTTTAAGTGGAGATAAATGCATTATAGATAATGTTCCAATGTTGGAAGATGTTTTTGTAATAAGTAATATATTAAAAAGTATATCTGCAGATGTAATTATAGATAAAAATTTAAATAAGATTATTATAGATACTTCTAATATAAGTTATTGCGATCCCTGTAGTGAACTAGTGAAAAAAATGAGGGCGTCATTTTTAATAATGGGACCTATGATATCCAGATTTGGAGGATTTAAATTATGTCTTCCTGGAGGGTGTAATATTGGATCTAGACCAATAGATTTACATTTAAAAGGATTTGCTGCTCTTGGTGCAAAGGTAAATGTAGAGCATGGATTTGTGGAAGCAAAAGCTAAAAAATTAATAGGAAATAAAATATATTTGGATTTTCCATCAGTAGGGGCTACAGAAAATATAATGATGGCAGCAGTAACTGCTGAAGGGGAAACTATAATAGAAAATGCAGCGGAAGAACCGGAAATAAAGGATCTGGCAGACTTTTTGAATAGTATGGGTGCAAATATTACTGGTGCAGGGTCTAGAGCTATTCACATAAAAGGAGTAAAAAATTTAAAAGGAAGTAGTCATAGCCCCATATGTGATAGGATAGAGTCAGGAACATTTATGGTAGCTGCAGCTATAACAAAAAGTAAGATTAGAATAAATGGTATAAATGAGGAATATTTAAAGCCTATAATTGCTAAACTTACTGAGGCAGGGGTATATATAAAATGCGAGGGAAATAGTTTAATTGTAGATGGAAATAGAGAATTAAATCCTATAGATATTAAGACCATGCCTTATCCAGGATTTCCTACTGATATGCAATCACAAGTAACTGGTTTATTAAGTACAGTTAAAGGTACAAGTATTATAACTGAAACCATTTTTGAAAATAGATTTATGCATGTAATGGAAATGAAAAGAATGGGAGCAAATATAAAGATAGATGGAAGAAGTGCAGTTATAGAAGGAGTTGATAAGCTTACAGGAGCAGAAGTAAAAGCTACGGATCTCAGAGCTGGTGCAGCACTCATACTTTGTGGATTAGCAGCAGAAGGAAAAACAGAAGTTATAGATATATATCATATAGATAGAGGATATGTAGATATTGAAAAAAAATTAAAATCATTAGGAGCTGATATTGAAAGGGTAAATGAATAATTTTTATATTGTTAATAGAAAAAGGAGAAAAAAATAACAAAAATTTTCTTCTTTTTTTAATATTCAAAAGGTCTCCAGTGGAATAATTTAAATTATGATGTAATAAAAATATATTAAGTCATAATATGGGAGAACAAAATGAGAAGATACATTATAAATTTTTTTAAAAAATTTATTATTTTAATATCCATGAGCACAGCATTTATAATATTACTTTCCGTGGGTATAAATGGTATGAAAATTAGCCAATACATCGTACCTGAATTTTTAATGAAATCCATAAGTAAAAGTTATAATTATAATCCACAGTATATAAAAGTGTATATAACTGAAAAAAATAAAATAGAAAAAATGAACTTAGAAGAATACATAGTAGGAGTTGTAGCGGCCGAAATGCCAGCAGAATTTTCGGAAGAAGCAATTAAGGCCCAAGCTGTAGCAGCTAGAACTTTTGGAGCAGCCCATATGGAGATATATGGGGGGGAAAAATACGAAAGTAATACAGGGGCGGACGTATGTGATACAGTTAAGTGTCAAGTATTTACAAGTAAAGATGAAAGAATGAAAAATTGGCCTGAGTCTAAGAGAGAGGAGTATTGGAATAAGATAGTAAGTGCAGTAAAAGTTACTTCAGGCCAGGTGTTAACTTATAAAAATGAATTGGTTATGGAACCTTATTATTTTGCGGTAAGTGGGGGAAAAACGGAAAATGCAGTGGATGTATTTGGAAAGGGGGAAGAATATTTAAAGAGTGTAGAAAGTCCTGGTGAAGAAGATGCATCTAAGTATAGGACTTCTATAAAAGTATCTTATGCCAATTTTGTAGATAAAGTAAATTCTCAATACTCCAATTCAGGATTGTCTATAAAAAATTTATCTAATCAAGTATCTATAGAATCTAGAAATGAAGGAGGGTCTGTTAAAGAAATTAAATTAGGATCAGTTACCATATCAGGAGCAAAATTTAGAACTATTATGTCATTAAATTCTTCAGATTTTAATATATATTTTAAAGATGATATCATTATTGAGTGTGTCGGATATGGCCATAGAGTGGGAATGAGTCAGTGGGGAGCAAATGCTATGGCTAAGCAGGGTAAGACTTATAAAGAGATATTAGCTCATTATTACAATAAGACGGAACTTCAAAATTTAGAAGTATTTTATGATAAATAAAGTTTATCTAAGGAGTAGATAATAAAGAGATAAGATGAGATTTCATTTTGTCTCTTTATTATTTTTACAAAAATTATGAAGAAAAAATTATAAAATATGTATTTTTTGTTATTGTCTGGACAAACTACAAAAAGGAGGTGTTCATATGGACAGAAAAATTTTTAGTAGAGCATTTAACTTTTTAAAGAAGGAGGGTTTTTATATAATCTTATTTATTTGTCTTTGTGTTGTAGCAACAGTTGCAATAATAACTGCTAGAAATAATAAGAATCAAAGTGCTGAGTTGCAGAAAAGTGTAAGTTTACAACAAAAGCAGACCAAAGAAACAGCCCAAACAGATGAAAAGCCTTCTTCTAATTATGATAATGCTCTCCAGGTAAAAAAGAGTGAAAAAACAAATACTAGCGAAAAAACAAATACTAATCAATCCGAAGAAACTTCAAAAAGTGTATCTAGTTCAGTTAGTACTTCTTTTCAAAAGCCAGTGGAAGGAAATATTGCAAGAGCATATTCTGAGGATCCTGTATATTGGGATTCTACAGGTACCTATAGACCAAATTTAGGATACGATATACAAACAAAGCTGGGAAAACCTGTATTTGCGGCTATGGATGGAAAAGTAGAAGAAGTAAATAAAGCAACCCAAGATGGAGTGGAAGTTATTATAGATCATCAAAATGGGTTAAAGACTGTCTATTCTAACCTAGACGATAATGTTGAAGTTAGTGTGGGGCAAACATTGAAAAAAGGAACTGCTATAGGAATAGTAGGAAGAAGTACATTGAGAGCGGCCTATGAAAAATATGGAGATCATTTGCATTTTGCAATTTTAAAAGGCAGTGAGTTTGTAGATCCAGCTAAATATATAAAATATTAGTATTAGGCCATTTCTCACCATTTTATGGAGAAATGGCCAACACATCATGAATTTAAAAATGTTAATGAGCATATTTATAAATATAGGGGGACGAGCAACTGTGAAAAATTATGAGAACATAGATTATATATAAATAGAAAGTGTTTATAAATATATTTTAGAAGTTTTTTATTTATTGCGGTGAAGTGTATAAAGGAGTTGAATAAATTTGAAAGATTATATTGAAGAAAGGGTTTTAGAAGTTGCCAAGTATATAATAGGTTCTAAAGCTACTATAAGAAAAACCGCTAAAGTTTTTGGAGTAAGTAAAAGTACTATACACAAGGATATGACAGAAAGGTTACCAAAGATAAATCCGCAAATCGCCCAGGAAGCTAAGAATATATTGGACTATAACAAGGCAGAAAGGCATATAAGAGGTGGAAAAGCTACGAAGATGAAATATAAGGCTATTGAGGGGTAAAAACATTCCCATTACAATTAGAATATGATATGATAATAAATATGATAATTTATATTTTTATTGTGAAAAGCTAGTAAGATTAGGAGTGAAAAAGGAATGTTTTTTAATATAGGAACTGATATGGGTATAGATTTGGGAACAGCTACAGTACTTGTTTATATTAAAGGGAAGGGAGTAATTTTAAAAGAACCTTCAGTTGTTGCTATAGATAAGATTAAAAATAAAGTACTTGCTGTGGGAGAAGAGGCATGGCAGATGATAGGGAGGACACCAGGAAATATTGTGGCTATTCGTCCACTGAGGGAAGGGGTTATATCTGATTATGATGTAACAGAAAAGATGTTAAAGTATTTTATAAGTAAGGCTTGTGGAAAAAAAAGAATGTCGGCACCTAGAATAGTAGTATGTGTCCCTTGTGAATCTACTGAAGTTGAAAAGAGAGCTGTAATTGATGCGGCTAAAAATGCAGGCGCAAAAAAGGTATTCTTGATTGAAGAACCTTTAGCTGCAGCTATAGGAGCAGGAATTGATATAACTAAAGCCAGTGGTAATATGGTAATAGATATAGGTGGAGGAACTACGGATGTAGCAGTGATTTCTCTAGGAGGAATAGTTGTAAGGTCTTCTATAAAAATAGCAGGAGATAAATTTGATGAGGCCATAATGAAATATATCAGAAAAGAACATAAATTGATGATTGGGGAAAGAACTTCAGAGGATTTAAAAATAAATATAGGTTCTGCCTTTGACAGGGAAGAGGAAGTGACTATGGAAATAAGAGGAAGAGATTTGATTACAGGACTTCCTAAAAACATAACAGTATCTTCAGAGGAAATGAGAATAGCTTTAAAGGAAATTGTAAATTCTATAGCTGATACAACACATGCAGTATTAGAAAAGACTCCACCAGAATTAGCAGCAGATATAGCTGAAAAAGGTATCTTTATGACTGGTGGAGGAGCATTGTTAAATGGGCTAAGTGATTTAATAAGGGAAGTTACAAAAGTACCCGTTTATGTGGCTGAAGACCCTATATCCTGTGTGGCTTTAGGCACAGGCAAAGTTCTTGAATATTTAGATAAGATGGAAGTTTTTTTTACCGGTGATGACATAACATTAATAGATTAAATGTATACAAAAATATATTTTTAAGATATTAAAGGGGTAAATTCTAACTTATTATATTGTAGATTAAGTTTAGTTGAGTTAGTTTTTTTATTGCATAGGCTTAAGATAATATATTGTTATAATATAAATAATATGAATGAATTAATGAATAAAGTATTACTTCAGCCATATTTAAAATTAAATTGAGACGTATATTATTAGAATTATTAAAAAGATTTTCATTTTCATTTGAATCAACTATGCCTATTATTGAAAAATCCCCTACATTTGGAAGAGATTTTCCCACGCCCTTACCAGGATGTACAGGGAAGTCCCTTACTTGAATTTCTCCTATGGCTTCTAAATTTCCTAAACAAGCATCTATCCCTATAATAGTACTATAGGGATGAAGTGATTTTATTTGTTTTAATTTGTCTTCTATGTTTAAAGCATGTATAGGATCTGAAATTGTACCATAAGTAGGCAGAGGAAAGTGTTTGCACTTTAGTAGAGTACCTACCAAAGGACCTAAACAGTCTCCTATATATCTATCGGTACCAATACATACAATAATAGTATCTTTATTAATATAATTCTTTAGAAAATAGGCAAGTTCATGATAGGACAAAGGATTTTTATAATTGACTTTTACTCTATTCAATATATTCACCTTCCTTTATGTATAACTCTATAAGTGTTTTTATCCAAAGGGAGCAACTAGCTAATACCCGGTTTCTTTAAAATGGGGAGATGAGTGCTGCTGTGTTCTGGATAAGTTCTTCTAAGGTTCAGATGGAGGTAAGCATTATTTATGAACAAACTTCCACCTGAATCTATAAATAACTTTATAGAGAACATTATATATAATGTATATGATGAGAAGCGGTAAAATATTAAATTTCAACCATATACATATGATTTTCAAAGAAATCTAAAGAAATATGGAGTAATAAACCTTTAATATTACATTATACGGGTATAGTAGGTTTGAAAATAAATGAATGAGAATGTATACTAATTTACGTTAGGCATGTGTGTTTGTATTATATAAAATACATAGTTAAGAAATAAGCTGGCATAGCTCAGCAGGTAGAGCAACTGACTTGTAATCAGTAGGTCGTGGGTTCGAAGCCTACTGCCAGCACCAAATATGGAGGAATTCCCGAGTGGCCAAAGGGGGCAGACTGTAAATCTGTTGTCAGTGACTTCGATGGTTCGAATCCATCTTCCTCCACCACAAAAATTGGGGCGCATAGCTCAGCTGGGAGAGCACCTGCCTTACAAGCAGGGGGTCACAGGTTCGATCCCTGTTGTGCCCACCATTTATCTAATAATAAAATAAGCTGGCATAGCTCAGCAGGTAGAGCAACTGACTTGTAATCAGTAGGTCGTGGGTTCGAAGCCTACTGCCAGCACCAAATGCGGAGGAATTCCCGAGTGGCCAAAGGGGGCAGACTGTAAATCTGTTGTCAGTGACTTCGATGGTTCGAATCCATCTTCCTCCACCATAAAAGGCACTTTTGGGTGTTTTTTATTTTACTTAATTTGTTGTTTTCATAACTAATAAAATTTATTATATGAAGCTCTTATCAAGAGAGGTGGAGGGAAAAGGCCCTGTGAAGCCCGGCAACCAGTGCTTTAATCATTAAGGTGCCAATTCCAGCAGTTTTAAAGGCTGCAAGATAAGAGAGTAGTTAATTTATTTAACCTCTTCTTATTGAAGTGGTTTTTTTATTTTATAGAGGGAGGTATTAAGAATGAGAAAGCTGTTTACATCTGAATCAGTTACGGAAGGACATCCTGATAAAATGTGCGATCAAATTTCAGATGCTATCTTAGATGCTATTTTGGAACAGGATCCTCAGGGAAGAGTGGCATGTGAGACTGCAACTACTACAGGTATGGTTTTGGTTATGGGGGAAATATCTACTAATTGTTATATTGATATCCCTAAAATAGTTAGAAAAACCATAAGGGAAATAGGATATACTAGGGCTAAATATGGATTTGATTGTGACACTTGTGCAGTACTTAGTTCAATTGATGAACAATCCTCAGATATAGCTATGGGAGTTAATGAATCTTTGGAAGCTAAAGTAGGCAAGATGGAAAAGGTGGACGCTATAGGGGCTGGAGATCAGGGTATGATGTTCGGATTTGCAACAAATGAAACTCCAGAGTATATGCCTATGCCCATAAACTTGGCTCATAAGCTTTCAAAGAGATTATCACAAGTTAGAAAAGAGGGCATATTGGATTATTTAAGACCTGATGGAAAGACACAGGTTACTATAGAATATGAGGGGAATAAGCCAGTTAGAGTAGACACAATAGTGGTGTCTACCCAACATGATGAATTTGTCACCAAAGAACAAATTGAAAAAGATATAATAAAGAATGTTATAGAACCTGTTGTTCCACCGGAATTTTTAGATTCTAACACTAAATATTTTATAAATCCAACAGGAAGATTTGTAGTTGGAGGTCCACAAGGAGACTCTGGGCTTACAGGAAGAAAAATAATAGTTGATACCTATGGTGGCTACGGAAGACACGGTGGAGGAGCATTTTCCGGAAAGGATCCTACTAAGGTTGATAGATCCGCTGCTTATGCCGCTAGATGGGTAGCTAAAAATTTGGTTGCTGCAGGAGTTGCTGATAAGTTGGAAATACAGATTGCTTATGCTATAGGTGTAGCAGAACCTGTTTCAATAAATGTGGATACATTTGGTACTGAAAAGATATCTGAGAAGAAGATAATTGATATAGTAAATAAAGTGTTTGATTTAAGACCAGCAGTAATAATAAGAGAATTAGAGTTAAGAAGGCCTATATACAGACAGGCCGCAGCTTATGGACACTTTGGAAGAACTGATATAGACTTACCTTGGGAAAAATTAAATAAGGTTAACGATATAAAAAATTATCTTTAATAATAAAAAACTCTGTATAATTTATAGTACAGAGTTTTTATTTTAATTATTTTGAATAGGTATCTATAATGTATATTTATTTTTTTGGATTTAATATATCCTCCAGATCATTATCTGATAGATCATAATAATAATAATTTTTGTAAAATTCCTTTACTTTTTCTTTAATATCTAAATCATTAAATAAGTCAGGATGGAGATTTTTGGCTAGCCATAAAGGTTGTAATGCACCTTCTGCACTTCTTACAGACCATAAATATACTCCTTTAGGATTAAGATAAACTTGTTTATTTTTTACAGCCGTTAGAGATTGCCATTGATTTGAACTGCTTGTGTCCATGATATAATCGTAAGTATTCTTACTTGTGGCTATAATCACATCTGGCTGATTTTTGTATAGAAACTCAAAATCAACACTGGTACCTTCATTGCTAGTGCTAGATTCTTTAGAAATATTTTCTGCGGCTATATTTATACCTCCAGCAGCCTCTATGTAGGAAGTATTTATGTCATTGGAACCAATTGTGGTAAGTGACCCTTTTGGGGTACCACTGGCAACAAATACTTTAACTTTTTCACTAGACTTAGTCTTGTCACTAACATATTTTATATTATTATCATAGTATTCATTAAATTTTTTAGCTTTCTCTTCACCGCTTTCTCCAAGTACTTTTCCAACCATAGTGATAGTATTTTTTATATCTTCAGGGGTTTCCAATTTTAGTCCTAGAAAAGCTATATTAGCTTTTTGTAATCTTTCTTGTTCAGTTTGAGTAAATGTACCAAAAACTACTTGTGAGTTTGCTTTAAGTAAAGTCTCCATGTTTAAAGTTCCAGGGCCTGAACCTGTGTAGGCAGCGGGAATTTCTGTTATCCTAGGATAAACTTTAGGAAAAAAACCTGTTTGAACCCCTTGGGCTGTTGCCACCAATTTATCTGCTCCACCAAGTATTAAGACTATCTGATTTAAAGCTCCAGATGCAGCTATTCTAGTAACTTCATAGGGTATTGTGACTGTTTTACCAGTACCATCAACTATTTTTCTTGTTGAGGATGTTGAATTTTCTTGCTTGGTGGATGTACTATTTTTTTCATTTCCACAGCCTGTACTAATAATTGACATGAGCATGACTGTAATTGCTGTAAATAAAATTAAAATTTTTGAATTTGTTTTTTTCATATTAGCTCTCCTTTATTATTTTATTGTAATATTTTTTTGATTTATGATCCTCTTAATATGTAGGAAAAAATATCTTCTATAAAAGCTAGCCCTCCTTCATATCCAACATAACTTTTATTGAGTATCAACCTATCTGAAATAGGAGGACTCATAGAAATAAAACATTGCCTCCTTTTTAATAGATTTTCTTTCATCCACCATTTTTGATACGGTAATGTTGCGTATTTCTTAATATTTTCTACAAAACTTCTGTTATTGATTAAGTCTAATAATTTTTGTGCAAATTTTAACATTCCTTTGTAACCATAAAACTCCAACTCGTTTTCAATCCATAATGTTGATATGCCCATTCTAGCACTCCAGGATCTTAAACCATTAAGTATTTCTTTTATATCATCATTACCACTAAAATTAATAACATTATAAAATTTTTCCTCTTTATGGATAGTTTTTATAAGTTTATTGAAGCCCCCAGCTTTTTTGGAGTTAAATCCAGAACCCCATGTTTTAGAATTGTAAAGTTCGCAGGTGACCGTGATTAAAGGAATTGAATAATTATCCTGGATAGAATCAATAACATTTTGTATATCTAGTGCTGTTGTTCCCGAACCACAACGCACATCCCAAAGGTGAGTGAATAATTACTACACTATCTTTTATTGTAGAAAGAATACTTGAAATAATAGGTGACTGACATTCTGCACATTGCATAAAAGTTAGGTTATGTGTATTATATTGGAAATTTTCTTTATACGTAGAAATTCCCCCCCTTTGAGATCTTAAAATATATATTTCAAATAGTAATTTGATAATATATAGCAATTAGGTAGAAGGTATTAGTATAATTATTGTAATGTTTTATTATGTTTAATACAATTTTATTATATTTCGTATAATTTTGTGTTTATTATAATATAAGAAAAATTATATTTCAATAATTTTTTCAATATTTTTTTGATAATTTATCATTTATGATGAACTTTATTTTTCAATATAATATTTTAGATACAATTTTTCTGGATTTTGTTTTAAAGGATTAGATTATTGCCCATAAAGTACTATAGGGTTAAATGCTGCACGAACACATTTATATATATTTTTATAACGTGTAAGTGTATAATAATGGTGAATAGTGTTATTATGTTTTTAAATTTTATAAATAATTTTGTATTAAGGTGAGTTATATGCAGGAATTACAGGGAGTTGTAGAAGATATAATATTTCAAAATAAGGATAATGGGTATACAGTGGCTAAGATAAAAGAAAAAGAAGATACAATAACTATAGTTGGATGTATACCTTATATAATAGAAGGACAAAATTTGGAGGTTTCAGGAGAGTGGGTAGTTCATCCTGAATTTGGCCATCAATTTAAAGTTAAACTATTTAAGGAAATAATTCCAAATACCTTAGTTGGCATAGAAAAGTATTTGTCTTCAGGTATTATATCAGGCATAGGACCGGTTACTGCAAAAAAGATAGTGGAGAAGTTTGGAAAAAACACACTCCATATATTAGATAACAATATAGAAAGGTTAAAAGAGATAGAGGGTATAGGATCAAAAAAGATATCCCTAATAGAAAAATCTTATTCCAAGCAATATGAAATAAGAAATATAATGATATTTATGCAAACTTATGGAGTAACCCCTAATCAATGTGTAAAAATATACAAAAAGTTGGGAGCTAACTCAATAAATATAGTAAAAGAAAATCCCTATATTCTTACAGAAGAAATATCAGGAATAGGATTCAAAATAGCAGATAAAATAGCAAGGGGTCTTGGTATAGAAAAAGATTCTCCCTTTAGAGTACAAAGTGGTATAAAATATTTAATAAATAAATTTTGCAGCAGGGGAAATACTTATGTGCCTATAGACGTATTGATAAGAAATGGAATGAGTATACTTGGAGTGAGTCAAAAAGAACTGGAAAAAAATATATATGAAAGCTCCTTAAATGGAAAAATAAAGGTAGAAAAATATGGAGATAAGATTTGTGTATTCTCCATGACGTATTATTATTGCGAATTAAGTGTAACTAAGAAGATATTGACCTTAGCTTTTAATAAGTGTAAAGATATAGATTTAAATATATATGAGGAAATTAAAAATTTTGAAAAGGCCAATAACATAAAATTTGCTTTTTCACAAAAAGAAGCAATTAAAGGATCAGTAGAAAATAGTGTAGAAATAATAACAGGAGGGCCTGGAACAGGAAAGACTACTATAATTAATTGTATGATTCAGTTATTTGAAAAATCAAACTTGAAAGTCCTTATGGCGGCACCTACTGGAAGGGCTGCAAAGAGAATGTCGGAGGCAACTAAAAGAGAGGCGAAAACTATACATAGATTACTTGAAATAGGTGTAGAAAGTGATGATGAAGCATTATTTTTTTCTCGTGGAGAAGAATCTCCCCTTCAATGTGATGTGGTAATTATAGATGAAGCCTCTATGATAGATATAGTAATGATGAATAATTTATTAAAGGCTATTTCATTAAAAACTAGACTTATAATAGTAGGAGATTCAGAGCAGCTTCCTTCTGTAGGACCTGGAAATGTACTTAGAGATCTTATAGATAGCCGGTGCATTAAGGTAGTCAGATTAAAAGAAATATTTAGACAGTCAAGAGAGAGCATGATTATAGTAAATGCTCATAAAATAAATTTAGGAGAAATGCCGATCTTAAATAAAAAACTTAAAGATTTTTATTTTATAAAAGCCTTGGAATTTTCCAATATATTAAATCTTTTAGTAGAATTAGCAAATAAAAGATTACCCGCATTTAATGGGCATTGGGATAAAATGAAACATATTCAAATACTATCTCCTATGAGAAAAGGAATTTTAGGAGTATCAAATTTAAATAGAAAACTTCAGGAAGCTTTAAATCCTAAAAGTAATAATAAAAAAGAAAAGTATTTTAGAGATATGATTTTTAGAGTTGGAGATAAGGTAATGCAAATTAAAAATAACTATACTTTAAAGTGGACAGTAATTTCAGGAGAAAAAGAGGAAAAAGGTATGGGCATTTTTAATGGAGATTTTGGATATATTGAAGATATTGATGAAGAGAAGGATACAGTAACTGTTATATTTGACGAAGAGAAAAGGGTTGTATATGATAATATATGTTTAGATGAATTAGATTTAGCTTATGGAATAACTATACATAAAAGTCAGGGGAGTGAATTTCCAGTTATTATTGTTCCTATGTTTATGGGACCGGTTTTACTTATGAATAGAAATTTACTATATACAGCTATAACTAGGGCGAAAGAGATGGTGGTACTTGTAGGAGATTTAAGAGCTTTAACCTTCATGATAAGTAATAATAAAAGTTTTGAGAGGTATTCCTTATTAAAATATAGAATAATGGATATAATGGAGAGTGAAGTGGATGTTACTTTGGAACAAAATGAGTTTCGCTGATAGGAAAAAAGAAATAAGTGAAGAGATATTAAAGTGGAGTTTTACTAAAGAGTCTTTTCTAAGTGTTATTTCTGTTCCGTATAATTCAACTAAGAGTTTTATTCAGATTATTCAAAATTATGTAACTGAAAATAAGAATGTAATTTATATAACTAATGAGGAATTGGGTAATATTGATATAATAAAGAATATAGAAAAGTATGGAAAAATTGTAGATTATGCCTATGTGGAGAATTCAGAAAATTTTACAGAATGTAAGCTGAAAATATGCAATTTTGAAAATGCCATAAGACTAAAGGAAAAGTTTAAATTGATTATATATGATGACATAAATAGTTTTTCCAAATACAATAAATATGAAATATTCGATTTGATTGATAAATTAAGCTGTAAAGATAGTAAAGTTATTATATGTTCTATACAGAATATATTCAAACATTCCAGAGAAATATTTATGCCCGTTAGAAAAGGAATACAAATAGTAGAACCAAGGGTGATATCTACAAGGCTTGATATGAATGAGGATATACCATTTGTTGTATACGAATATTTAAGATGGTCTATGGATATAGGAAAAAAAACTATAATATATGTTCCTGATGAACAAAAATTACAAAATGTATACCTATATGTTTATAAATATTGTAAAAACTTTAGTAAAAATATTATAACTTTTTTTGATGGAAAATCTAATGAAATGTTGATTAAAGAATTTTTACATGGAGTAAATGACATATTAATAACTAATTCTTTTCATAGAAATATATGCAGTGTAAAAAAATGTGATATAATGGTATATTTTGCGGATAATCCACAGTTTGATTATAAAAGGTTTGTCTATTTGTGCAGGGGAAGAGATACAGGAAGAGGTGAAAATAGCTTAAAAGAAGAGGTTATATTATTAGCTAATTTAGAAAGTATACATATAGAAGAAACTAAAAATATAACTAGAAATTTTAATAGGAAAGCATGGAAAATGGGTTTGTTAAAAGTCTAAGATTTTTATTAGAGTGTGTACTGGATTTAGTGTATTGTGGAGATGAAAAATGTATATTATGCAGAGAAGAACTATATAAGGATAAAATTATATGTACCACTTGTAAAAGTAATATAAAAATTTGTAAAGATAGCTTTGATATAAAAGTTCATAATAAACAGTGTAGATGTTATAGCAGTGCCTATTATTCGGGAAGTATGATGGAACTTATTTTAAAGTTAAAATATAAAAATTCCTTTAGGGCAGGAGAAGTTATAGCAAAGTACATGAAAGATACAATATTTAATAATAGAATTGAGTTTGATATTATAACTTATGTACCTATGACAAAGAAAAGTATTAAAAAAAGAGGGTACAATCAAAGTGAATATCTGGCAAGATTGCTGGGGAAATATGTGGATAAACCTGTTGTATCCTGCCTAGATAAAATAAAAGATACCAAAGATCAAATTGGATTGAGCAAAATGAATAGATGGGATAATATTCAAGGAAGTTTTAGGATTAATAATGAACATTCTATAGAAAATAAAAACATTTTAGTAATAGACGATGTATTAACTACTGGTGCTACGGCCTTTTATTGTTGTAGTGAACTTATTAAAGCTAAAGTGGGGAAAATTAATATATTGACTGGAGCTAAAAGTAAGGTATAATTTTATTAGTTGAGTTAGGTTTGTGGTTGAAAATCGAGGCCAGTCGCAGGCAAAACGATCCACGTAAGTTAAATAAAATATTTAATGAGCATGGTGCGGCTTAGAAGTAAGTCCTGCCGTAAAATTACGAGAGAATTAATAGTGAGAGGGTAATTCCGGGTAGTGAACGTTCCAGCAGGCGAGTGTGGGGGCAAAGACCAGGTCAACTAACTTAGCGATAGCACTATTTGTGCGGCACAGCAGCCTTTTTTAAGGCTGCTATATTAATTTAATTTTAAATATTCCCGCCTTAGAAAAAAATGACTATGTTTTTGGGTAGTATTTCTGCTTCAATAAGGTTATGACTGTAATTATGATATGGTGCAAAATTATTTATAGTTGAATTTTTCAGTGTTTTTATGTGGTAAAATAAACAATGTGATTTAAAGAGTAAGTATAATTTATTTCATAAAATTAAAATTTACCAACATATTGACTTTTTACCCCAACAGGTATATGATGTAAAAAATAAGAGTAAAAGTCAGTGAAGAGAAGTAGTAGATATGGAAATTTAGTTAAAGTGAATTTGGGATAGTGAGAGCCAAATACTGTAGTCTATATTGAATGGGTCTCTGAGATGTGATGTGAAATAGCAGTAGCAATAAACGGATAGTCCACCGTTAAAAGGACAGGGTATCGAGTAATCTCCGTACCTGAAAAAGCTGACTTTATATTAAGGTGGTATAGCAGAATGTTCATTTTGCCCTTATAGGGTGAAGTGTTCTTTTTATTTTATAGAACTTTTAACTGCTATTTTTGAAACTCCTAGCCATAATTGTGGAATAAGGGGATTACCAGGAGATGAATTAAGTTTAGATTACAATATCAAAATATAGTTTTGGAGTGGATGATATGGAGAAGAAGTTGGATTAAGTGTGACTTGTTGCTAGACAAAGGAAGGCGAGGGTCTTCTACAAAACTAGCCTAATTAGCTGGTTAAATTCAGAAATTAGAACTGTTATTGTGAAAGGTAGAATGATAGGGTAACGCCTTGAAATGCCTTCTCAAAGGATACGATTAGCGTTTTGATGAGTAAACATCAGAGGGTTAAAAGCTCGTTAAATGGCTTGAGAGCTACCGTAAGTAAATACAAATATTTACACGAAATGCGAACCAGAGGTGGTCGAGTAGTGATAGAGCTAGGGTCTATAAAATATCTATGGTTAGGATGTTCCAAAGGGAACTGACGAAATCAGGAATGTACGGGTCTAAACAACGAATACCTAGAAATGGGTATAACACATATGTGTAGTGGGTGTGGATTAGTAAAACTTTAATCTATGAAAATCCATATAGTGTTAAAGGCATTATCAAGCCTACAGGCTCATACTGATGACCTACGGATATATGTACAGATAGCAATAACGGAACAAGGAAAGCTTAGAATATGGAGGTTTTATTACCGAAGAAGTAGTGATAAGGAAAGCAGTCAATGTATAACTTATCTTAATCTAAGTGAGAGTGGTGGCATGAAGCAGTGAAGTTTCTGTAATGGAAATAGAGCAATAGCCACTAGACAAGTTGTTATTTGAAAATTAAATACTGAATAATTCAAGGTTCTGGTATGACTAAGAGATATGAAATCCCCAGAAGGGAGAGTAATAGACTTGAAGGAAAGCTTATTAAAGAAGAAACAGAAACTAAGAAACAATGAATACTATGACATGCAAGAAATATTTGATAATTTGTATAGCCAAAGCAGTAAAGATAATAAATTTACTAACCTGATGCAGTATATAGTCTCTGAACAAAACATCCTACTAGCTTATAGGAATATCAAGAAAAACAAAGGCTCCATAACTGTGGGGACAGATGGTTTAAATATTGAATTTATAAAAAATATGGGTATTGAAAAATATATCAAATATATTCAAGATAAATTTAAAAATTATCAACCTAAAAGTGTAAGACGTATTGAAATCCCTAAAAACAATGGTAAAACTAGACCATTGGGGATACCCTGCATAGATGATAGAATAATGCAGCAATGTATCAAGCAGATTTTAGAACCAATATGCGAAGCTAAATTCCATAAACATAGTTATGGTTTTAGACCTAATCGGTCAACAGAACATGCCATAGCAAGATGTTATAAACTAATAAATAGAGCAGGATTACATTACGTCGTAGATATAGATATCAAAGGATTTTTTGATAATGTAAACCATAGCAAATTAAAAAAGCAGATGTGGCATTTAGGAATTCAAGATAAAAATCTATTAAGCATTATTGGAAAGATATTAAAATCAGAAATTCAAGGTATAGGAATACCAACTAAAGGAACGCCACAAGGCGGTTTATGCAAAGCTTCGCATAACCCACCTTATGCAAAGAAAGTAATTATGCAAAGTAAATCTTGAATTGCCGCATTCTTGCAGGTATTACACTTGTTTTACTTTGCATAATCTCCGTCAATGATAATAATGTAAAAACTAAAAAATTATTGAAGGAGGCATTTTATATGCATAGAAAACCACTTAAAGAATTATTGCTAGATTTAGAACAGGAGCTACTGAGATTAGGCTACACTGAAGGCTCTATGAAGTTTTATCGTAATCGTTGGGAGAAAATCATAAAGTTTGCAGAAAATCGTAACGAAACTTATTACTCCGAACAATTGGGAATAGACTTTGTAGAAAAATACTTTCAGATTTTTAAAAAGGATTTTGATAAAACCTTGTGCCAAAAGGATACTCAGGAACTTCGTATCATCAGAATGATTGGCGATTTCCAAATGCATAATACCGTTTTAAGGCGGTATTATAAATACAGAGATCTTTTGACTGATCCATACTTTATGAAAATCAGCAGTGACTTCAAAAGTTACTGTGAAGCTAGGAGTTATTCTAAGGTAACTATTGATCACTACGTGAATCAAGCGGAGCGATTTATGGATTATCTTATTTCACAGGGCATCTGTAATTGCCGTAATATCAGCCTTTCAATTATACATAGCTATATCAGAACTCTAGCTGGTTACACTTATAAAACTGTGGAACAGAATATCTGCTCAATACGTACTTTTTTGAGATATCTTCTCGAGCAGGACATTTTAAAAACTGATTTAGCTGCAAAGACACCGATGGTTCAAGCACGTAAGCAGACACGCATTCCTTCCGTTTGGACAAAGGCTGAATTGGTCGCACTGATAGGAGCTATTGATCGTGGAAGCCCAAAAGGAAAACGGGATTATGCCATCATTCTTCTCGCTTGTATGCTGGGACTTAGGGTTACTGACATCAAAAACCTGACGTTTAATTGCTTTCACTGGGAAGAGAAGAAGTTGGTATTCGTACAATCAAAGACGCGAGAAACAGTTACTCTTCCAATTCCCTCTGAAGTAGGATGGGCTGTTATTGATTATCTGAAATATGGACGACCAAAGGTTGATTCATCAATTGTATTTGTAAGACATATGGCACCGTTCCTCCCTTTTTCAGAAGGGGATCACTTATCTCAATTAATCAAGAACTACATGGTAATTGCCCATCTGCCAACACTAAAAAAACGTCGGGGTATGCACTCGCTTCGACATACTGCAGCATCGAGAATGCTTGAACATGGCACACCTCTCGCAGTAATTTCAGATATCCTTGGTCACACGGATACTGATTCCACAGCAGTTTATTTAAAAGTAGATTTAAATAAGCTGAAGGAATGCTGCCTGAATACACCGGAGGTGGATAACCATGAGTGATTATTTTTTCAAAGGCCCATTTGCTCAGTATATCGAAAACCATGTTAAGTTAAAACAAGCAATCGGATATAAGTATAAAACTGAGAAAGAGCATCTCCTGCGATTCTCTGCATTTACTGCTAAAAAGTATTCTAAAGCAAAAGAACTTACAAGAGAAATAGTTTTAGACTGGTGCTCTAAGAAGATTTATGAGGCACAAGCTAATCAATGCTCAAGAGCTTCAGTACTTCGACAGTTTGCTATATATTTGGATAGTATAGGAATAAATGCATATATTCTTCCAAAAGGTTACTATCCGGTTGAAGAGAAATACGTTCCATATATTTATACAGTAGATGAATTGCAGCGTTTCTTCCATGAGACAGACAAATGTCCTTATGTCAGCGAATGTCCACAACGACACTTGATTATGCCAGTATTCTTTAGAATGATCTACTCATGCGGTCTTCGCTCTTCAGAAGCAAGACTACTTAAAATAGATGATGTAGATCTTAGGGATGGAGTACTAACCATCCAGCATTCCAAGAAAGACAACAGCCGTCTAGTTCCAATGTCGGATGAATTAACAAGTCGCTGTCGCGATTACTTCAAATGTGTCCATGTGATTTCCAAGCGTAGCGATTACTTTTTTCCCGGATTGGATGGCAAGCCAATGACTATAGGTAATGTATATCACAACTTTAGGCGCTTTCTATGGAGAGCTAGAATTTCACATGGAGGCCGCGGCAAGGGTCCACGAGTTCATGACTTTCGCCATGCTTTTGCATGCCACTGTCTGAAAAAATGGGTTCTAGAAGAAAAAGACCTTTCAGTTTACCTTCCAATACTGAAGACATATATGGGACACGACTCCTTTAATGAAACTTCATATTACCTTAGAATGACTGCTGATGTATTCCCCGATATATCTATTAAGCTAGAGGGATGTTATCCAGACATTATCCCCGAATTGGAAGGTGATGCTGGTGAAACCTACTGATTTTGCAATACACCTTACTGGATTCTTGTCTGAATACCTGCCAAGACAAAAAAATGCTAGCAAAAATACAATAACATCCTACCGGGATACCTTTAAACTGCTAATTAGATACTGTCAGGAACAACGAAATATGCCTGTTGAAAGACTCAACCTGAACATGCTGACGCATGGATTGATTAAGGATTTCCTTGAGTGGCTGGAAACAAGCAAAAAATGTAGTATTTCAACTAGAAACCAACGACTTGCAGCTATACATTCCTTTTTTCGCTATGCGCAGTACGAGGAACCAGAGGGAATTCTTCATTTTCAAAAAGTGATTTCACTGCCGATTAAGAAGACACAAAAACCATCAATACCGCATCTTACACCAGAGGCTATGAAGCTCTTATTATCCCAGCCAGACAAGACTACTCCAAAAGGACGTCGTGATTTAACCCTTTTAAGTATCCTTTATGATTCTGGATGCAGAGTACAGGAACTTGTCGATCTAAGGGTGCGTGATGTTGTGTTGAATAATCCAGGAGTTCTTATTCTTACTGGAAAGGGAAATAAGGTACGTAGAGTTCCACTATTGAAAAATGCACTTGCTTTATTGTCACGCTATATTCAGGAAAATTCCTTAAACGTGAATTGGAAAAGTGACTACCCCTTATTTACGAACAAGCAGCATAACAAACTTACTAAAGAGGGTATTGCATACATTATTTCACAGTATGTATGCTCAGCAAGAAGAATCTCAACGATTGTCCCTGAAAAAGTAACACCACATATGTTTCGTCACAGCAAAGCAATGCATCTGCTACAAGCCGGAGTCAATCTGATATATATCCGGGATTTTTTAGGACACGAGGACATCAAAACTACAGAGACTTATGCTAAGTGTGATACAGAGTTAAAACGTCAGGCAATTGAGAGTGCTTATCCCGATTTAGTTGATATCAACCTGCCTGATTGGAGTGAAGATGCGTCATTACTAAATTGGCTTTCTAAATTAAAGTAGTCGAGATATTATGCAAAGTAAATCTTCAGAGAACCCAGTTAAACCAATGCCTGATGAGGTTTACTTCGCATAATCTCCAACTTTGCATAAGGTGGGATAATTAGTCCACTGCTATCAAATATTGTACTTAATGAATTAGATTGGTGGATTAGTGATCAATGGGAAACCTTTGAAACTAAACATAAGTATGCTCAATTACATAAATATAGAGCAATTAAAAAAACAAATCTCAAAGAAATATGGCTAGTTCGATATGCAGATGATTTTAAAATTTTCTGTAGAGATTATAAAACAGCTCAAAAAATTTATAATGCAACAAGATTGTGGTTAATAGAGAGGCTAGACTTAGAAATCAGTCCTGATAAATCTAAAATAACCAATCTAAGAAAAAATTATACAGAATATCTAGGATTCAAGTTAATGGCTAAAATCAAAAGAAATAAATATGTATGTCAAAGTAGAATGTGTGACAAGACGAAACAAAATACCATAGATAAATTAAAACAACAAATTAAAATAATACAAAAAGAACAAAATTCAAAAGAAGTCTCTAAAGTAAATTCCATTATTTTAGGTAGCCATAATTATTACAATAGTGCAACAAATGTGATTTTAGATTTTAAAGAAATAAATTTCTTAGTTACAAAAACCTTGGATATTAGATTAAGGGATATAATTAGTGATAAACCTAAACTATCTGAAACCTATAAAAGGCTTTATGAAAATTATAAAGGAAAAATAAGAACGATACAAGGGGTGACAATATTCCCTATATATGGATGTAAAACAAAACCACCAATGTGTTTTCCTAAAGATATTTGCAACTATACAAAAGAAGGTAGAAAGATTATTCATGCTAAATTAAAAGGATACAACAAAACATTATTATACCTATTAAAAAATACATCTGAAAACAACTCGACTGAGTTTAATGATAATAGAATTTCATTATTAGTTGGACAACAAGGAAGATGTTATATTACAGGTAACTTGTTAAATATAGGAAACATGGAATGTCATCATAAAAAACCTAAAAGTCTGGGTGGGGATGATAGTTATAATAATCTAGTGTGGATAAAAACAGAAGTCCACAGATTAGTTCATGCAGTACAACAAGAAACTATTGAAAAATATTTAGAACAACTAGATTTAAATAAAATAGGTTTAAAACGAGTTAATTCTTTAAGAAAGTTAGTAGAAAATTCAGTTATTTAATTAGTAAAATGCAATTTGTTGGAACGCCGGATGAGGTGAAAATCTCATGTCCGGTGTGAGGTGGGGGGAAAAGATTGAGATAATTTCAAAGTCTTACCTATCACGCATAATAATATCGTTCTAATAGGCAGAACTTTTAATGAATATTATAGGATGTTTGATATTCATAATATAAGTAAAAGTGAGAGAATATTGGATGTAGCTTCAGGTGTCAGTTCTTTTTGTGCAGAAGCTAGAGCTTAAGGATATGATGTTACTGATTCTGATAGAATTTATTATTTTTCGGCTAGGGATATAGAAGAAAAGTGCACAAAAGATTTAGAAATAACAATGGGAAAAATGGAAGAGATTAAAGATTTGTATAAGTGGAAGTATTTTAAAGACATTAAACATTTAAAAGAACACCGTAAAAAAGCATATGAAGCATTTATTAGGGATTTTAAACAAAATTCAAGGGCGGAATATGTTACTACCGAGTACCCTAAAAGCCATTTTAAAGATAAACAGTTTAATATAGCTCTTGTATCACACTTTCTGTTTATGTATGATGAGCATTTAGATTATGAGTTCCATAAAAGGGTTATTGAAGAATTAGTAAGGATAACATCGAAGGAAATAAGAGTATTTCCAATAGTCAATTTAAAATGTGAAAAGTCTCTGTTTGTTGACAAATTAATAGAGGATGGATGCTTTTCTAAATATGAAATTAAAACAGTAAAAGTAAATTATGAATTTGTGAAAGGTGGAAACGAAATGTTAGTAATCAGGGTTCAATAATAGTACTTAGTTCATCAATTTAATCTATATGGAATGAAGCGGATAAACCTCTGAAAGTGATTGTTATAACAATTCAGATAGCAAGTTTATAGTATATTCTTTTAATGTATAGGAATTTATAAAATTTCCAATAAAATTCCAATTAAAAAGGTTATAGGGGATAGCGAATTTTTTTGAAATATGTACTACTAGGAGGTAAATTTAATGAAAGATATAAAAGATATTTTAAAAGGGAATGGTTTTTCATTTGAATTAATTCATAATGATAAGCCTATTTATACAGCAAAAGAAGGTGCTGACTATTTTAAAATTGATATTGCTCAAATAGCACCAACATTAATAATATATACAAATAAAGGGTTTTATGTAATAGTTATATCAGGTGAAAGAGGCCATGTAAATTTCAAGGAAATAAAATGTTTGCTAAACTGTAAAAATGTTAGATTAGCCACTAAAGAGGAAGTTAAATTGATAACGGGATTTTCAGTTGGGAATGTTCCGATGTTCGGAATTTCATTGCCATATATAATTGATAAGAGACTTCTTAAATTTTCTTTTGTATATGGTGGATTAGGTGAAGAAAATACTACTTTAAAAGTTGAACCAGATGCTTTATTGAAATTAAATAATGTTATTGGAACATTAGATTAAAAATTTCCTAAATTTAAAATTAAGGTAATTTCGTAATCTTTTCTTATACTTGTGTCACATGTAAAATATTAAACAACTCAATAAATAGTAATTTGTCGTGCAGATTATTTATAATTGGCATAGGAGGAAAATAAATGGATATAAAGATTATCGATAAGATTGGAAAATTAAAAGAAACATCTACTTATGAAGGTATTATGGAAATCGTGGAGTATGATTTTAAAAAAGCATATATTTATAATGATGCAGCAAAAGAAATATCTGAAAAGAAGGATGAAATACTTAAAAATCTTTTTCTTGAAAATAAACTTGACAATGTAGAATTAAAATACTCTGAAAATAAAGGTGAATATTTAAATACAAAAAACTGGCTGCGCTATACTGTAGTAAATGATATTATTAAATCCAAATCTGAGGGAAGCATTTTTGATGCTGATTTGTCTGTAAAAGAGATTTTGGGTGAGACGTACATAGATTGTATAAATTCTATGAAAACTCTATTTTTTGACTATATACGTAACAATACTTCATGGATTAATGACTATCAAGAAGAATATAAAAAATGCGAGTTGTATAGAGATTTTTGGTTATTAGATAAATTTTCCGATTATTCAAAAGATTTAAATTCAAGTATTTTAAAAGAATTTGAAACTTTTGCAAACCTCACTCACTCTATTGGTAACTATATGCCTTTCCCCCCTAGCGATAAAAACAATGATAATTACAATACTGCAAAAGGTTTCTTAGGTGATGTAAAAGATTTCTTACCTTTGATGATTGATAAAATTGAAAATTGTATTGCAAATAAAATCTGTCAAAAATATAAGTATAACGGAAACCCCGTTACAGTTTCTTTAAATGTTTTAGAATCATGGAAAGAGTTTTTCCTTCAAAACAGAGAAAAGTTCTTATTAGAAGAATATTATTTTGTAATAGAACAAAATGGTATAAAGAAAATGATAGGAATACCATTGTTTAAAACGCAATCTCTATCTCATACTATTCCACTAAGTGAAGAAGAATTTAAAGAGTGTATTGAAGAAATGAATAGACGTATTAAAACAAGGGGAACACGTATGGTTATAAACTTCATTATCAAAAACATTGAAAATGCTGTTGATAATTAATCAAGAACATAAGTAACAATGTTATTTGTATGATGAGCATTTTATGAAGCTCGATAATTTCCAATTTAATGTTGAGTAGTATAAATGGTAATATAAATAGTACTTTGTAGCAAAGATTAACAAGAAAGCCACGCTATCAATGATAGAATGGCTTTTAATTATTAAGCTACGCTATAAATTTTTACTTCTGGGTCTGTATTCCACAGAGGTTGCAGTCCCACAAATACATCGTTTTTAAACATTTCGCTTGATAAGTAAGCATTTGCATGTTCAATGCTGTCGAAACCATGAAGAACTTGAACGTCTTCATCACGAATCAAAAGGTCTTTTGTTAATGCACCTTCGATTGTTTCAAGGAAAGGTCTTCTGTAGTCTGTGTAGACCTTTGCAGCAGCTTGACGATTGTTGTTGTCAATTTTCATTGTGATTTCCAAATAAGCATTTACTTTCATGATAATACCTCCTGAATAATTTTTACTAGCTCTTATTGATGAGCTTGTATGGATTATAACAAGGTGACTTGGAAAATAGAATATATTAGCAAATTTATGAGTCACTAATAAATTTCATAGTAACTTTTATTCTACAAAGAATTGTCATATACTATGATTAAAAAATTAAGGAGTAAAGTCAATGTATAAACCTAAATTAGAAAAAGATATTCGTTGTCCGTTAGAGTATGGATTAACCGTTTTTGGTGGCAAGTGGAAGTCAAGAATAATCTGCGTTTTAGCTGAAAAGGAAACCTTGAGATATAGTTCCATTCGTAAGGAAATGACGAATATAACAGATGCTGTACTGGCTGCAACATTAAAGGAATTGATTGCAGATGAAATTATAAAAAGACAGTCTTATGATGAAATACCTCCGAGAGTTGAATATTCATTGACCTCGAAAGGTCAGTCTGTAATTCCAATTTTGCAAAGTATTTGTAGGTGGTCTGGTGTTTATCATATTGAGGACAACGAAAATACGCTTTCTCAATGTCAAAAGTGTGATTATAATGCGAACATGTAATTTGATATAGAGTAAGAACAAATTCTAATTTGTAGAGTTTAGGTAACCTAATTTTAGCTTCAGTTCTGTCGTATCTTTTATATTTTATGAGGTAATCTAAAAAGGCAATTATGCCTTTTTTAGGTACATATATTGATCCTCTTGGTAACTTATATTCTTACCATAACAAAGTAAAAACCTACTGAAATTTCTTTAGTACAATTATAATTGTGGTTTTAGTGGTGGAGGCGAAATTTGCTGAACCACTCACTAGAAATCACATGTTTTATTGTACAATTTATTACAATGATTAATTTAAATATAAAGTTTCATAGATATAGTTATCATTACTTCTATAGTTGTTTATAGTAGAATTTTATATATTAATAACTATGTAAAATTCTATTTTTAGTATCAACGTCGTGCCAGCTCAAGGCCAATATTTCCCCTTCACGCATACCAAGAGAAAATCCTAAATAAGCCATGCCAGCTATTCTGCTATTAATTTTATATAAATAGTTAAGTATGTTGTTTCTTTCATTTGAAGTAAATACTTCAATTTCATCAGAATTTTTTCCTTTTAGATAAGCTATTTGTCCAGGAATTTTTACCGGATTAACCCCCTCGTTTTGGACAGAATCTAATAAATTCTTCATTTCTTTTAAATTTAGACCCTTATTTGAATATTTGTTAGGTTTTCTCCAAAATAAAGGTTATAAAATTCATGTGGAGCCATAAATCTTAAACTTGAATGTAATCTCCTATTATTGTAGAATTCCATAAATTCATTTACTATTTTGTATGCTTCCGCATAGCTTTGAAATTCATTAATTTTTAAACACTCATCCTCAAGTATTCTGTGAAATGATTCCACATGTGCGTTTTTATTTGGCGTCTTCACTGGTATTCTCTCATGTTCAGTTTTAAGTCCTTCACAGCATTCATCAAATTTATGACTTATAAACTGAGGCCCGTTGTCTGTTCTTATTACTGGCTTTTTAGAGCCTTCCTCAAACAAGTTTCTTCTTATTAAGCACTTTCTCAGTAGTGCTGTAGCATCTTTAGCCTCACAGTGTAAACCCATGTGGTAATCTATAATGCTCCTATCAAAGATATCAATTAAATTTAGTAAGTAGAAGAACTTATCTTCACCTTCTATGTAGCCATATTTTATATCCATTTCCCATAGTTGATTTGAGCCTGTTATAGTTCTGTTAACTGCAATAGTTCTCTTTATTTTAGCTTTAATTATTCTCTGGTCTTTAAGTATTCTGAGCTCTTTGCAAAGCCGATAAACCTTCTTGTGATTAATCACAAGATTATAATATTTTCTTAGATGGTAAGTTATTTTTCTATATCCATAGTTAATAGCATCCCCATCAATGGCCTCCAAAATAAATTCCTTAATCTGATCATCGCATACTTTCTCACCATCTACGTTTATACTGTATCCTTTTGGCTTTCCACCTTTAGGTCTAGCCTTTTCTTTGCCTTCTACGCTTAAATTATAGTAATATGTTGATCTTCCGAGTTTAACTACTTTAAGTACAAATACTGCATTGTATCCTTGATCTATATATTTTTTAGCTATTTCTACTTTTTCTTTAATTGAGGGTTTGATTTTTTTATTAAGTCTCTAAGAATTGCTACTTCTAAATCTTTTTCTCCTAACAATTTTTTTAGATGATCATTCTCTTTTGTTACTTCTGTTAACTCATTTTCAAGTTCTTTTTCTCCCTCAACCAAAGCTTTTCTACCAGGCTTAACTTTAATCTCATCCTTAGAATTCTTTATCCACGTAAATATAGTTGATTTTGAGATCCCATGCCTTCTTGATACCAGTGAAACATTTCCTACTTCTTTCACTTCTCTTAATACCTCTTCTTTTAATTCTTTTGTATAACTTTTTCCTTTCATAGTTTGCCTCCAATCACTTTCTATATTATAATAAATATAGATATAATTGTCCAAGTTTATTTAGGGGCTTAAGAGATAATTATATGGACTTAACAAAACAAAATAGGGAATCACATTTAGGATTAACTTATGAAGCCAAGGCTCAAAAATATGCAAAGATTATTTCGAAATCAATAATTGTAGTAATTTTGCTTTAAATATTGCTTGGATCAAGTAGTATCAATGGATAGCGAATTTTAATGGTTCAAATTCCTCTTTTGTCTTCCTTATGGAAGGTTGCTTTGAAATACCTAATTATCAAATAGATAGAGTAATATTCGCTGTAGGGCCTAAAAATAATAACTTAGTTTCAAATAAATAAAAAATAAAGGCTGTGTGATTTTTTCATATAGTTTTGCGTTTATTTATAATATTGTTATTTACAACTAATATAGTATAATTCATATTTACTTGGAATTTATAATAAGTGTAAATAATATCAATAAGTTTGAATTTTTGATTTGTTTGGTTTATTTTTGTGCAGCTTTTTTATAATTTTACTATTTATATCATATGGCATTCTATGGGTAAACTCATTTATGCAATTATCTAATTCCTGACTTACCTTTAATATTTGATTATACTCAGCCTTTTCTGTAATCAGAAAATATAGTTTCTCTCTTAATTCTTCCATCTTTTCTTTAAGCATATTACCTCCCATTTGTATACTAATTTGTACTACATTTAGTTCTTTAAATCTTCATTTAATTATAACATAAATATCTTCTTTGAAGACTATAGTCCGTAGAATGTTTATAAAAATTCTTTGAAAATTATATGCAAGAGGTGAAATTTATGACTTTAGAAAAAGCTCTTGCTATAATTTTAAAAAACAATAGATTGAAATGTGGACTGTCACAGGAAGAACTGGCTTATAGATGTGAACTTGACAGAACTTACATAAGTTTACTGGAAAGAGAAAAGAGGAAGCCAACTTTGAATGTTATTTTTAAAATTTGTGAAAACTTAAATATAAAGACAAGTGCTTTTGTAAGAGAAATCGAAATGATGATAAATGATAATTAAAATTATATATGGATTTTTAGATATAAGTAATAATAGTATAAAAATTGTGAGGTGAACATAATGGATGGTACGAGTAAAAAACAAATTATTAAAGAGTATAAGCAAAGAGAAATAGAGATGGTATAATTAGAATATATAATACAATTACAGGATATTGTTTTGTAGATATATCTAATAATTTATATAAACCTTTTGAATGGATTAAATTTCAATTAGAACTTGGAAGATTTAAGTCAAAACAGCTTCAAAAAGATTGGAATACTTATGGACAAGAGGTATTAAATCTGATGTTGTAGAAAAGCATTTTAACATTTATTTAGTTAAAAATAAGTAATGATAGGCAGAATTTTTTATAAAACAACACTAATATATTGACTTGATATCACTTAAAATATTATACTTAAAATAACTTAGGGGAAAAAGATGAAAATAATAAAACGAATATATAACTATATACCAAAGTATTCTATTAAACCTTTAATTGTATGTGTATTTTTTAATTTCGCTATATATTTAGGAGCACGATTGTTTTATAAACATAGAGTTTTTCATAATTTAACCTCATACTATGATGACAGGATTCCAGTGGTTCCGATATTTGTATTGGTTTACTTTGGAGGCTATCTTTTTTGGATTGTTAATTATATATTAATTAGTAACATAAATAAAGAACATTGCTATCGTTTTTTAACGGCAGATTTATTGGGAAAATTAATATGTGGTATTATATATATAAATTTTCCTACAACTAATATAAGACCTAATATTATCACGCCAGATATTTTTTCGGACATGCTTAAATTTTTATATAGTATAGATGCAGCAGATAATCTTTTTCCGTCGATTCATTGTCTGGTTAGTTGGTATTGTTTTGTTGGCTTAAGAAATTGTAAGGGCATTCCTGCTTGGTATCGATATTTTTCTTTATTTATGGCTATAATGATATGTATTTCAACATTAACAACAAAACAGCACGTTATAATTGATGTTTTAGGGGGAGTTATGTTGGCTGAATTAACATGGAGGCTATCTTTACATTTACAACTTTATAAAACATTTAAGCTTATTAATCAGGAGGTATAAATGAAAGTTCTTACTGTAGTAATACCCTGTTACAATTCAGCAGCTTATATGGATAGAGCAATAGAATCGTTGCTAATTGGAGACGAGGATTTGGAAATTTTGATTGTAGATGATGGCTCTAGTGATAATACTTCAATAATTGCTGATGAATATGAGAAGAAATATCCTAACATAATACGTACAATACATAAAGAAAATGGTGGTCATGGTGATGCAATAAACACAGGGCTTAAATATTCAAAGGGCATATATTTTAAAGTTTTAGATAGTGATGATTGGTTTGACAAAAATAGCTTGAAAAAAGTACTTGATATATTAAAAAATATGATTAATAATTCCAAAACATTGGACATGCTTATTGTAAATTATGTGTATGAGAATATAAATATGCATAAATCAAAAAGTATTAATTATAAAGGTGCAATGCCGGAAGAAAAAATATTTACATGGGATGACTTAGGACATCTTAAAAACAGTCAAAATATATTAATGCACTCAGTTATTTATCGTACAGAGATTCTTAAAAAATGTAATTTAAAGCTTCCTAAACATACATTTTATGTGGACAATATTTTTGTATATAAACCGTTGCCTTATGTAAAAACAATGTATTATATAAATGTGGATCTTTACAGATATTTTATTGGGAGAGAAGATCAATCAGTTAATGAAAAAATAATGATTGAGCGTATTGATCAACAGATAAGGGTAACAAAAATAATTATTGACTGTTATAATCCAATGATTATAGAATGTAAAAAGTTGCGCAAATATATGATTAAATATTTAGTAATGATGATGACAGTTAGTACGGTACTATTATTAAAAGATAATACAGAAAAAAGTTTAAATAAAAAAAAGGAACTTTGGTATTATCTAAATTCTAAAAATAAGGATTTGTATAAAGAAATAAATAAATCCTTTCTGGGATTATTTGTGCAAATTAAAGGCTTAGTAGGAAAGAATATTATATTATTAGCTTATTCATTATCAAGAAGGATATTTGGATTTAACTAATAAGAGATCTATATTGTTAATAAGTATTGTTTGTGGATGCATCGAAGGTTTTATGGTTAAACTTTCAATGCATCTTACTAGATATTTTTAGATAGTTCATTTTCTACGCACATCAAAGCCTCTGCTACAATATTTTGCATATCAAAGTATCTATACATCCCAAGACGTCCTCCAAATATAACTTTATTTTCTGCAGCTGCTAATGCCTTGTACTTTGCGTATAATTTGTTATTTCTATCATCATTCATTGGGTAATACGGGGTATCACCATGATGCCATATGGCGGGATATTCCCTTGTGATTACTGTCTTAGGATTAGAATTTCCACTTTGACAGCCAAATTCAAAATGCTTGTGTTCAATTATTCGGGTATATGGAACATCATATTCTGTAAAGTTAACAACTGCGTTACCTTGATAATTCTCACAATCTAAAATTTCTGTTTCAAAACGAAGAGAACGATATTCAAGCTTTCCATAACAATGTTTGTAATATTCATCAATCATTCCGGTGAAAACAATTTTATCTGCAAGAGATGTCAGTTTATCACGTTGCATAAAAAAATCAGTCTCAAGATGAATCTGGATGCCTTCCAGCATTTTCTCAATGATCTGTGTATAACCTCCGATGGGTATTCCCTGATATCTATCATTAAAATAGTTGTTATCGTAGGTAAAACGGACTGGCAGCCTTTTTATAATGAAATTTGGCAATTCTGTTGCCCTGCGTCCCCATTGTTTCTCTGTATAACCTTTCACTAATTTCTCGTAGATATCTCTACCAACCAAACTTATTGCCTGTTCTTCAAGGTTTTTAGGTTCAATAATACCAGCTTCCTCGATCTGTTGTTGAATTTTAGCTTTTGCCTGTGATGGGGTAATTACTCCCCAAATTCTATTAAATGTATTCATATTAAAGGGCATGTTATAGAGTTCAGATTTATATCTAGCAACAGGGGAGTTGGTGTATCTGTTAAATTCAGCAAACTGATTCATGTATTCCCACACTTTCCTGCTATCTGTGTGGAAAATATGTGCACCATACTGATGTACTTGAATTCCCTCTATTTGTACTGTATATATATTACCCCCAATATGAGAACGTTTATCTATCACGAGACATTTTTTACCTCTTTTATTAGCTTCATATGCAAATATTGATCCAAATAAACCAGATCCAACAATCAAATAGTCATACATTGCCAATCCTCCTTTTTGATTTGACAACTAAAAGGATACTATATTTTTAGTGTGATGGCTATCTTTTTTTATAAAGAACTTTTCACTTTATTTTTTATAATTAAATTTTTCAAAAGTTCTTAATGACTATGCATAACATATTTACACATATATCTAAATATCCATCCAATTGCCTAGAGTATTTTTTATAAAAGTGTATAAACTTTAAGTATAAGCAGTAAAAATCACTATAAAAGGAGTGTTTATTATGGCATATAACAGTAATAAATTAGTAATACCAGAAGCTAGAGAAGCTTTAAATCAATTTAAAATAGAATCAGCTAGAGAAGTGGGAGTAAATTTAAAAAATGGCTATAATGGAGATCTTACTTCCAGGGAAGCTGGTTCTATAGGTGGAAATATGGTTAAAAAAATGGTTGAAGCTTATGAACAAGGTTTAAAGTAATATTTAATAAAAAGCCTGTACCTTTAATAGGGATACGGGCTTTATTTCAAATTTACAATGGATTAGAATGTTTAAAATTTAAATTTGTATTATCTAAATACAAATTTAATAACTGGTTAAAATAAGAACAGATGTACACAAAAAATAATATAGGTGATGATAATATGAGAAATGGATTAATTACGACGGCGTTAGGTACTGCAGTCACTGCAGGTTCAGTTGCATTAAGGGCATCGGATTTGAAAAATAGGAGAATGCATAAAAATGATATTGTTCCTATGATAGAAACAGCTGCTTTGGGATTTGGGTTAGCCCATATTGTCTTGGGAACAGTGGATTTATTGCAAAATCGAAGATAAGTCAAAAATCCCTACTCATATATTTGGAAGTGAAAATATTCTTAAAATTGTGAGCAGGTAAATTAATCTACAAGTATGATAATTTTAATGTATAGTAGTATTTTAAAAAACTGCTATGGTAACTTATACACTTAATTATTTAATTAGGTGTATAAGTTATTTAATACTATCTTGTGGCTTGCTTTAATATTTTCGGATAAATTATTACTCTGGCAATTTTATTGATATATTTGGAAGAGAGAATTATAACAATAAAAAATGAAAGTATAATAATAAATATTTCTGTCCTGAAAGATTCTATGTAATCAAAAAAGTTATATTTAAGCAATAATTTTATAATAAAACCGTGAAATACATATACGGTCATACTTCTAGAACCTAAATGAGTAAAAAAGAATTTTTTATTTGGAACTAGTGTCAATATACAAATGGATATAATTATAGCTAATATATATAAAGTTATATCAATAATATAATTTGGATATACAGAGCTATTTAATTGTGAATAGGAGAGACTTCCATAGAACCATTTATAATTAATTTTATTATTTATTAAATATAACAAGGGGAAAATAGCCAGTAAAGTTAAAACCGCATATTTTTTTGCAATATACTGTCTAATGATAGTTATATGACGCTTTTCAGTAAAGTATCCCATTAAGAAATAAGGGAAAAATGTTATAGTCCTCGATAAACTTAAATAATATCCAATGTTAGTGTCATATCCACATAATATAGAAATAAGAAGTGAAATTATAATAGAATATTTAATTTTACAAAAATAAGGTAATATAAGATTCCATATAAATAGAGAAAGAAGATACCATGTAATCCAATAAGGATAAACTAAAGTAATTTTAAAATTTTCTGCTTTTAAAACGTAAATATTAAATAGAGAATATAATAATTGAAAAATAACATAAGGTACAAAAATATTGGTAATTTTGGAAAATAACTTTTCTTCGTTATTAATATCCTTTGAAAAATATCCTGAAATAAAAACAAATAAAGGCATATGGAAAGAGTATATAACTACATATAATAATTTAATATTTGAATGTGAATTTATTAATGGTTCTATGGTATGTCCAATTACTACCAGAGTAATTAATAATAATTTTAAATTATCAAAATAATTTTCTCTACAATTTTTTAAATTCATATTAAACCCCATATTTATGTAATGTTTTATCTAAACGCTGGAATTAACTAATCCCCAACTTCTTTAAAGTGTGGGATAAGTACTGCTTGCGCTTAGATAAGTTCTTCCAAGATTCAGGTGGAGAAAATATTCTCCACAAGAAAACTCCATCTGAACCTCTGAATCACTTTATATTTATTATTCTATGTTTATACTGTTACAATATGGTGTTATATTGATTAATTAAATTTGTATTTTTTGAAAATTTAGTTAATAATGTTAATGAACATTAATTAGTATAGTGCTTCTATATCTTAATAAAAAATTATACATTTAATGGAATATTAGTGTATTTGTACAAAGAGAGTAAAGTAATTAATAAAATTATACCATTTCACTCTTTTCATCTAATTTTGCATACATCCTATCCTGTTGCTTAGTTGTAAATTGAAAGTATATTTCTGTATTAGAAACAGATTTATGACCCAACCACCACTGTAATTCCTTTATATCCATATCAGATTCAGCAAGGTGAACAGCGGTTGTATGCTTTAAAGCATGAAAATGATGTTTGGATTTGTCTTCAATACCAGCCATGGAACAATATTTCTTCATAAGATAATCCAGAGTCTGTCTTGAAATTGGATTATTTTTTTGACTTGAAAATAATACCTGAGAGGTTGAAGTTATGTTATTCTCAACAATATATTTATCTAAAATATATTTGGTTTTAGAATCTAATCTTAAGGTGTTGTTATTGCTGCCTTTAAGTCGTCTGCAGTAAAGTTCACCTTTTGAAGCATTGTAATCTTGCATTTTTAATAAAGCAATTTCCGAAACCCTTAAACCGCACCTATAAGCTATTCTAAAAATCACTAAATCCCTAAGAGAATGAGAAGTATAAGTGTTTTCAATTGTTTTAAAAAGAGAATATGCTTCTTGTTGTGTTAAATATTTAATTTTAGTTTCATTATTTCTTGACATAATTATTCTCCTCAACTATTTATTATACAAAATAATTATTTTGTACAATTTTGTCATAATATATTTCATAAAATATTCAAAGTACCATATAACTCTATGTAAATTAATATATAATAATTTTAGTGGAATGTCAAAAAACAATTAAATTTTATATATTGTTGGAGTATAATTTTATATTATAAATAGGTTGTTGTGTATACTTTTATTTATTAAAGTACTATAATTAAGTAAAAACTTTAATGAATAATACAGGGATATTTTTTAAAATATCAGTATAAAATATTATCTTAAATCTAAAGGAGGATTAACATAATATGGGTAAGACTATAAATATTGATTGGAATGAGCTGGGATTTGATTATATCAAAACAGATTTCAGATATATTTCTGTTTGGAAAGATGGCAGCTGGGATGATGGAAAACTAGTAGAAGATAATATGCTTACTATAAGTGAAGGTTCACCAGCGCTTCATTATGGACAACAATGTTTTGAGGGATTGAAATGTTATCGTAGAAAAGATGGGAAAATACAATTATTTAGACCTGATCAAAATGCAAAGCGGCTAAACAATAGCTGTAGACGTTTATTAATGCCTGAAATACCAGAAGAAAAATTTATTAGTGCATGTGTTCAGGTTGCAAAAGCTAATGAAGAATATGTTGCGCCTCACGGTACAGGAGCTACTCTTTACATTAGACCATTTATAATAGGAGTGGGAGATAATATTGGAGTTAAACCAGCAGAAGAGTATATATTTTGTGTATTCTGTTGCCCAGTAGGACCTTATTTTAAAGGAGGAGTTACACCTGTTAACTTTATGATTTCAGATTATGATAGAGCAGCACCTTATGGTACAGGAGCAGCAAAAGTTGGAGGAAATTATGCTGCAAGCTTACTTCCTCATGAAAATTCTGCTAAGAGAGGTTTCGCAGATTGTATATACCTTGATCCTGCTACCCATACTAAAATAGAAGAAGTAGGAGCAGCAAATTTTTTTGGAATTACCAAAGATAGTAAATTTGTAACACCAAAGTCACCATCTATATTGCCTAGTATTACAAAATATTCTTTATTATATATAGCTAAGGAATATTTAGGTATGCAGGTTGAGGAAAGAGATGTTTACATAGATAAGATAGATGAGTTTGCTGAAGCCGGAGCATGTGGTACAGCAGCTGTAATAACTCCTATTGGGGGTATAGAGTATAAAGATAAGCTTCATGTATTCTACAGTGAAACAGAAGTAGGTCCTGTAACTAAAAAACTTTATGATACACTCTATGGTATTCAATTTGGAGATGTAGAGGCTCCACAAGGGTGGATCATAGAGATATCAAGTGATTTTTAGGATATCAATAAAACTAAATTTTTATTAATTTACCATTAAACTCTATTGTAATTTATGGGCAACAGTATTAAAATATAGTTAATAATCAATAATAATTTTATGAAATATATCCTTTACATAAGTATATGCCAAGGATAATCATAAGGAAGGGGCTGGAAATATGAAAATAACTGTGAATGGAAAGAACATAGTACTGACAGATGCATTAAAAAATGCAGTGAGGAAAAAGTTATCTAAAATTGATAAGTATTTCAACCCTGATGTAGAAGCTCATGTTACATTAAGTGTACAAAAAAACAGGCAGAGAATAGAAGTCACAATTCCTTTTGGAGGGGTTATACTAAGAGGAGAAGAAGAAAATGATGATATGTATGCTTCAATTGATTTGGTTTTAGACAAATTAGAAGGGCAGATAAGAAAACAAAAGACGAAGCTTTTAAAGAGAAACAATTCAGAATCTTTAAGATTTCAATTTATACCAGATGAGAAAGAAACTGACAACCAGGAACATAAAATAGTAAAAACTAAAAGGTTTGCAGTGAAGCCTATGTCATCAGAAGAAGCAGTTCTTCAGATGGAACTTTTGGGTCACAGCTTTTTTGTATATCGAGATGCTGAGCAAGGAGATGTAAATGTGATATATAAAAGACGAGATGGAAATTATGGATTGATAGAACCTGAATTTTAAAGGTCAACTACAGGGAGGAAGCGGAGCTTCCTCTCTTTATAATTTAATATATACAATAATTGCTAAATTTCAAATTAGTGTTTAAGTTGAATAGCGCATAATTAGGTGATATAATCTAAAAGATGTACTTTTTTATAAAATTTAACGGGTGAGGATGAAGAGAATGAAACTTTTTCAAAAAATATTTGGCTCATACAGCCAAAGAGAAGTAAAGAGAATTATGCCTATAGTTGATAAAATAGATGCTTTAGATTCAAAGGTTCAGGCATTAAGCAATGAACAGCTAAGAAATAAAACGGATGAATTCAAAGAACGATTGGATAAAGGAGAATCATTAGATTCAATATTGCCTGAAGCTTTCGCAGTTGTCAGGGAAGTGGGGTTTAGAGCTGTAGGGTTAAAGCAGTATAGAGAACAACTTATAGGGGGAATAGTTATTCATCAGGGAAGAATAGCAGAAATGAAAACCGGTGAAGGTAAAACTCTTGTTGCTACTGCACCAGCATATTTAAATGCTCTCACAGGTAAGGGAGTCCATATAGTTACGGTAAATGATTATCTTGCAAAAAGAGACAGAGATACCATGGCACCCATATATGAAGCATTAGGACTTAAAGTAGGAGTTATTTTACATGATATGAGTCAATCACAGAGACAGGAGGCCTATAATTGTGATATAACCTATGGAACTAATAGTGAATTCGGATTTGATTATTTGAGAGATAATATGGTTATTTACAAGGAAGAAAGAGTTCAAAGAAAACTAAATTTTGCTATAGTAGATGAAGTTGACTCAATTTTGATTGATGAAGCCAGAACACCACTTATTATTTCTGGAGAAGGGGAAAAATCAACAGAATTTTATAACATTGCCAATGGATTTGCAAAATCTCTAGAAAAGGAAGATTATAAAGTAGATGAAAAAGCAAATGCAGTAATGCTTAATGACACAGGGATAAAAAAAGCGGAAACTTTTTTTAGTCTTGAAAATTATGCTGACCCAGAAAATATGGAAATACAACACTATGTAGTGCAGGCTTTAAAGGCCAATTATATAATGAAAAGAGATAAAGACTATATGGTGAAAAATGGAGAAGTGCTTATAGTAGATGAATTTACAGGAAGAATGATGGAAGGCAGAAGGTATAGTGATGGACTTCATCAAGCCATAGAAGCAAAGGAAGGAGTTAAGGTAGAAAGGGAATCTAAAACCTTAGCTACTATTACTTATCAAAATTATTTTAGAATATTTAATAAGTTGTCTGGTATGACAGGTACTGCACAAACAGAAGAAAATGAATTCAGACATATATATGGATTAGATGTAATAGTTATACCTACTCACAAACCTATAGTGAGAAAAGATTTTCCAGATGTGGTGTATAAGAGTGCAAAAGGCAAATTCAAAGCCATAGCGGATGAAATATATGAAACCTATAAAAAGGGGCAGCCAGCACTTGTAGGTACAGTAAGTATAGAAAAATCTGAATTACTCTCAGATATGTTAAAGAAAAGAGGAGTACCTCATCAGGTTTTAAATGCGAAATTTCATGAAAAAGAGGCAGATATAATTTCCTATGCAGGTCAAAAAGGAACTGTTACTATAGCTACAAATATGGCAGGTCGTGGTACAGATATAAAGCTTGGAAAAGGAGTAGTTGCATTAGATGGATTGAAAATAATAGGAACTGAAAGACATGAATCAAGAAGAATTGACAATCAATTGAGAGGACGTTCTGGACGTCAGGGAGACCCGGGAATGTCAAGATTTTATGTATCTCTTGAAGATGATCTTATGAGAATATTTGGTTCAGACAGGCTGCAGGGTATAGTTGAAAAATTAGGACTTAAAGATGATGAGGCAATAGAAAGTAAAATGGTTTCAAATGCCATAGAAAATGCACAGAAAAAAGTGGAAGGAAATAATTTTGATATAAGAAAAACTTTGCTTCAATATGATGATGTAATAAATAAACAAAGAGAAATTATATATAAGCAGAGATCTCAAGTCCTTGAAGGGGAAGATTTGAAAAATGATGTGCAGGATATGATAAAGAGTTTAATAAACTCCATTGTAGATTCCCATATATCAGGAATAGAAGAGGAATTTGAAGATGAAATAGTAAAATTAATTGAATATATGGAAGATGTATATGTACCTAAAGATTCTGTTAAAAAAGAAGATATTATAAATCTTTCTAATGAAGCTATTAAAGATAAGTTTATAGATATAGCCGAAAAAATCTATGAACAAAAAGAAATAGAATTTACTTCAGAACAAATGAGGGAAATAGAAAGAGTTATACTACTTAGAGTTGTTGACACAAGATGGATGGATCATATAGATGACATGGAACATCTGAAAAGGGCTATTGGACTTAGGGCTTACAGGCAGCAGGAGCCAGCGCAAGCATATCAATTTGAAGGCAGTGAAATGTTTGAGGAAATGATTTATAATATCAAATTGGATACAGTAAAATATCTAATGCATGTGCAAATTGAGAGAGCTCCAGAAAGGGAGAGAGTAGTAAAAAATGTTATAACAAATCAGGAATCAGATTCTACAAGGAAAACGCCTGTAAAGAGAGAAAAGACTGTAGGAAGAAATGATCTTTGTCCGTGTGGTAGTGGTAAAAAGTATAAAAATTGTTGTGGGAGAACTGTTTAAGATTGGGAAGGTGTGATTAGATGTTGATTCAACTAGAAGAAACCATTAGTAAACTGAATGAATTATCAGAAATTGTAAAAGAAATAAAGGAGTCTCTTTGACTTAGATAACTTAAGAAATAAGATAGAGGAATTTCAGGCAAAGATGCAAGAACCTAATTTTTGGGATAATATAGATGATGCCCAGAGAATAGCAAGTGAAGAAAAAAACTTGGAGAGTAGACTAAATAAATATAACCTATTATCACAGAGTATAGAAGATGCTAAGGTTCTATTGGAAATTATAAGAGAGGAAGAAGATATTTTATCCTTTGAAGAAGTCGTGAAGGATATAAAGGATATAGAATTTCAAGTTGAAATATTTAGAACAGAAATACTTTTATGTGGAGAATATGACAAAAATAATGCCATATTAAATCTACATGTGGGAGTAGGTGGCACAGATGCTCAGGATTGGACTGAAATGCTTCTTAGAATGTACATAAGATGGGCAGAAAAAATGGGATATAAGGTAAATATCATAGATATGCTTGAGGCAGAAGATGCCGGTATAAAGAGTGTATCCCTTAACATTATTGGGGAGTTTGCCTATGGATATTTAAAAAGTGAAAAGGGTATTCATCGTTTAGTCAGAATATCTCCCTTTAATGCCAATGGGAAAAGGCAGACTTCTTTTGCATCTGTGGAGATTTTGCCTGAACTGACAGGGGATCAGGATATAGAAATAAGACCTGAAGATCTGAAAGTGGATACATTTAGATCAGGGGGTGCAGGAGGACAGCATGTAAATAAAACTGAATCTGCGGTGAGGATAACTCATATACCTACTGGAATAGTTGTACAGTGCCAAAATGAAAGAAGTCAGCATTATAATAAAGAACAAGCATTAAAAATTTTAAAGGCCAAATTAGTAGAACTGAAAGAAAGAGCACACAAAGATAGAATAGAGGATCTTACGGGAGAACTTAAAGATATGGGATGGGGAAGTCAGATAAGATCTTATGTATTCCATCCATATAATTTGGTGAAAGATCATAGGACCGGCGTAGAAAGTAGTAATGTATCTTCTGTAATGGATGGTGATATAGATAATTTTATAAAAGGTTATTTAAAACAACAAAGTGGTAAATGATAAATGGGTGCATGATGCATCCATAATTTTTTTTATGATGTATTTTGACCATTTTCTTGAGTCTTTTTATAGAACTAAGGAGGAATTCTATATGATTATGTAGAATATGTAATTTTAAAAATGAAATACAGGAGGGACTTTTCATGGATATTAAAGAAAATGAGGAAAATTTGAGTATTGACAAAAAGATTGTTTATTTTTTCAAGAAACCAGGCATTATTTTTAGTGAATTTATAGAAAAACCTAAGTATTTATGGACTATGCTTTTAATTATTTTAATCAATATAATTTACGGAATCATGCAAATGACTACTTCTATAGATATTTTAAAAAAATCAATTACGGATAAATTTAAAGAAGCAGCGGCTGGCACATCTCAAGCACTTATAGAAAAATCTATAGAATATGCAACCTCAATACCTATACAGACTGTAACTATTATAATAACTACTATAATAGGTATATATTTAGGAGCATTGGTTTACATGGGGCTGGCTAGAATTTTTGGTTCTAAAATAAAATACAAACAGATTGTATCTGTATACTGTTTAAGTATGCTGTCTATAACTATTGGTAAAATTATAAAATGGTTGTATATGGCCATCACAAGTAACCCTTTAGGGGTAAAAGCATTAACTAAACCTACATTACTAAATGGATTTTTAGATAACTTTGATATATTCAATATATGGCAGATAGTATTATTGACTATAGGCATATCCGTAGTTGGAAAGATTTCAAAAAAGAAAAGTTTTGCTATTGTTGCAATTTCCTGCATACTTGTTATGATTATATCTTTACACTCTTATTTAAAACTCTAAAGTAACTTTAATATGCGGCAATTTTGGTGATTTGAATGCAGAGGTAGTGTAAAAAGTTTATGAAAAACTATAAAATAATAAATTTTTAGGGCACCCATAAATGTAAGTTTGTTACAAATAACCGCAGTTGCCCTTGACAAACATTATCCAAATTTTGTTTTACCTTGAAGAGGGCGAAGGGAAAAGATATAAAGACATGACAAAAAGCCCTCTGAAAACCAATTTTAAAATTTGTCTAATTCGGTTTGTCAAGGGTTCGCTGACGGCAACAGCTGCTTTAGGGCTCAGCTAAATAGATATAAAATCTTAGGAGGTAGCCTGTGATATACAATAGTCTTGAGCTAGTTCAACAAGCTTACACCAACGAGCTGGCATGGTTTGAAGACTTTGAAGTACAGGTATTTGAACTGGAACCTTATGATTAAGTGTTGAATGAGTTCTTAGAAAATTAAAATATGCAGCAAATAATGTTACAAATGCTATAGAACCATCTGAACTATTAAAACCACAGGTTGTCCTATAACTGCCTTTAAAGGTTCTATTAAGACGTTCAATTATCTGTTTTAAAGGTCTGTATTCCTTTGAAACGTCATCATTGTTTGTAAGACCTATGACTTGAGTAATATCGAAGTTAATGTCTTCGCTTGCGAAAAAATGTTGTGCCAACAAGTAGATTGGATTACCATCAACAATGAAATTTAGTTTTTTAGGTATATCCTTAAGCTTTGATAAAACGTCGTCTAAAGCTTTAACTGCTGAAAGAGTATCTCTATTTGGTGAAACTCTATAAGAAAGAATAATTTTCTTAACAGAGTCAAAGAAAAAGAAGATATACTGCCATTTACCGTTAACTTTTATGTATGTTTCATCACCACAAAAAGAATTAGATAACTCATAATTGTAGTTATCAACAAAGGGCTTTACCACATGGGATACAGCATCAGCGTAGTTTAAAACTGTTTGATGAGATATTTTAATACCGTGAATATCCCTCATTATTGAAGCCGTCTGTCTTGAAGACATATGGTAGTTTACGTAGTAAGACATAATTAATCCTAAAGTATGAGACGAAACCATTATTTTAGGCAGACTAATTTTAGATTTAACAGGGCTTTTACTGCTAAAAGGCTTATAGTCAAAAGTAAATTCCCTAGTTATATATCTAACTTTATAGTTGTGAGGGTTATTTTTAAAGTCTTCTCTTTCTTTTTTAGTCATTGAAGCTAAATTGGTTTTATAAAAATCACACTCATCATTCTTACATTTATGCACATAAAAGTCCTTGCGAGTTTTGATTTTTTCAAGTGTTTTACCACAGTAAGGACATTTTAAAATAACGGACTTTTGAAAATAATTTTTAGGGTTAAATACTGTGTTGCATACCTTACAAAGGTATTGACCTCTGCCACCATTATTATCGTAAAGATACTGGTGGGGAGCACCACATTTAGGACACTTAACTTCTTTAGGAATGATAGTTTTATTCTTACGTGGCTTAACAGGTGTAAGTTCTTTCTTGTGACTTTCAAAATAGTTATGTAGAAGAACTTTATAATCAAGCTTTTCAGGTATTTCAAATATAGGTATTTTGTCTACCTGAAGCTTTCTATATTCCTTTTTTACTGGTTCGTCAGAGGCAGGGGTAAACATGGGTTTGCCAACTAAAAGAATAAATAATAGGTTAATCATATTGTGTAGGTAAATAATGTATTTAACAAGAAACTCGTTAATCATGCTTGTAGCTTGCTCCTTTCTTCTTTGCTGGAAATTATGACTTTGCAAATCACTAATTTACCCTAAAAGTTTGGGGGGAGCAAGTTATTTATATAAAATTGTTGAAAATAAAAGGGTTACGTCAGAAATTATATTAAAATTTTTGACAATACCAATGCAGAGAAAGGGATGGACTTATGAAAGATAGAAAAAAAATATTAATTATTGGTTCTGCTGTTGGTGTAATTATTATATTGTTTGTTGTAACACTTTTTTTAAATTATAATAAACGAAACGCACATAAAAATGATTCATTATTTGATATATATACTATTCCAGCACAGCAGAATATATTTTTAGACGGAGAGGTTCAATATTCCAGGAAATTAAATTTTACTGAAGATGCAACTAAGGGAACCGTTGATAAAATAAATGTGGAGGACAAAGAACAGGTAGGAGAGGGGCAAACTTTATTCACCTATAAGAATGACCAGATGATAGAGCAATATGACACTCTCACCCAGCAGCTTAACAGTATTGAGACTCAAGCAAAATCCATGGCAAATGTACAAAATAGTACTCAAATTTCTGAAATCAATAGTCAGAAGACAAGTTTAAAACAGCAGTTAAACAATATTAAGGATAAACGATATACTACAATTTCCGCTCCCTTTGATGGTATCGTTTCAATGATATCAGATAATGAGGATAGTACTAATAAAATTATTTTGACATTGATTGACCCTAAAATGCAGGTAGTAGCTAGTGTTAGTGAAAAAGATGTGTTAAAACTTAAAGAAAGTCAAAAAATAAAGATTACTGTGTATGGTACAAATGAAGAATTTAAAGGCACTATTAGTTCCATTAGTACTGAACCATCACAAGCACAGGCTATTCAAGGTGCTCCAGCCTCAAACTTAACACAAGCTACAGGAAGCAGTCTGTCTTATTACCCTGTTTATATTGATATAGACAATCATCAGGGCATATATGCAGGTTTTCATATTCAGGGAACTGCGGTGGATGAAAGTGAACTGCCCAAAATTCCAGTATCCTCAGTTTTTAATGATAATGGACATAAATCTGTATGGCTTGTAAAAAATAAAAAATTAAGAAAAGTACGTGTAAGGGTTGAAAAATATAATAATACATATGTGCAGGTGAAAAGTGGTTTAGATTTTAATGATAAAATTATGAAAAATCCATCTAGTGAAATGAAAGAAGGGGACAGCATTGACAAAGCATCTTCTGGAAGTTAAAGGGTTATGTAAGTGGTATGAACAGGATAAAGAGTGCTGTCATATTTTAAAGAATCTTGATTTTAGAGTGGAACAAGGTTCATTTGTGGTTGTAATGGGAAAGTCAGGCAGTGGAAAGACCACTTTGTTGAATATCCTAGGGCTTCTTGATAATTTCAATGAAGGACGTTATTTATTCAATGGACAAGATGTTACGAAAATGACAGAAAACCAACGTTGCTCATTTAGAAATAGTCATATTGGTTTTATATTTCAGCAATTTTATTTAATTGAATCTCTAACAGTAGCTCAAAACATTGAACTTCCACTATTGTATCATGGAGGATATAGTAACGAGCAAAGAATTGACATGGTAAAAAAAAGTCTTCAAAATGTTGAACTTGAGGAAAAATTTAAAAGTTATCCAAATGAGTTATCTGGGGGGCAACAACAGCGTATTTCAATTGCAAGGGCACTTGTTAATGATCCCGATGTCATTCTGGCAGATGAGCCTACAGGTGCACTGGACTGGAAAACTGGCCTAAAAATCATTGATATATTGGTTAAACTTAATAAACAAAATAAAACTATTATAATGGTAACTCATGATAGTGATCTTAAAAAATACGCTACTCATTGTGTTTTTCTCAAAGACGGTATTTTTTCTGAGGAGGATAATATATGAATTTGTGGGAACTTATATATAGTGCAGTTTTAAGTTTACGTACACATAAGCTTAGAGTTTTTTTGACCATGATAGGAATAATTATTGGAATAAGTTCTGTGGTTATTATTCTTTCTATTGGAGAAGGGTTAAAAGCACAGGTAAATCAATCTACTAGTGATGTGGGGGCAAATACTATTACTGTTAATTTTGAACCTTCAGATGTGAATTCTACAAAAGTAGATACACCATTTGAGTATAAGGACTTTCAATCTCTTAAAAATGTTGATGGTGTAGAAAGTGTTACTAAGAGCAGCAGCGGACTGGAAGGTCTGGTAGGAGTTGTTGAAAATGCAACTTTTTTTGATAAGCAATCTTATCTTACGATAAACAATTATGACAAGAATTCAAGCATTGTGGCAGGGAGAGGCATAACCCAGGAAGACGATGAGTTTAAGCATTATGTGGTGGTGCTTTCAAAAGATCACGCTAAAGCATTGTTTGGAGAAGATGTAAATAAGGGGATTGGAAAGGGAATTAAAATAAAGGATGAGTTTTTTGAAGTTATTGGCATTGAAAATGGAGGTTCAGGTTTATTGTCCATGCAATATGATTATGTGCCTAAATTTGCAAAGAAACTTTTAGAAAATGATATATCAATTTCTTCAATTGATGTTAAAGTTAAGCAGGGATTCAGCTCTGACTCCGTATTTAAAGAAGTAAAAAAAGAACTAGAAACTCTTCACCCAGATGTAAAAGGAAGTTATACTAAGGGGGATCCCAAAGCTATCTCTAAAGCTTTTGAAAAAATAATAAGTGGTATAACTATTTTTATAGCTGTTGTATCAGGAATATCTTTATTTGTGGGTGGAATTGGAGTAATGAATATAATGTATGTATCTGTCACAGAACGTCGTCGTGAAATAGGTATTAGAAGAGCTATAGGTGCAAAACCAGGTGCAATTCTACTGCAGTTTTTAATAGAATCAATATTTATTACAGGTATAGGAGGAATTATTGGAATAGTTATAGGATATCTGATATCCTTAATTTTAGGAGCCTTTTTACCATTCAATCCAGTTATAACCATAGCAATATTAATAGGGTCATCTATTACATCTATTACTGTGGGAATAATTTTTGGGATAATTCCGGCATATAAGGCAGCAAACTTGGATCCTATTAAGGCTATTTATAAGTAATATTTGGACCTTAAAATTACAATAAGGAGAAAAAATAAAATGGCAGCTTCTTCACAGGTTTTGAAATATTTAACTATAAATAACTGTATATGTATAGCTGCCACTCATGATGTAGAGCTTACTTATATATTAGAAAGGTATTTTGAAAATTATCATTTTCAAGAGAAAATTATAAATGATGAAATATTATTTGACTATAAAATCCATAATGGCAGGGCCACAACCCAGAATGCTATAAAACTTCTAGGTATTTTAGGATATAATCATAATATCGTAAAAAAGCTCAAGAGAAAGCATTAAAATTTGTGCAACAGGGAATTTGGGAGACAGAGTAGTATTGGAACATTATAAAGATAATCTCATTTATATTCTTATAAGGCCAAATAGTTTATATTTTTTGCTTCAAATTAATGATTCTTGAATATATTAATTTGCCAAAGTCCATTCAACTGTTGTAATATATTTTTAGCTAGTTTAACATAAATTTATAAAGCTTTTATTTTAAATTAACTGAAAAATTAATTGTTTACATATTTAGATAAATTAAACATAATCAATAGTATTCATCGGGAGGTTAAAATGAACGATATAGTAGACATACTAGTTAGAGAGTTAGACGTAAATGAAAAATATATAAATAATGTAATAGAATTATTAGACTCTGGCAATACAGTTCCCTTCATAGCCAGGTATAGAAAAGAGTTAACGGGAAGCATGAGTGATGTCACTTTGAGAAAACTGGCAGAAAGGCTTATATATCTTAGAAACCTTAAAGCTAGAAAAGAGGACGTAATAAGAATAATAGAAGAACAGGGTAAGCTTACAGAGAAATTAAAAAAATCTGTAGAAAGTTGCACTACCCTAACAGAAGTTGAAGATATATATAGGCCGTATAAACCAAAGAAAAGAACAAGAGCTATTATTGCCAAAGAAAAAGGACTAGAACCACTAGCACAGATAATGTTAGGCGGCAATTTTAAAGATAATATAGAAGAATATGCGGAAAAATTTATAAATGAAGAAAAGGATGTAAATTCTACAGAAGATGCTCTTTCAGGAGCTGTAGATATAATAAGCGAGATTATATCTGATGAGGCAAAATATAGGAAATGGATAAGAAAATTTGTTCAAGATAATGGAACGATTGAAACAAAGGGGGAAAGTGAGGAACCAACTCCCTACGAAATGTATTATGATTATCATGAAGCGATAAAGTCTATCCCTCCTCACAGAATACTTGCTATAAATAGGGGAGAAAAAGAGAAAATTTTATCTGTAAAAATAACCTGTGATATGAATAAAATAATAGAATACTTAAAAGGAGAGTGCCTAAAGGGAAATAAAGTAACTGATAGTTATATAGAAAGAAGTGTAGAGGATTCTTTAAAAAGACTTATATATCCTTCTATTGAAAGGGAAGTAAGATCTGAACTCACAGATATGGGAGAAGAAGGTGCCATAAAGATATTTAAGGCCAATTTAAAAGCACTTTTAATGCAGCCACCTATAAAAGGAAAAAATGTGCTTGGATATGATCCTGGATTTAGAACAGGATGTAAAATAGCAGTTTTAGATGATACGGGAAAACTTCTAAATACTGCTACAGTTTATGCTACAGCGCCTCAAAATGATGTAGAAGGTTCTCTAAAGATATTAAAGAATTTAGTGTATAGATATGATGTTAGTGTGATATCTCTTGGAAATGGCACAGCAAGTAGAGAATCAGAAGAAGTAATTGGCAGACTTATAAAAGAAATAAAAGAAGAAAAAAATAAGGATGTTTATTATGTGGTGGTATCAGAAGCTGGAGCTTCTGTATATTCTGCTTCGGAACTGGCTGCAAAAGAATATCCCGATATAAATGTATCACTAAGAGGAGCTATATCCATAGGAAGAAGACTGCAGGATCCTCTGGCGGAACTTGTGAAAATAGATCCTAAATCCATAGGGGTAGGTCAATATCAACATGATGTTTCACCAAAAAAATTGGATGAGTCGCTAAAGGGTATTGTAGAGGATTGTGTAAATAGTGTGGGAGTAGATTTAAATATGGCAACGGCTTCTTTACTATCTTATATATCTGGAATAAATTCAGCTATAGCCGAAAATATTGTAGCTTATAGAGAAGAGAATGGTAAGTTTAAAAATAGAAAAGAGCTTTTAAAGGTTAAGAGACTGGGAGCAAAGGCTTTTGAACAATGTGCAGGATTTTTAAGGGTTATGGAAAGTGATGAACCTCTTGATAATACCTCAGTACATCCAGAATCCTATAGTGCTGCTAAAAAGCTCTTGAAAACCCTTGGGTATAGTGATAAAGACTTGAAAAATAGCGGTCTTGTAGATATAGAAAATAGAGTTGAAAAGATTAGTATAGATAATGTATCACGGGAACTTGATATAGGTATTCCTACTTTAAAGGATATAATGAAAGAAATAAAGAAGCCAGGGAGAGATCCAAGAGAGGAACTGCCAAAACCTATATTGAAAACAGGAATAGTTGATATAAACCAGCTTAAAACAGGAATGACACTTACAGGTACAGTCAGAAATGTAGCAGATTTTGGTGCTTTTGTAGATATAGGTGTTCATCAGGATGGTTTAGTACATATAAGTCAGCTGTCTGATAAATTTATAAAGCATCCACTAGATGTAGTCCGGGTGGGAGATATTGTCAATGTAACTGTACTTGAAGTTGATGAAAAGAGAAAAAGAATTTCACTCAGTATGAAATAGCAGAAAAATGAATATAAAATTAACATAATTAGTTATAAATATTTATTAATAGATAAAAATTATTTTAACAATGTATTGAATTTTGTCGTTAAAAGTATTATAATGAACTTATAAAAATTAAAATATAATCTTCAGGGCGGGGTGAAATTCCCCACCGGCGGTATAGCCCGCGAGCTGCGTGTGCAGCATGATTCAGTGAAATTCTGAAGCCGACAGTAGAGTCTGGATGGGAGAAGATAGAATAGTATGTTTATTAGCCCTGGTGTTTTTGCCGGGTTTTTTTATTTTATTATTCACCTAGGAGATTATACTTAATATTTTAGGAGGGTATTTAAAATGAACAGTAGTAAATTAAACAGATTAGTGAAGGTATCATTGTTAGGCGTAATAGGATTTTTATTTATGTTCATAGAAGTTGCAATTCCTATATTTCCGACATTTTTAAAAATGGATATAAGCGATTTGCCGGCTTTAATTGGAACTTTTGCATTAGGACCTGGAGCTGGAATTGCCATAGAGTTTTTGAAAAATGTACTTCATGGAATATTCAATGGAAAAACTGCATTTGTAGGAGAACTTGCAAACTTTGCAGTAGGTTCTGTTTTAGTTTTTACAGCGGGGTATATATATAACAGGCATAAGACCAGAAAGGTGGCAGTGATAAGTTTAGGGGCAGCCACTATTGCAATGTCAATAGCAGCAGGACTTTTGAATTATTTCATATTGCTTCCACTTTATGAGAGAGCGCTTAATTTCCCTATAAGTGCAATGGTGGATATGGCAGCAAAAATAAACAGCAGCATAACGGATTTGAATACATTTGTATTACTGGCTATTGTTCCATTTAACTTGTTAAAAGGTATAACTCTTACCATTTTAACACTAGTTCTTTACAAGAGTGTTTCACCTCTGTTAAAGCAGGAACATAACAAAATAAAGAACTCTCAAAAAGTAAAAATTTAGCACAAAATAGCAACTAAAAATCTGGGACATGTCTCCAGATTTTTTTATTGTATTTTCACTTTATAAAACAGTAATTGTATACGATAATTTCAATTAAGAGATATTTTTAATAAATTATAAAGGGTGATTAAGTTGGCGGGAATATGGAATGTAAATAGTGTATATAACATGAATAGTAAACAAATATCTGCAAAGTTGTCTTTTGAAATAGGAGAAAAATTTTCTGCTAGGGTATTAAATTTAAATAAATATACAGGAGAAATACTTTTGAAACTCTTAGATGGTTGGAAATTTTCAGCCCAAATAGATAATCCTGAAAGTATCGTGGAAAATAAGCTTATAAGGCTTCAGGTAGAAGGATTTGAAAATGATAAATTAAAACTAAAAATTGTCACGGCAGAAGAAAAAGGACAAAATCAGAGTAAAGATTCCATAAGACTTTTTATTAAAGAAAATTCCCTTAACTTAAACAGTGAAGATTATGATATCATAGAGAAAATGGTAAAAAGTGAAATACCGCTTACCAAGGAGAATATTTCTAACATAAAAACCACTATAGATTTTATAAATAAAATAAAAGAAAATCCTACAGAGGAAGATACATTTATAAAAAATTATTTGCTTAGTAAAAATGTAGAATCTGATAGCCAAAAAGGAAATTTTATAAAAGATACCCTTAAGAATTTCTTTAGCGAACTAAAAAATATAAGCAAAGAAGACTTATTTATTCTACTAGAAAACAATATAGAATTAAATGAAGATAATATAAAAAGCTTTAATAAAGTGTTTAAAGAGGAAGGTACTATATATAATGAAATAAAATATTTAGGGGATATTCTAAAAGCTGATGAATTAACTTATAAGAGCATAGAAAATACTGAAAATGCAAAAGAATCTGGTATATATAAAAAACAGCAAGACAATATAGTAGGTAATTTAAATACAGATGGAAAAGTTACTTATGCAAATGGAGAAAAAACAAATACAGATTTAAGACCTAGTATAATGACAGAAAATATAGATAAACCAAATGAATTCTCAGAGGAGATAAAAAGTATCAATGGCGAAGATAAATCACAGACTAAAAATGACCAATCGTTAGATATAAATAAAAATATTAGTCCTAAAGATATACAGGAAGAGGGGATCAAAGAGAAATTAGATAATATACTTAACTATTTTGAAAAGGAAAAAGGAACAACGTCTCGAACTTCTAAAGATTTAAATGTGATTGCAGGTAATATGGATGAAATGGTAAACCATATAAAAGAACAGATAAATATGAAAACAGATGAAATGAAAGATATAATAAGAACATTTTTAGAACAAAATAATGATAGTGAAAATAAATTTTCTAAAAATATAATTTCTCAATTAAATAGCAATGTAAATGATTTTAAGTTATTTAACACCATATCTAATTCTTATTATTATATGGATTTGCCTATAAATTTAAATGACATGGATTATCAGTGCAAACTTATGATTAAAGATGATAGAAAAAAGGGGAAAAAAATAGATGCAACTAATGTGAAGATAATAACATCTATAAGTACTGAAAATATGGGAATAGTAGATGCATATCTAACGGTGAATAATATCAATATGAATATAGATATTAAATGCAATAAGGAGTGGATAGGCTTAATGAAACAAGGATATGAAACAATACTGGAGAGTTTATCAAACATAGGGTATAATATAGATATTGAATTTCACGAAAAAAAAGAAGAGATGAACATAGCTGCTTGTAGAGAATTTTTTGATGATAATGATATAGGAATGTTGAATACCAGGGCATGATTACAGGAGGTAAAAATATCTGAGAAATAAATGGGGAGAATGTTATGAAAAATAGGAAAAAAGCAGTAGCTTTAAAGTATGAACCAACATATGAAGCACCTATGGTTACTGCAGCAGGTATTGGACAAATAGCGGACAACATATTGAATAAAGCAAGGGAAAGCAATATACCTATAGTTTATGACCAGGAACTTACTAATCTTTTGAGTAATGTGGATATAGGAAATAGTATACCTATTGAACTATATGATGCAGTGGCAAAAGTGATAGCCTATGTAGTAGATGTAGACGAAAATATAAGTAGAAGGTGATTGTGTGGCACTATTTGCAATATCAGATTTACATTTAGATATAACTGGGAATAAACCCATGGGTGTTTTTGGATATAATTGGATAGAACATGATAATAAAATAAAAAAAAATTGGATTGATAATATAACTGGGGAAGATACAATACTTGTAGCAGGAGACATATCCTGGTCTATGAATATAAAATCAGGATTTGGTGATTTAGAGTGGATTCATAATCTGCCTGGAAGAAAGATTTTGGTAAAAGGCAATCATGATTATTGGTGGAGCAGTATTACCAAATTAAACAATTTGTATGAAGATATGAATTTCATACAAAATAATTTTTTTGGATATAAAGATTATGCCATATGTGGCACTAGGGGATGGATTTGTCCAGGAAGTGAAAATTTTTCAACCCATGATGATAAAATATATAATAGGGAGCTTTTGAGAATGAAAAATTCTTTAAATTCCGCAGTGAAAGCAGGATATGATAAATTTATAGTGATGATTCACTATCCCCCTATAGGAGAAAAATTTATGAATTCTGATTTTAGATGTATATTTGAAAATTATGGTGTAGAAAAAGTTATATATGGACACCTTCATGGAGAATCTCTTTCAAAATCTATAACTGGAGTTGTAAATGGAGTGGAATACATAGTAACTTCCGCAGATTACATAAATTTTAATCCGATAAGGATACTATGAAGTAAATTACAGGCTATACTGCAAGTTTAAAATGTTTTTAAAACAAATTTAATTTGCACTTAACCTGTAAGATTTAAATATTATTTGTGAAACTTAGAAAAAATATTTTGTTTTTTATTATCTTTTAAATTATCTTCAGAGTTTGTATCCTCTAAGTTGGTTTTTATCAAATCTTTTTGATCACGAGCCATATTTTTAATTTTTTGTGATGCTGTAGGAGCGGTTATTACTTGTCCAAACCATATTAAGGATTCCTCTTCTCTATCAGTACGTCTGCATATTTCACCTATAAGGTACATAGTAGTAAATCTATCCATACCGCATATAGGGAAATTCTCATTATAGTAGGCGTTTTTGAAATTTTCCAGGGCATAATTTAAATACTCCAGTTCACTTTTTTTATCTTCTTTTAATCGAAACATCCATGCTATTTTTAGCAGGTTAATTGCTTTTTTACTGGCTCTGGCTTTGATAATATCATAATTTAAAAGAGATAGTTTGTACCTTTGTATTGCTAAATTTAGATTATATACTTCAGGGTAATTTTTACTATGCCATTTTGGTAAAATTTCAGTTCTTATTATATTTGCATCATAGTCACTTAAATTTTCAAAATCACTTTTTATAGATGCATAACCGCATCTATCACATACCCATACATCATAAAAATATGGATTTATAATTGAATATCTTATAAAAAGATCAGAGTCTTTTTTTAATATTCTATATGAGGATTTTTTTATAGCCTTAGCATTAAATATTGTACTGCAAACGGGACAAGTTATCTTTTTATTGTAAAGCATTAATTTTTGCTTATCTTCATCATATAGATGATTCTTCTTCTCTGAAGTGTCTGAAGTTGAAAATGTGTTATCAAGCACGTCTGTATCACCTCCACTAATTAGTATAATTATTATATCAAACATGGAGATTAAAATCATATATTTTTAGTATATTTGATATAATGTTATTATATACTTTTCTGTTGGAGGTGATTTATATGGCTATAGGGGAATGGAAAACATTTTTAATACCATATGACCAAGCTGTAGAAGAATTAAAAGTGAAATTTAGAAGCATACGAAAAGAATATAGAAGAAGGAATGAATATTCGCCAATAGAATTTGTTACGGGCAGGGTAAAAGAGATATCGAGTATATTAGAGAAAGCTAATAAGTTTAACATACCACTTGATAGAATAAGATATGAAATAGAAGATATAGCAGGTATAAGGATTATGTGCCAGTTTGTAGATGACATAGATAAAGTGGTTAAGATAGTGAGAAATAGAAAAGATATGAATATAATGTATGAAAAAGATTATATAGATAATGTAAAAGAAAGCGGTTATAGAAGTTATCACGTAATAATTAAGTATCCCGTTAATATGGCAGAGGGGGAAATGGAAATACTGGCAGAATTTCAGATAAGAACACTTGCCATGAATTTTTGGGCTACTATAGAACATTCCTTAAATTATAAATACAAGCAGGATATTCCCGATCATATTAAATTAAAACTTAAAAATGCCGCAGATGCTGCATTTCAGCTGGATGAGCAAATGCTCCAAATCAAAGACGAGATAAAGGATGCCCAAAAATTATTTGAAGTAAAATCCAATTTAGTTTCTGATATAATGAATAATATATTGACATTGTCATCCATGGGTAAGCTAGTTGAAGCAACAAGGTATCAAGGACAGTTAAATAAATTAATTGAAGAGGGAGAAGTATTTGAGTTAGTGAATTTGTTAAGAGCTACAGAAAAATTACTTAAAATTTATAAACAATAGATAATAAAAAACCACCAGTGAACTGGTGGTTAAGGTTTAACTACTATATTTACAAGTCTTCCTTTTACTACTATAATTTTTTTTATGTTTTTTCCTTCTAATAAAGGTGTAATATTATCATTGGATATAGATAGCTCTTTTATTTGTTCATCATTTAAATTTGTAGGTATATTTATTTTAGCCTTAATTTTACCGTTTATTTGAATGGCTATTTCTACTTCTTCTTTTACTAAAGCTTTAGGGTCAAATTCAGGCCATTTTTCATTAAATATAGAATATTTTTGTCCTAATACCTCCCATTGTTCCTCTGCAAAGTGAGGTGCGAAAGGAGCTATTATCTTTATAAAATCAAGTATAGTATCTTTTAAAAGGGATATGTTTTTAGTATCCTCCTGAATATATTTATAAAGTGAATTTGTGAATTCCATAATTCTAGCAATAGCTGTGTTAAATTGAAACTTGCCTGCATCTTCTGATACAGATTTTATTGAATAATTTCTTGAGTAATTCAATTCCTTTTCTGCAGTATCCATTGAATTTTTGAAGTTCTTACCACTATTTATAAGTTCTGTTATGCTGCCTACAATTCTTTCAATTCTATCTACAAATTTACTCATGGATTTGATACCGTCATCGTTCCAGGCACCACCTTCGGCATAATCAAATCCGAACATTAAGTACATTCTAAATACATCTGAACCATATTTTTGTATACAGTCATCTGGAGATATGGTGTTACCCTTGGACTTACTCATTTTTTGACCATCAGGTCCAAGTATCAATCCTTGATGTCTTAAGGATAAAAAGGGTTCATCGAAATTTAAAAAACCCATATCTCTAAGTGCTTTAGTGATAAATCTAGCATACAAAAGGTGCATACATGCGTGTTCGGAACCACCTACATACATATCTACAGGAAGTAGTTTATTTATTTTATCCTTATCAAAGGCTTTTTCTGTATTTTTATTATCAGCATATCTTAAGTAATACCAGGAGGAACACACAAATGTATCTAATGTATCAGCTTCTCTTTTGGCAGGTTTACCGCAAATAGGGCATGTAGTATTCATAAACTCTTCTGATTTTAGAAGAGGAGATTTTCCATCAGGAGAAAATTGTACATCATAAGGAAGCTCAACCGGTAAATCACTTTCTGGTACTGGGACTGTACCGCATTCTTTACAGTATATTATAGGTATGGGTGTTCCCCAGTATCTTTGTCTTGATACAAGCCAGTCTCTTAATCTATAATTTATTTTTCCAGAACCTAATCCAACGTTTTCTAGTTCCTTGGTCACAGCTTCTTTACCTTCTGGAGTATATGATCCATTAAATTTATCACTATTTATCATCTTTCCGTATTCTACATAAGGTAGGGAAGAGCCTCCTTCTATAACTCTTTCAATAGGCAATTTGTATTTTGTGGCAAATTCGAAATCCCTTTCGTCATGAGCAGGAACTGCCATTACAGCACCTGTACCGTAGGTGTTTAATACATAATCTCCTATCCATATAGGTACTTTTCTTCCGTTTATAGGATTTATAGCGTAGGAACCCGTAAATACACCTGTTTTTTCTCTGGTAATTGATTGTCTTTCAATGTCAGTCTGCTTTTTAGCAGCTTCTCTATATTTTTCAACTTCTTCTTTATATTCTTCTTTAGTAACACTATCCACTAAATCATTTTCAGGGGATATGACTACATAGGTAACACCAAACAATGTATCCACTCGGGTGGTAAATACATTAAATTTTATATCAGAATCTGCTACCTTAAAAGTTACATCTGTACCTGTGGATTTACCCATCCAGTGTCTTTGCATAGCTTTTGTTTTTTCCGGCCAATCTATATTATCAAGATCTCTAAGCAATTCTTCAGTGTAATCTGTTATTTTAAAAAACCATTGTGTTAAATCCTTTTTTGTAACTTCCGTACCACAGCGTTCACATTCACCTTCTTTTACTTGTTCATTGGCAAGTACTGTATTACAGCTGGGACACCAATTTACAGGGGCATTTTTCCTATAAGCCAAGCCGTGTTTATATAATTGGAGAAATAGCCATTGATTCCATTTATAGTAATCAGGGCGGCAGGTAACTACCTCGTTCTCCCAATTGAACATAGCTCCCATGGATTTAAGCTGTTTTTCCATGGTATCAATATTCTTTTCAGTAGAATCTTTTGGATGAATTCCAGTTTTTATGGCATAGTTTTCAGCAGGAAGACCGAAAGCATCAAATCCCATGGGCTGAAATACATTATATCCTTGCATTCTTTTCATTCTGGCCCAAGAATCTACAGGTGCATAGTTAAACCAGTGACCTGCATGTAAATTACTGCCAGAAGGATAAGAGAACATCTCTAGAGTATATAATTTTTTGTTTGATTTTTTTTCATCAAATGTATAAATATTTGTTTGGTCCCATTTTTGTTGCCATTTTTTATCTGTTTTAGTACTGTACATAATATCTTCTCCTTTTACTTATGTTTTTATAGATTAAAGAGATTCTGATAAATTACATCAGATAAGAAACAGTAGGTCTTAAGTAATTTTTATTTATACTTCCACATTTTTTTATTTCAGTATAGTTTTAGAATATAAAAAAGCTTTTCATCTCTTAGGATTAAGAGACGAAAAGACTACTTTCCGCGGTACCACTCTAATTAAATCAATAAAATTGATTTCACTCAAAATAAATAACGGTTTCTACCGTATCTGATTTTTTCAGATAAAGCTCTTAAGGTGAGTTCATATTCTATTCACGCTGTTTTTCACCCTGCAACAGTTCTCTTTGGTGATATAAATACTACTATTCCTTCTTCAAAGCTAAGTATTGAATTATTTTACATTTTATAATAGCAACCGACTTTTTGTCAAGAGCTGCCCTTAAATAAAGTAAATTATAATTTTAAAATTATTTTAAAAGAGAACCCGTAAAACAAGAGTTCTCTTTGGCTGCCCATGCTGGATTCGAACCAACAGATGCCTGTTCCAGAGACAGGTGCCTTACCATTTGGCGAATGGGCAATATTATGTGAATCTCAACACTAAATATTATATCATCCTAAATTTATATGTCAATAGTTTCATTTTAATAAAGTACAATTTATCTTAGGGCCTTTAGTATATATTTATTAGTGTAATTTATGAACAATGTTAATAAATAATCATATATTAAAAATATTATTTGTACTCCTACTATAATTAAATATAAATTAAACTTTATTTTTAAAAGTTCAGGAAAAAACAGACTATATAACAGGAATAGTATTAATAAACATAGATTAAAAAATAATAGTTTTAATATGATTTCAATAGGTAGTTTTCTTATTTTTTCTATATAGTATTTAACAAGTCCATAGAGACCGAAAAATACCACATAGGATAATACTGTTCCCTTTAATCCACATATTAAGAGAGATAATAAGGCAGTTGAAATATAAATTGTAAAGGCAATTTTTTCGTTTGTAATTATTACAGCTAACGGGATGACAAATGAAGACAGGGTCAGTAAATAAGTTTTGTTTAAAGGAACTATCCCACTTAAGTACACTAAAATAACGCTTATGGCAGTTAATAGGCCTCCCTTGGCAATATAAGAGGAATTACTAGAAATCCTAGCCATACTAAAATCCATCCTTTCTTTAAGTATTAACAGCCCCCGCAATCACCACAATCACAAAGACAGTCAAGACAATATAAGGTAGCACAAATATTGCATATATCATCTCTTCTTCTAGTATCGTAATAAGGCTGTCTATAAGAATTATTCATTCCTCTAAGTTTGTTGAGTGCATTTTGATATTTAAAGTTGTTAGGATCAAGACTACAAGCCGTAGTCAAATTATTATAAGCATCATTATACCAGGCTCTTCTCATATTTAAAATTCCCATAAGGTAATGCCACTGGGCATCTCTTGTCTTAATTCCCATAAGTACTGATTCCGCATTTCTGATATTACCATTATAAATATCATTTTCTACAGATTGATAAGTTGAGGAGTTAGAGCCGCTGTAAGTATTATCACTCCTACTATTATATGTACCTTTTGATGGGTTCTTCATTAAATAATCATAAGCTTCATTTATTTCTCTCATTTTATCTTCAGCTAGATCCTTAAGTGGATTATTGCCATATTGATCAGGATGATATCTTTTTGCCAGAGTTCTATAGGCTTTTTTTATTTCCTCTTGTGAAGCATTTTCCTTTATTTCTAGTATTTCATATGGATTTTTCATTTTTGTAAACACCCCTTTTAAATACTCTATCCATTTTATCTAAAAGTCCATATTGTAGTATATTATAAATTAATTCTTTATTTTTTTTTATGGGAAGCTTGTTAAAAATATTTGTGCATTGTGCTGCACAAGTTCCTAAAATAAAATCTATTCTAGGCATTATTTCTATTATAAAATTATCATAACAAAGATCTTTATCATTAAAGCAGACATTTATGGCATTAAATTTATTTTTCTGCATATCCCTTTTTAAATCATCAAATGCATCTATAATATATATCCATTTTCCTAGATTATATCCAAGTAAATACAAGTCTTCAACGGAAGCATTATAATTATTATAAGATTTTAGTATAAATCCTGTAAGGTCTCCAAAGGGATGTGATAAAGCATCTATGGACATACTTTGGGAACTTTTTTCTAGTGTATATAAATTTTCAAGTTTATTTTTTATATTTTCAAAAATGTTTTTAAAGTTATCAGGCATATTACTTAAATATCTTTTTAAGCATAAATACATTATTTTGCCCTTTAAAGAATTCTCATCATAAACATCATCTAGAACTTTAAAATAGCTTAGAGATATATTACAAAAAGCTGCATATTTTAAAGGAGCGTTATCTTTTAAAATAATTTTTTTGTTTGCAGGATGGAATAAACAGCGTTTTTTCATATAAACTTGATTGTCACATTCTAATGAATCTAAAAGTAGAGCTAAAAAAGTCATATCATAGTTCAAAGAAACCCTAGGTATATTTCCTATATTATTTTTTATGGATATACATAATCCACAATAATAGGCTTTGAATTTTTCATAATCTTTCATTTTAAGTTCCATTTTGCATGGGGTTACATAACCAAACATATAATTTTCCTATCTTTTTTTATTTTTGCCCAATATTTCATATATGGTTTCAGAGGTGGTGTCCTCTAGAGAATATCCAAGTAAATTTACTATTTCATAGAGTTCCTGGTCGTTTGCTGATTCTATTTCCAAATAGGGAAATGGGCAAAAAGATTTTTCATTTATATCTATTTCAATTAGACTATGTTTGTATTTGTAACTTTCTCTGTATTTTTTTATAGATTGCAATAATTTTAATCCCAGTGTTTGAAAGATATTTTTTCCTGCTTCCCTATTCAATATTTCTGTTTCATCTTCTTCCATTATTTTATATTTTCCCTGGCTCAAAAGTTTTTTAGTAGTCATATAACAATGAGTAGAATTATGTATTAAATCTTCTATAACTCTTATTCTAGCATATCCTTTATTCTTTATTAAAAACCCATTCTCAAAATCGTATATTTCATTTATCTGATTCTCCATTTTAACCTTTAAAGCATTAACTACTCTTAATCTGTTTCGTATATCATCAGGGTCTATTTGTATTATTCGTGTTTCATACTCCTTCATAAAATTCACTCCATTTACAAAACTACTTATTTTGCATTATACCATAAAAGTGAGTCAGCATAATTAATTTAATAAAATAAAATGATAGTGTTTGGATAAAAATAAAGAACTCTCCTGAATTTAGGAAAGTTCCATAATATAACTTTATCCGAATGCGGTAATTGGTTGATATTTCCATATTCTTCAAAGTGGTAGATAAGCGTGGCTAACGTGCCTAGATAAGTTCTTATAAGGAATTGGATGATCCTAAAACATTGTCTATTTTATCTTCAACAACTTTTTGAATAGCATCTCTTCCAGCACCTAAATACTTTCTTGGATCGAAAACCTTTGGACTATCTCCAAAAGTTTTTCTTATAGCAGCAGTCATGCTCAACCTAAGGTCTGTATCCATATTTATTTTACATACAGCCATGCTAGAGGCTTTTCTAAGCATATCTATAGGGATTCCTTTGGCATCAGCTATGTTTCCACCATATTTGTTACAAGTTTCTACAGCTTTAGGATCTACAGCTGAAGCTCCATGGAGAACTATAGGAAAGTTCGGAAGGTTTTTCTGTATTTTTTCTAATATATCAAATCTTAATTTAGGTTTAAAGTTTGGAGGGAACTTAAAAGCTCCGTGGGATGTTCCTATGGCTATAGCTAGAGAATCTACACCTGTTCTATTTACAAAGTCTATAGCTTGTTCTGGATCTGTATATATATGATCTGAAGCAGATATTTCATCTTCAATTCCTGCAAGTACACCAAGTTCTGCTTCTACTACTACCCCGTGAGAATGGGAATATTCCACTACTTGTTTGGTTTGAGATACATTGTCTTCATAGTCTAAATGTGAACCATCAAACATAACAGAGGTAAAGCCTGTTTCTATACACAATTTTACAGTTTCAAAATCTGGACCATGATCTAAATGGAGGGCAATATCTATTCCAGTATCCTCTACAGCAGCATCTACCATAGCTTTTAAATATTTTGGTCCTGCATATTTCATTGCACTTGCTGAACATTGCAGGATAACAGCAGAATTTTTAGCTTTAGCCCCATTTACCACCCCTTGAATTATTTCCATATTATTGATGTTAAATGCACCTATTGAGTAATGTCCTTTGTAAGCCTTTTCAAACATTTTTTTAGTAGTAACTAATGCCATTTCTTATTCCACCCTTTCAATAATAAAATATTTTAGGTATCTTAGAGTAAATAATAATTGCAAGATAATAAGTCTATCTTTAAACATTATTGTGTAAAATAGATTCTCATATCAACTATTTATTTGTTTCAAGATGCCTTTTTTAAAATATATATTCTTAATGTTATTTTAAATGCTAATACTGTTAATAACCAATTTCCATTATACATTAATATTTATTATTTTCCATAATCTAATCTTTAAAATTTTTTTAATTTAATATTCATGGTTATTTATGATATTAAGTATATGCTATACATTAAACAATATACTATAAATATATAATATATACACTTATAGTATATCATAAATAATTTATTTTTACTACAATATCAATATAATACATTTACTAGAATAAATTTTCTATATTTAATTGCTGCATATGAAGTATACTGTAAATTGAATTTTTTATTATATTTACAGAAATTAAAGCCTCTTCTTTATTTTTGTATGTTGTATAGTGAATAAGTTTCCACAGTTCATTATTAATGTCATCAATTTCATGATGGTTTGAAAAGATAGATAACTTTGATGAATATTTTTTCCATTCTGCCATAAGATGTTCAGAATTTTTATAGGATTCCTCCCAGTCATTTGCTTGAATAGCTTGCTCTATTTTAACATTTAAATTTTGTAATTTTATACAGGTGTTATTTAAATATTTTATTGAGAATATTATAGAAAATAGCATTAAAATAAATATGGAGAAAGATATTATTGTATTTTTCATTTAATCACATCCTAGCTACTTTTTTCTTTTAATTGATAATAAAACTTTCCCTTTGAATCTAGAAGAGCTATTAATATATCCTTTGTAGAAGATATACTATTTTTTTTCAGCATATTATATAGCCAGTCTTCAGTTTTGTTTGCCTTGATCAAATTTTTTAAATTTATTTTTCCATCTAATACTAGGGTTATAGGTAAAGTATCCTGAGTAGATTTTATTTTTAGGTCTGCTCTGGTTACAGGGGCAGCTTCTGTTTTAGGTATAACTGAGAGTTGTCCGCTGGTTTCCAGTATTGCATATTCCACATCAGCTAAATTATAATATCCTTGCATTCTAAGTTCTTCTATCAAATCATTCATATTAAATTTTTCGTTTTTTAATTCTCTTAAGTTTAACTCTCCCTTTTCAATTAATATACTGGGTTTTCCACTAAAAATTAATCTCATTTTTTCACTTTTTAGCTGGCATAAGCCCATTAAAGTCTGCATCATTAAAAGTGTTATTATGGGTATTATGCCATGAGTTATGGACACCCTGGTATCTTGCATTGGAAGAGAGGCCAATTCTGATATCATTATTGCTATAGATAGTTCAAAAGGCTCCATTTCACCTATTTGTTTTTTACCCATAAGACGCATGGATACAACTACCAGTAAATATAAGATAATAGTTCTAAAAAGTATTGTAAACATAAAGTATCACCTTCTAAAATTTTATAGTTAATTATATTTTTACATTTAATACAGAAAATTATAAGTAAAATTAACACAATTATAATTAAATATGAAGTATAATATATTACTAAAGGAGTTGAAGTTTATATGGGTAATAAAGATATTCAGTTAAAGGATAAGTGTATCAAACCCTTTTTACACAGGGAACAGAATGATATGTTAAAATTAAAATTAAATGGTAAAGATATAGCAGTTCCATTTGGAACTAGTCTGTATAAAATATTTAAAGATAATTATGATATCTGTCATATACCTATAGTGCTAGCTAAAGTAAATGGAAAGTATTATGAATTTACCAATTCCTTGCAGGAATCTGGGATATTTGAAATTGTGGATATAAAGGATCCATTGGGCAACAAGGCTTATATAAGGACACTTCAGTTTGTGCTTATTAAAGCTGTATACGATTTATTTCCGGAAGCTAGGGTAGTTGTAGAGCATTCGCTAAGTAAGGGTATATTTGGAGAGATTCATAAAAATACACCACTTTCCAGGGAAGATATAAAACTTATAAAGGATAAAATGGATGAAATAATAAAAAAAGATATGTATATAAGAAAAGTCGAGATAAAAAAAGAGGAAGCCATAGAAATTTTTAGAAGTTACAATATGGAAGATAAAATAACGCTTTTAAAGCATGTAAATGCAGAAAAAGTAAAATTATATGAATTGGATGGAAGGTACGATTATTTTTATGGTTCCATGGCATTTTCTACAGGCATATTAAAACTATATGATATTATGTATTATGATTCAGGATTTATACTTAGATATCCTGTAGAGTCAGATCCCTATAATCTACCTGAATTTTTGGAATATAAAAAATTGAGTAATATATTTTATGAAACCAAGCAGTGGGATAATATACTAGATGTAGGGAATGTGGGCTCTCTAAATGATAAAGTAGAAAGCAATGAAATTATAGATATGATAAGGGTAGCTGAAGCACTCCATGAGAAAAAAATTGCATATATAGCAGATATGATATCTGATAGAAGTGAAATAAAGGTTGTATTAATTGCAGGTCCAAGTTCCTCTGGAAAAACTACCTTTGCAAAAAGACTTTCTATACAGCTGAGAGTAAATGGAATTAAACCGGTTCCAATTTCTTTGGATGACTATTTTGTAGACAGAAAGCATACTCCTAAAGATGAAAATGGTAATTATGATTTTGAAGCCATATATGCTCTGGACTTGAAACTCTTTAATGAACACTTGGAATTCCTTATGAAGGGTAAGAAAATTGAAATTCCCTCCTTTGATTTTAAAGAAGGGAAAAGGGTATGGAAGGGAAAACAAATAGTACTTCCACAAAATGGAGTGATTGTAATTGAAGGAATACATGGGCTGAATGAAATATTAACTTCTTCAATAGCTGCAAAAAACAAGTTTAAAATATATATAAGTGCTCTTACACAATTGAATGTGGACAATCACAATAGAATAGCTACTACGGACGTGAGGATAATAAGAAGAATAGTAAGGGATTCTTTTTATAGATCATTTAGTGGAGAAGATACTTTGAAAATGTGGCCTTCCATAAGAAGAGGAGAAGAAAAAAATATATTTGTATTTCAGGAAAATGCGGATATTATGTTTAATTCTACGCTGGTGTATGAACTTTGTGTATTGAAAAATTATGCATTGAAGGAATTAACAAAAATAAAAAGTTCCAGCCCTGTATATTATGAGGCACTAAGACTTAAAAGTTTCTTGCACTTTTTTAAATCTGTAGATTTAAAATTTGTTCCTGACAATTCTATTTTAAGAGAATTTATAGGAGGCAGTTGTTTTTATAGTTAATAATGTATAATTTATAGTAACAATTAGTCTATATTGTGGTATAATTTAAATGAGTACTTTGTAGAATTAAATTATAAAATAAATGCATTTTTACAGTTGTGTGGGTTGCAATATGTTATAAATTAAGTAAATAAAAAATATATTGACTTTTAAGAATATGTATATTATACTCATAATAAGATAATAGGCACTTTATAATGTATTTTTATAAAATTCAACAGGTATTTTTTGCAAGGTGTTGTTATTATTTTAACAAGTAATTATATCCATATTCTCACCTGCTCATAAAATGAGGAAGGTGTTTTTATTTAAAAATTAATTAATAAAAATTTTGAAAGGTGGTTTTTAGAATGGTTTTTAAAAATTGGCAGGATCTTTATAAAAGTAAAGTTGTTAGTGCAGACGAAGCTGTATCTAAAGTAAGCTGTGGAGATAGTATAATTTTAGGCAATGCTTGTGGAGCATCTCTTACACTTTTAGATGCCTTGGCTGCAAATAAGGAAAAGTATAAGAGTGTAAAGATACACAATCTTATACTTAATTATAAAAATGATATATATACTGATCCGGAATCAGAAAAGTATATTCATGGAAATACTTTCTTTGTAAGTGGAGGTACAAAGGAAGCAGTTAATTGTAATAGAACAGATTATACTCCATGCTTTTTTTATGAAATACCAAAATTATTAAAACAAAAGTATATAAATGCAGATGTAGCTTTTATTCATGTAAGTAAACCGGATAGTCATGGATACTGTAGTTTTGGAGTATCAACTGATTATTCACAGGCAATGGTACAGTCTGCAAAGCTTATAATTGCAGAAGTAAACGATCAGATGCCAAGAGTTTTAGGGGACAATTTTATACACATTTCTGATATGGATTACATAGTAGAGAGTTCACGACCAATTCTAGAATTGACTCCGCCTAAAATAGGAGAAGTAGAGAAAACAATAGGAAAATACTGTGCATCTCTTGTGGAAGATGGTTCTACTCTTCAGCTTGGAATAGGAGCTATTCCAGATGCAGTACTTTTATTCTTGAAGGATAAAAAGGATTTGGGTATACATTCAGAAATGATATCCGATGGTGTTGTGGAGTTGGTTGAGGCAGGGGTAATTACAAATAAGAAAAAGTCTATTCACCCAGGAAAGATAATCATTACATTCTTAATGGGAACTAAGAAATTATATGATTTCATAAATGACAATCCTATGGTAGAAGGATATCCTGTAGATTATGTAAATGATCCTAAGGTTATTATGCAAAATTCCAAAATGGTATGTATAAATTCCTGTGTAGAAGTGGATTTTACAGGACAAGTGTGTGCTGAAAGTGTAGGTTTTAAACAGATAAGCGGTGTAGGTGGACAAGTTGATTACATGAGAGGAGCTAGCATGGCTGACGGAGGAAAATCAATTCTTGCTATACCATCTACTGCAGCTGGCGGCAAAATTTCAAGAATAGTTCCTATTTTAACTGAAGGAGCAGGAGTTACTACTTCAAGATATGATGTTCAATATGTTGTTACAGAATATGGTATTGCACTTCTCAAGGGTAAATCCATAAGAGAAAGAGCCAAGGAGCTTATAAAAATTGCACATCCTAAATTTAGGGAAGAATTAACAGCTCAATTTGAACAAAGATTCAGTTGTAAACTTTAAGATTTATTAAAAATATTATTGTTATAAAACACATTAAATTATGGATTTATATTTAATAGTTTAATGTGTTTTTCATTTTGTTATATAGTATTGAAAATTTCTCCCTTTGTTAGCATGATTTTTATTAAATAGTAATATAGTAATATAGATGATATACATTAGAAAATATAAGTTAATTACAATGTTTAGATAAATTATATATGATAAATTTAAGATAGGGTGATAAATGTGTCTCATAGAAAATTAATGGAGGAGTATTATTGTGATATAAATAATCTGACAGATTTATTATCTAAATTATCAAATAACTATAGACTGCTTATAGGAGGTGCTGGAGAGATGAATTCTATGGCGGTATCTCATAAAAAAGATATTAAAGATGCACTGCATAGAGCAAATAAGGTGGGTGATATAATTGATAAAGTGTTAAATACATTGGAAAAATCTACAGGAGGATATGTGGAATATTGTAAAATAAGAGATGAAATTATGAAGGGAAAAATGATGGTTGAATACATAGAAACTGAAATAAATGAGGAATTATTTTTGAATAGTTTAGATGATTTAGAAGATAGTGATGATGGTGATGATATAAAGGAAGATTAGGCATAGAGTGTTTCACCTAATCTTTTATATAGAATAACAAAGGTATATATCTTTTTATGATATTAAACTTTTTTAAATTTATAATTGGATATCATAAGGTAAGAAAGTGCTACAATAAGTAAAATTGTAATTTCAGAAGGGAGAGGGTGATTTAAAGTAAGTAAACAATAGAGGGATATAAACATACCTGTAAAAGTTATAGGAATACCTAAAAATTCCCCCTCAAAGTCAGTAACATTAAACCTTGCCAATCTATAAGCACCAGATATTGGTAACAATAGCACTAATAAATACCCTATTAGTCCCAATTGGGAAAAATTGTAAATATTAAAAACCAGTACTGAAGGGGCTACGCCGAATGAAACCAGATCCGCAAGAGAATCTAATTCTTTACCTAAATTACTAGAAACCTTTAAAAATCGGGCAATTCGTCCATCGTATCTATCGGCTAAACATGCAAGTAATATAAATACACCAGCCCATATATAATTTTCTTCAAAAGACATCATTAAAGACATTACACCACAACTAAGATTAGTAAATGTGAATACATTAGGCACAGAACTTTTGGCTATTTTAGCCATTGTAATCACTCCTTAAAATAAAAAATATTTTATTGTTTTAAATGAGTAAAAAGTATATAATTACATAAGCTAATTATAACTCATTTTAATAAATTAGTTAAGTAAAATATAATATATAGTATATTTATATACATACATATTGACATTATTTACAAAAATAGTGCAGTTCTATTAAGATTAATTTTTGTTAGAAGGATAATTTAAAATTTATGATATATAATAAAAAAAGTATTTTAAAATATGCAGTAAATATTTTGTTAATTATACTAATTATAGTTATGATATTTAAATATAAAAAACATTTGCATTGTGTAAATATAGAAAGTATTAAAATTTATATACAAAGTTATGGGAGACTCTCGGTTCTAATTTTTCTTTTAATTTATATGTTAAGGCCCGTAGTATTTGTAATACCTGCATCTTTGATGTCTATTATTGCAGGGAATATTTTTAATTATTATGCAGCCGTGTTATTGAGTATGATTGGATGTTTTGGTTCTGCCACAATAGCTTTCTTTTTAGCTAGGTTTCTAGGACGTTCATTTGTAGACAAGTGTTTGAAAGGAAAGGCTTTAAAGTTAAATAAAAATATAGAGAAATATGGTTTTAAGATTATGACTATGATGAGGTTGTGCTTTATATTTCCATATGATCCTTTAAGTTATAGTGCAGGACTCACAAAAATTAAATATAGAGATTTTATCTTAGGAACTTTAATAGGGGTTTTTCCGGAAATTATAGCTTATTCTTTAATGGGAAAACATCTGGGAAGTCCTTTTTCCTTTAAATTTATAATACCTGTAATAATCCTGTTTATTATAGCTTTTACTTCAATTTACATATACAAGAAGCATAAAAGTACCAGTATTTATAAGTAATATAGCTCTTTAAATTAGGAAATAATAATTTTTGAAATCCAAAATTTAAAGAGGTGTTATAATGAAGGTTGAAAATGTAATGACTAAGTCGGTAGCTAGTTTAAATCCTGATGATACTGTAGATAAGGCAGCACAAGTTATGATGGAGAATAATATAGGTTCTCTGCCAGTATGTCAACAAGGAAAGATTATAGGAATTTTAACAGATAGGGATATATCTATAAGATCCGTGGGAAATAAAGCTGCTCCTAATTCTAAAACAGTAAGGGATATCATGTCATCAAATCCAGTAACAGCATCGCCGGATATGGATGTTAAAGATGTTTCTAGAATAATGAGTGAAAGGCAGATAAGAAGGGTTCCGGTAGTAGAAAATAATAATGTAGTTGGCATAGTATCTCTAGGTGATCTGGCAGTAAATCCTAGATCCAATAATCAGGCTGGAGATGCTTTAAGCAGTATATCTCAGCCAGATAATTCACAATTTTAGAGATTAACAATTTGTAAATAAGTCCACAAGAATTACAACTAATCTTGTGGATTTATTATTCGTGGTGATATAATTATGTTACGTCATATATTTAACAATAAAGTTTTATTTTAGTTATAGAGCCTAAATTTTAATATTTAGACTAGAGTTCTAGGAATAATAATTATAATTTTGAAATTTAGTTAGAAACTTGATCATTTAGGAGAGTTCAATATGAATAAAGTAAAATTTATTTATAATCCGTATTCTGGAGAAAAAACTATAGTATATAATATAGAAAACGTTATTAAAATACATCAAAAATATGGATATCAAATAATACCTTTTAGAGTTAGTTTTGAATTTGATATGAAAGAAGCTTTCAAAGATATAGATAAAAGCTATAAATATATATTGGTGGCTGGAGGAGATGGAACAGTAGATACTGCTGTAAACCACATGAAAAGATTAAATATAAATATACCTATAGCTATACTTCCTGTAGGTACCGCTAATGATTTTGCCAAATTTATAGGTATGCCAGAAAATATTGAAGAGGCCTGTGAACAAATAGTAAATAGCATTCCTAAAAAGTTGGATTTAGGAAAAGTAAATGATAAGTATTTTATAAATGTAGCTAGTACAGGTTTATTTACAGATGTATCTCAAAAAACAGATGTGAATTTAAAAAATACAATTGGAAAGTTAGCCTACTACGTAAAGGGATTAGAACAACTTACTAATCTTAGAAAATTGAAAGTAAGAGTGAAATCTGAAAATGCGGTTTTTGATGGGAATATGTATCTGATGCTCATATTTAATGGTCAGACAGCAGGTAATCTTAAATTTGCATATAAAGCTGAGATAGATGATGGACTTTTAGATATAATTATAATAAAGGCAGGAATGATAAAAGATACTATTGCCCTCTTTATAAAAATGTTGAGAGGGGATCATCTGGAAAATACATCAGGTCTTTTATATTTTAAGTCAAATAAAATAGAAATATATTGTGACGAAGGTATAGTAACGGATATAGATGGAGAAAGGGGACCGGATTTTCCACTTATGGTAGAGTGTATAAAAGGTGGATTAGAAGTTTTGGGAATACAGGATAAATTATAATTTGAATAAGTTTTTACTTAAAATAGTAATATGAATAAGGTAATAATAATAAATATAATTTAGGATACTACTAAGAACAAGGAGGACCCATGGCAATTTATATTTTTCTATTACCTATTATATTTCTATTGCTAATTCAGGGATTGGCCTGGATTAAGTTCTTACCTTATAAAATAAAAGCAATAAGTTTTATTGTTATTACAGCTATGATATTTAGGTATATTTCAATACTGATTATGCTTTTTGCTACCAATATGGAATATCTATATATGCTTAAGATTCCTTTTTTTTTAAATTTGATTGCGGTTCCTATAATGGCGTTCACTATATTGTATATTTTTATAAGAAAAAATAATATTAAATTTTATTATATATTCATAATATCCATAGTTTTGACATTGATGTATGTTTTTATTATGTATAATTGTAAGGTTGTATTACAGAGTGTAAAAGAATCTGTATACACATTAGTTTTTTTACAACATATATATGTATATTGGACATACATAGTATTTAATACTTTAATAATATTCTTTATTATAGGGTTTGTTAATAAGAAAAGCAGCAGTGGATTAGGCATATATTTAGTATTGACAGCAGCTTCTGTAACTGTAATAGAATTTATATTATGGATTGTAGGTGTAAGAATTTTAGCAGAAAATATAGTTGGAGATATATTCTGGATTCTAGCATTAATTTATGCATTGAATAAAGTTAAGAAGAATGCAATACTTGGTTAAATTAATATTTATTTTTTAAGATAATTGAAGTTATATTATGATATATGCCATTATAATGAGTAAATTTAAAATAAATTTATGTAATAGGTAAATATAAATAAATTTTATATTTAGTGTTGCATTTCAATGAATTTGTAATATAATTATAGTATAGAATAAAATTATATATTTCTATTATGTTAGGTGAGGCTCCTATATAGATATATGCTACTGCCCGGAAACATCGAGAGATGCCAATGGGTCAACAGGTATTACCGAATTAAGGTTTTACTTAATGTAGCTGGACAAAATTTAGTCTAAAGCTATATAGTGCTAAAACTCAGACGATTTAAAAGTTTTAGTTTAATAAGGCCCTCTAGGGCTTTTTTTAATTTATTTTATTTGCATATATTTAAATTTTTTAATTTAGGTGGTGTGTTAAATGGAAAACGGACCTTATGGAGGTCGGTGTATCTTAAAACAAAAATTTCAAAATATATAGAGAATTATTTTAAATAAGTAGTCATGTTAATTTATATGAAATATTTCTCTGTATATTGGAGGAGGAATATTTATGAAAAAATTATCTAGCTTCTTTTTGAGTAAAATTCTCTACAGGAAGATCTATGACGAATTTAATGAATACGTAGGAAGGCTATGTGATATTTATGTATCCGTTGATGATGGAATACCAAGGGCTATAGGGTATAAGGTAAAAAAAAAGTCAGAAGTATATAATTGTGAGTGCAAAAATATAAATTTTTATGAAGATAATGACAAGGTAATAATAAAAGGAGAGGGAATAAGAGAAATAATACTTCAAAAATATTCTTACCTTTTGTCAAAGCATTTATTAGATAAACAGATAGTAGATATTAATGGCAAAAAACTTGTAAAGGTAAATGACATAAGAATTACAGAAATAGCAGGAGAGTATAGAGTTGTAGCTGTGGATACGGGAGTTTTAGCTTTAGGTAGAAGATTTGGCATTGAGAAGTTTGTAAAAAAGTGTTATGAATTATTTGGTAAAAAACCTGAAGACAGCTTAATAATATGGAATAATGTAGAATCTTTAGAGGTTATAGATAATAATCTTAAGTTGTGTATACCTTATAAGAAATTATCTAAACTTCATCCGGCAGATTTGGCGGATATATTAGAAGATATGGATATAAACTACAGGAAAAGAGTCTTTGAAAGCTTAGATGAAAATTTAGCTGCAGATACTTTAGAAGAAATAGCTCCTGAAATACAAGTGGACATTCTTGAGAATTTAAGTCAATCTAAAAGGGATGAAGTATTGTATAATATGCCCAATGATGAAATAGCGGACATCTTAGAGGAAGCTGATGAGGAAACTGTTGAAAAGATACTTATCAATATGAAAAAAGAAGACTTAGAAGAAGTAAAGGAGCTTATGGGTTATAAAAAAGAGACTGTGGGAAGTATAATGAATAAAGATTTCATTTCTTTTAATATAAATATAACAGTTAAGGAAACCATTGAACTTTTAAAGGAAATTAAACCGGAAGATGAGGTATCATATTATATATACATTATTGATGATAAACAAAAACTTCAAGGAGTGGTATCACTTAAGGATTTGATATTATCAAATTTTGAGGATAGCTTGAAGGATATAATGGAACGCAGTGTATCTACCATAAATCATAATGAAAATATAGATAAAGCTATAGAAATTTGCTCAAAATATAATCTTTTTTCATTACCGGTATTAGATGATGAGGGAAAGCTTTGTGGCATAGTAATAATGAATGATATAGTAGAGGATATACTAATACCTAATTGGAAGAAGAGGTTGAGAAAGGTAGGGTAATCAATATTATTATTCAAATTTTTTAAAAATACTATTAATGATCACTAGGATAGTGAAATTAATAGTATTTTTTTATGTATTTTTTACTATACATGTGAGCAAACTAAATTTACATAATAAAATTTCAAAAGGAGAGATGGTTGTATGGGCAAGAAAATTATGAGGTTTAAAATACAATTAATACTAGTATTTATTATAATATTTACATATATATCTACTTCTTTGTTTTTACTCCCCTATGGAAATGCAGTAAAAGCCATAGCTTATTATTATGGCTCAAGGGGAGACGTAGTTATAAAAATACAGACAAAGCTTAGAGATTGGGGATATTATAATGGAAGCGTAGATGGAATTTATGGATATCAAACTTATACTGCTGTGAGGTATTTTCAATCTAAAAATGGATTAAATGTGGATGGAGTAGTAGGAGATGCTACTTTGTCGGCATTAGCTATAAATGTAAGTAGTGGATCATCCGGAAGTAATAATCAGGATGTAATGCTGCTGGCACGATTGATAAATGGTGAAGCCAGAGGAGAACCTTATGAGGGGCAAGTTGCGGTTGGAGCTGTAATTTTAAATAGAACCAGAGATCCTAGATTTCCATCTACCTTGGCAGGAGTAATTTATCAACCAGGAGCATTTACTGCTGTGGTAGATGGCCAGGTACATGCTAATATGGAACAAAATTCTATAAATGCTGCCAGAGACGCTTTAAATGGGTGGGATCCTTCAGAGGGAGCAATATATTATTTTAATCCTTCCACTGCTACTAGCTCATGGATATGGTCAAGACCTCTTATTAAAATTATAGGTAAACATAGATTCTGTAGATAAAAATATATTTTAATTTTAATCCTCACGGTATATTAATATGCATTATAATTGAGTATAATAAAATTATGAAATTATAAAAATAATATATTGGGAGTGATTAAAGCATGTTTCATTTTCTAAAGAAAAATTTTGAATTAACTGCCCCAATTGATGGAGAAATAATAGATTTATCACAAGTGCCAGATCAAATATTTTCAGGAAAAATGGCGGGGGATGGTGTTGCAATTGATACTACTGGGGATATAGTTTTGGCTCCTGCAGATGGAACTGTAATTCTTATACTTAAGACAGATCATGCCTTTGGAATGGTTTTAAAAAATGGAACTGAAATATTAGTACATGTGGGCGTTGATACTGTAGAATTAAATGGAGAAGGATTAGAAAGGCTAGTAGAAGAAGGTACGCATGTAAAAGTAGGAGAGCCTATAATAAAATTAGATAGAAAATTTATAGAAGAAAAGGGATATTCTCTTATAACCTCAATTATTATAACAAATTCAGAAATCATTAAAGATATAAAATATAATGAAGGTAAAGTGGTTAAAGCTGGGAAAAATCAGTTAATTATGTATAAGTTAAAGTAAAAGTAATCAGTTTAATCATAATATTGCTTTAAATTTATAAAAAACAGAAAGTCAAAATGATTAAATTTTCGACAATATTGGTTAATAAAAATTGTTAATAAGTTGTATATAAGTATATATATTCTTATATAACCGTAGGTAGAAGATTTTTATTGTCATATATAAGGGATAATTTATAATTGTATTAATCTATGAACTGACACATTTTTTTTATAGTATATGTTAATATAATTTTAATAATATCATTGCTGTAAATAATTATGGGGAGGTATTGGTTTATGGTAGTAGAGAATTTTATTTCCACTGAGGTAGTAGAAAATACAAAATATGTATATTTTTATAGATTACTTAAGGGAAAGACAATTATCACTTATGAAAAAGAGTCAATAGAAGTTCAATCCTATGGAATAGAGGTAGAGAGACAGGATATATTAAATGAAGAATTAGTGAATGTACAGAGAGATTGCATAGAACATATAAGTCCATATAGGCATAAAGTACATAATCTAATAAGATTATTATATGAGAATAAGGTATCACCATTACATTTAGTTGATATAGCAGGTGATTATGTAGATAGATATATCTTAGATTTTGAAAGAGAAGTAAGATATATAGCAGCATATTAAATTTAATAAAAAAGAGGAGAAATCCTCTTTTTTAATTATGTAAAAACATGAAAAGTTGATATAATTTAGTTTCAATTGGACCTAATTTAGTATTTACTGTATCGATAAATAAATGTAATATAAGATATAATAGTATAATTTTAAAATTGCTCTGGGGGTGTATTGTATTTGATATTTGGTGTTGGAGTAGATATAGTTGAAATTAGGAGAATTAAAGAGGCTATCGAAAAACATAATACTTTTATAGATAGGATTTTTAGCAAAAACGAAATAGAGTATCTTAAAAATAGAAATCTAAGACCTGAATTTGTTGCAGGTAGGTTTGCAGCAAAGGAAGCTGTTGTAAAATCATTAGGTAGTGGATTTAGAGGCTTTGACTTTAAAGATATAGAAATAGACAGAACTGCTTCTGGAAGGCCAACGGTAGTGTTGAAGGGAAAAGCTAAATTAATGGCAAATAAGTATGGAAATTATAAAATCCATTTAAGCATATCTCATGGAGTAGATAATGCTATAGCTTATGCCATAATGGAGGTTGATAAAATTGAAGATAGCGACTGTAAGGATATCTAGAGATATAGATAATTATGCTATAAATCAATTTAAAATACCTGGTATTGTTTTGATGGAAAATGCAGCAATTAAGGTAATTAAAAATATAGATTTAACAAATTGCAATTCTTTCTGTGTAATATGCACCCGGGGTAATAATGGTGGAGATGGATTTGCTGTAGCAAGACATCTTTACAATCTAAATAAAAAAGTACAAGTGTTTTTAGTAGGGAAAGAAGAGGGCATGAGTGAAGACTGTAAAGTTAATTATACTATTTTAAAGAACTTGGGATTGAACATATATAAATTGAATTCTCAAGAAGAAATTGATACTCTTAAAAAATGTATACAAAAAAGTGATGTTACAATTGATGCATTGTTTGGAACAGGAATTTCCAGAGAAATAGTAGGAATACAAAGTTCTGTTATATCTTTGATAAATGAAAATAGCAAATATATAATTTCTATAGATGTTCCTTCAGGATTTAATGGAGACACGGGAAAAGTTCTGGGAAATTGTGTAAGGGCCGATGTAACCGTAACTTTTCAATTATATAAAAAAGGATTTCTGACATATGGAAGTCATGAATTTACCGGGAAAATATTAGTTGAGGATATAGGAATCCCTAAAGCAGTTGTTGAAAAATTTAGTCTGAATTATTTTATTATTGACAGAGATTTTATTAAGAAAATTTTAAAAGAAAGAAATAAATTTTCCCATAAAGGGGATTATGGAAGAGTATTTATTATAGCGGGTTCTATGGGATTTACGGGGGCCGCCTATATATGTACAGAAGGGGCTATAAAGAGTGGGGCAGGACTTGTTACTCTAGGCTGTTACGAAGATGTTAGATCCATACTTAGCTCAAAACTTATAGAAGGTATGACCGTGGATTTAAATGAAACCACAAACTTAGAAAAAACTATAGAAAAAAGTGATGTTATTGCAATAGGCCCTGGTATGGGAACTAATAAGAACACATTAAATTTATTAGAAAAAATTATAAAAAATTTTACAAAAACCGTAGTAATAGATGCAGATGGAATTAATGTTTTGAGTGGAAATCTTCATATTTTAGAAAGTAAAAAATGTTCTGTAATCATAACTCCTCACCTAGGAGAAATGTCTAGAATTACTGGTTTAGATATTGAATATATAAAAGAAAATAGAATTGAGGTGGCAAAAAAGTTTGCGAAAGAAAAAAATGTAATATTGCTTTTAAAAGGATACAACACAATTGTTACAGATGGAAATGTGGTAGCTGTGAATTCTACAGGAAATTCATCAATGGCTTCGGGAGGTATGGGAGACTGTTTAACAGGAATAATAGCTTCTTTTATAGCTCAAAGGTATAGTCTTTTTCAAGCAGTATGTGCTGCAGCATTTGTACATGGATATTGTGGAGACAAATTATCTCAAAGTATGTTTTGTGTAAATGCAAGTCATATTTTAGAAGAATTGCCGTTTTCTATAAAGGAATTAACAGAGTAATTTAAACTAAAGCATTAAATGAAAAAAGTAATATAGGGAGACATAATAGAATAGATTAGTAGTGAAAAACTGTGAAATGTGGAGGTGCAAAGTGACAAAAAAGCTAGTCCTAGGAATTATGTCTTTTGCTTTAATTATATTTTTTTCATCTTGTAATAAAAATACCAGAAATACGGAAGAGATAATATACTATTTAAAGGATTTAAACAGTTATAGCTGTAATGTAAATATGTCCATAAAAAATGCTAAACAGGAAATAAATTATAGTGGAAAACAGTTTTATCATGTTAAATATGGTGATAGATTAGATTTGGGAAAAGATGAAATAATCTTTTATAAACAAAATAAGATAGTTGCAAAACGTATTGGAAGCGGGAATATATATAATTATAATAAAAATTTTAATAGCCTGTTCAAATTTTGCTTTATAGATCAATATATATCATTAATTTACACTAATGAAAAAATTGAAAATTCATTTCAGAATATAGATAACCAGCAGTATCAAGTTATACATTTGGATATACCAGGGAACAATAAAAGTATAAATAAGGCAGAATTATATGTAAATGTAAAAGGTAGTATTCCCACATATTTGATAATATATGATTCTGATGGAAAGGAGAGAATAAAAGTACATTATACTGATTTTAAAGCTAATCCAGAATTGGGAGAAGATGTGTTCAACACAAATTAGTTTTTATTTAGGCATTTTTTAATTCCCATAATATATTCACATTCATAATAAAAAAGGTATATAATTTTAGTATGTTTTTATTTTTTTATAAAAACTGTTTCTTATTAATCTACTAAATAAAATTATAATGGATGGGATGGTATATTATGTTTCAAAAGTATAGACCTGTATGGGAAGAGATTAACTTAGATAACCTTGTATATAATATAGGTCAAATAAAATCTAAAATAGGAAATAAGGAATTGATAGGTGTCATTAAGGCTGATGCTTATGGTCATGGAGCTGTAGAAATTGCAAAAGTGTTACTAGAAAATGGAATAAGTAGACTTGCTGTAGCAATTTTAGATGAGGCAATAGAGCTTAGAAAAAATAAAATTAAAGTTCCTATAATGGTGCTTGGTATAATACCACATGCATTTTTAGATGAAATAATGGATTATGATATAGAACCTATAGTACCTTCTTATAGTTATGCTAGTAAGTTATCTAAATTAGCTGAAAGTAAGGATAAAAAAATAAAAGTACATATTGCACTAGATACGGGAATGGGTAGAATAGGATTTTCCATAGACCCAAATAGTGTAGAAGAGATAAGTAAAATAAGTAAATTGCCCAATATAGAAATACAGAGTTTATTTTCACATTTTTCTACAGCAGATGAAATAGATAAGGCATATAGCTGTGAACAATTTGAAAAGTATAAATTATTATATGAGGAATTAGTAAAGAAAAATGTGAAAATAAATATGAGAACTATATCAAATAGTGCAGCTATAATGGAATTGCCTGATACTTACTGTGATTTAGTTAGACCTGGTATAATAATGTATGGGTATTATCCTTCTATGGAAGTAGACAAGAATAATTTAAGTATAAAACCCATAATGACTTTAAAAGCTAACGTAGTTTATGTAAAAGTACTAGAACCAGGAAGTTATATTGGATATGGAAGAAAGTTTAAATGTGATAGAAAAAGTGTAATAGCCACATTACCTTTAGGGTATGCAGATGGATACACTAGAAGGTTATTCGGCAAAGCAAAGGTTATAATTAATGGGAAATTTGCTCCAGTAGTAGGAAATATATGTATGGATCAATGCATGGTAGATGTAACAGATGTAGGTGAAGTTAATATAGGAGATGAGGTTGTACTTATAGGTGAAAAGGATGGATTAAAATTTAATGCAGATGATATAGCTGAAATCACTGGAACCATAAGTTATGAAGTGCTTTGCATGATAGGTAGAAGAGTTCCAAAATTATATATAAAGGGAGGGGAGGTAGTTAAGATTAAAAATTATGTAATATCAAGTGATTCTTAGGTTATGTCACTGAAGATAATAATACTTGCATATAGTCTTTAAAACAATTGTTTTGTGAAATACAATTATTGAAATAATTACATTTTATGTGTCAAGAAACTGTATCATTTCTTTTAGCAGAATTAAAGTGGCTTGAAGTATATATTGTAGAGTTGTGAATATAAATTTGAAAGTTGGTATAATATATAATATAATAATTAATTAGTAGAATAAAAAATTTATCTGGAATATATAAATACAAATTTTTATGTAGTATAAGTTTTATTACAGTTTATTTTATACTAGGAAGATGTGTATTTTTATAATTTGAAAGTAAATACATATATACATAAATTAATATCTAAAATTTTACATAATAAATTATAATATGCTTAAATAGAGACGTATAAAAGATTATATTAAATATTTATGAAGATAAAAAGCCCTATGTAAAAAATTACAAGTAGAAAAATGATGAAATTATAGATAATTTCTTTGACACAATTATAGATTTGGTAATATAATTGGTTTGTATATATCTTTCGCTTAGGGTAATAGGAGGTATTAATTTGTATATGTCAACTTCAAAGAGATTAGTAATAAACCTCTCAGAAACACTATATAATGAATTCAACAAGGCACTCAAAGAAGATTGCAAAAAAAGAAGTGAATTTATTAGGGAAGTTATCATATTATATATTAGTGAGAAAAAAAGGTTAAATAAAATATCAGAAATGGAAAAAGGGTATAGGGAAATGGCGCAGCTTAATCTTGAATTCGCAGAAATGGGCTTTGCAAGTGACATGAAAGAATTTAAAGAATATGAAGCGAAGCTTTCGGAGAGTGATTTGCAAGATGACAACAATAGTGAAAAGAGGAGATATATTTTATGCTGATCTAAGTCCAGTGGTTGGATCTGAACAGGGAGGGGTAAGGCCTGTTATAATAATACAAAATGATGTAGGCAATAAATACAGTCCTACAGTAATTGTTGCAGCTATTACCTCTCAGATAAATAAGGCAAAACTTCCAACACATGTGGAAATATCATCAGAAGCCTATGGACTTAACAAAGATTCAGTAGTATTACTTGAACAAATAAGAACTTTAGACAAAAGAAGATTGAAGGAAAAGATTGGCCATATGACAGATGTTGACATGGAAAAAGTAGATGGAGCACTTTTAGTAAGTGTTGGACTTCAATAAATACTTCATATATAATTAATTGTGTGCCAATAATTTTAATTTTATAAATAACTTTACCGATATAAACCCCTGTGTTAAACCACAGGGGTAAAGTTTTGTATGGTTTTTGTATATAAAAATAAAATTTTATGTTAAAATAACTATAAAAAGTTTTTAGTTTATTAGGAGGTTAAGTTTGTGGAAAAAAATATAGAAAAACTTGAGAAGATTGCAGTGTCTATAAGAAAAAATATAATAAAAATGTTAACTAAAGCTGGTTCAGGACATCCAGGAGGTTCTTTATCCATAGTGGAAATTTTAACTGTTTTGTATTTTTATGAAATGAATATCAATCCACAGAATTTTAGGGATTTAAATAGGGATAGATTTGTACTGTCAAAAGGCCATGCGGCCCCTGCACTTTATAGTACCCTTGCCGAAAGGGGATATTTTAATGTAGATGAACTTCAATCCCTTAGAAAGTTAGGCTCTATGCTTCAAGGTCATCCTAATATGAATGATGTACCTGGGATAGACATGTCCACGGGCTCTTTAGGTCAAGGAATATCTGCAGCAGTAGGAATGGCATTAGGCGGCAAGATTGACAATAAGGATTATAGAGTGTATGCCATACTTGGAGATGGAGAACTTGAAGAAGGAGAAGTATGGGAAGCTGCTATGGCTGCAGCACATTACAAATTAGATAATCTAACTGCTTTTGTAGATGCCAATGGACTTCAGATAGATGGTCCTTGTGAGGAAGTAATGTCTGCATATCCTATTTCAGATAAATTTAAAGCATTCAATTGGAATGTTATAGAAGCAGATGGTCACAGCTTAAAAGAATTAATAGATGCAGTTGAGGAAGCCAAATCAGTTAAGGGTAAACCTACTGTGATAATTTGTAGTACTATTAAAGGTAAAGGGGTTTCTTTTATGGAAAATCAGGTGGGCTGGCATGGAACGGCACCTAATATAGAACAGTGCGAGAAAGCTTTAAGGGAAATGGGAGGTGAAGAGTAATGTCAAATAAAATAGCAACTAGAGAAGCTTATGGAAAAATATTATTGGAATTAGGAGAAAAAAATGAAAAAATAGTGGTTTTTGATGCAGATCTCTCTAAATCCACTAAAACATGCAACTTTGGGAAGGCATATCCTGAAAGATTTATGGATATGGGTATAGCTGAATCTAATATGATGGCAGTGGCAGCAGGAATTTCCACCTGTGATAAAATACCTTTTGTAAGTACCTTTGCTATATTTGCTACAGGAAGAGCCTTTGAACAAGTGAGAAATTCAATATGTTATCCTAATTTAAATGTTAAAATATGTGCTACTCATGCAGGAATTACTGTGGGTGAAGACGGAGCATCTCATCAGTCTGTGGAAGACATATCCCTTATGAGGAGTATACCTAACATGACAGTTATCTGTCCAAGTGACGCTGTAGAAACAGAAGAGGCTATTAAAGCTATAGTGGAGACAAAGGGTCCCTGTTATGTGAGGCTTGGAAGATCTGGAGTGCCTGTTATAAATGATAATAAGGATTATAAATTTGAAATTGGAAAATCAGTAAAACTGCGGGAAGGGAAAGATGCAGTGATTATAGCTACCGGTATAATGGTAGACGCAGCACTGGAGGCTTATAATATATTGGCTGAGGAAGGTATAAAGGTATCAGTTTTAAATATACATACAATAAAACCTATAGACAAAGATGAGATAATAAATGAGGCCAGAGGAACAGGGGTTGTTATAACTGCAGAAGAGCACAGTATTATTGGAGGACTTGGTTCTGCAGTGTGTGAAGTTTTAAGTGAAAATTTGCCTACTCCTGTGGTAAGAGTAGGGATAAAAGATACTTTTGGAGAAAGTGGTAAGCCTGCTGAACTTTTGAAAGCTTATGGATTAACCGCAGAAGATATAGTTAAAGCAGTGAAAAAGGGATTGACTTTAAAATAAATTATTATAAAAACGATGCTATATAATTTTATAACATCGTTTTTTAATTGAGCATATTAAAATATAATGTAAATTTCATTTTAATAATTTATTTAATGTTAATAATTTTACAATTTTGGTTTTTGGACCTTTATGATATAATAAACTTTATAATGTGACAATTTTTGAAAATGTTAAGTATAGGAGGTTTACATGATAGAGTTTAAAAACGTAAGTATGGTTTATAATAATAACATATTTGCATTATCTAATATAAATTTAGAAATAGAAAAAGGTGAATTTGTTTTTTTGGTAGGTTCCAGCGGAGCTGGAAAAACTACCTTTGTAAAAGCACTTTTAAAAGAAATTCAACCTACAACTGGTGATATTATAGTTAATAATATAAATGTCACAAATTTAAAGAGAAGGCAAATACCTTTTTATAGAAGAAAGTTAGGAGTAGTTTTTCAAGACTTTAGGTTAATACCTACACTTAATGTGTATGAAAATGTAGCTTTCGCAATGAGAGTTATAGAGGCTCCTTTAAAGGAAATAAGAAAAAAAGTACCTGTAGTATTGTCTTTAGTGGGATTATCCAGCAAGTATAAATCATTTCCTCATGAACTCTCCGGTGGCGAGCAGCAAAGAGTTTCTTTGGCAAGGGCTATAGTAAACAACCCTTCTATATTAATAGCAGATGAACCCACAGGAAATTTGGACCCGGATACTTCTATGGATATAATGGATACCATAAATGATATAAATCATGCAGGAACTACAGTACTAATGGCAACCCATGCAAGTAGCATAGTTAATTCCATGAGGAAAAGAGTTATAGAAATAGAAAATGGTATAATTGTAAGAGATGAGCAAAGGGGTGCATACGATTATGAGGATTAGTACCATAAGTTTTTTTATAAAAGATGCTTTTAGAAGTTTAAATAGAAATAAGACTATAAGCATAGCAGCAGCAGCCACAGTGGCAGCTACACTATTTATATTTGGTATAGCTATACTTGCAATGCTTAATATCAAGCAGGGCATAATGGAAGTTCAATCAAAAGTAGAGGTAAAAGTTTATCTTGAAGACAATATAACTAAATCTCAAAGAGCTAATATTGAAAAAAAAGTTAATTCTATAGATGGTATAGTCAAGTTGACTTATGAAACAAAATCTGAAGCATTGAATAAATTTAAAAGTCAGTTAGGAGAACAAAATAAGTCTCTTGTAGAAGGGTTAGACAAGGACAACCCTATTCCTAGTGCATTTATAATTAAGGTTAAAGAACCTGAAGTTGTTTCTACAGTAGTTGAAAATATAGAGGGTATGCCTGGCATATATAGTATTCAAGATGGAAGAGGTATTGTAGATAAGATTATAGCTATAAGTAGAACTATAAAATGGGCAGGAAGCATTATACTTATAATACTGATTGGAGTTTGTTTATTTTTAATAGGAAATACTATAAGAATAACATTGTATTCCAGAAGAAAAGAAATAGGAATAATGAAATATATTGGAGCTACAGACTGGTTTATAAGATGGCCTTTTATTATAGAAGGTATTATAATAGGCCTGATAGGAGCGTTAGTTTCAAACATAATATTATATTATTTATATAAGATAGTGTATAATAAGGCGTCTAATGCTCTTATAATGATTCAAATGGTTAATCCCCAATATATAATTACCAATATTCTGGGTGTATTTGCCTTGGCAGGTATAATTATAGGTGCGGTAGGCAGTGTACTATCTATCAGAAAATTTCTTGCAGTTTAGGTTTTTCAAAAAATTTATCTATGGTAAATACATAAGTGGAGCATGTAGAATATTTTGATTTCTGCATGCTGATTTTATATATTCTATTGATAAAGTATTAATAATAGTGGTGCAAATTTATTTTTTTTAGTGTTATAATTATTTAAGATTTACATAAATACTATATATAGTGAATGTTTCAGAAAACGAGGTGTTAATAGATTGAAAGTCAAGAGGAATTGGATAGCATATACTGTGGTTATTGTAATTATAACAAATGTTCTTACCATGTTTGGTACAGTTAGTTTTATAAAAAACGCTCAGGGAAATGCAGTGGGTAAATTTGAAAAGTTGTTTGAAGTGAGAAATCAATTATATAAGTATTATTATGGTTCTATAGATGACAGCGTGTTAGTTGAAGGAGCTATTAAAGGTATGACAGAATCTTTGAATGATCCATATACTGTATTTATGAATAAGAAGGAGTTTGAAAGTTTTAGTGCTCAAACTGAAGGGAATTATTATGGAATTGGAATCCAAGTTATGGCAAAAGAAAATAATATTGTTGTAGTGGATGTATTCGATAATTCTCCTGCAAAACAACAGGGAATAACTTCTGGTGATATAATACAAAAAGTGGATGGTACTGCTGTAACTGGGAAAAATTTAGATAAGGCTGTATCTCTCATAAAAGGAAAAGAGAATACGGAAGTTACCCTTGCATTATATAGAGAAAGTAAAGGCAGTTTTGATGTAAAGGTTAAAAGAAAAAAAATAGATATTAATACTGTAAAAGGTGAAATGCTGGAAGATAATGTGGCCTATCTCCAAGTAGATATGTTTGATGAGAATACAGCAGAAAGTTTTAAAAATGAATTAAAGAAATTAAGTTCCCAGGGGATGAAATCTCTAATTGTGGATTTAAGAGATGATCCAGGAGGTATGCTAGATCAGTGTGTAGATATGGTTTCTAATTTTGTTCCAAAGGATAAGGTGATAGTTTCAACTATAGACAAATATAAAAATAAAAAAGAATATAAGTCAAAGGGAGGAGATTTTAATAATCTACCTGTGACCATACTTACCAATGAAAACACAGCTAGCGCTTCAGAAATATTTTCAGGGGCATTAAAAGATTATAAGCTTGCTACTATAGTTGGAAAAAAGACTTATGGGAAAGGGGTAGTTCAGACTATATTGGATACTGGAGATAGCACTGCACTCAAAGTTACTATATCAAAGTACTACACACCTAATGGCAGTGATATAAATAAAAAAGGAATAAATCCTGATGTAGAAGTGGAATATCCAGATGAGCTTAAAGAGTCCAGTTATGATAGGAGTAAAGATCCACAGTTTAATAAGGCCTATGAAATAGCAAAAAACAAAGTAAAATAATTGGATTTTGGATTTAATTGTAAATATATTTGGGATTTTTAAGTTAGGCAGACAAACTCTGTCTAATTTAATTTATTTAACTATTGTACTCATGGGTTTAAAACTAAAAAAATTTTAAAATATTAGAGAATTTTAAATTTAAGAATTTTGTTTATGGAGAGGGGAATTAACTTTAATGATACTACTGTACACATTAAAATCTGTAGCTTATGCACTTACAGAACCATATTTGGTGCTTCTTTTGGCTATATTAGCATTTACATTGTATAGAAAAAATAAACAGACAGTCATAATGCAGCAAATGATAATTGGAGAAAAAATTAATTCTCCTTTTGAACTCACAATATCCCAAATTGTAATAGGAATTTTCGGTGGAATTCTTGTAAGTGTCATTATGTCTTATCTTGGGGTAATTTTTGATGAAAATTCAGCTATAGATTTGATATTTTTAGCATCAATAATTTTTATGTTTTTTAATCCTAGATTTATATGTTTTTCTTATTCAGGTGCAATATTGGGATTCATAAGTATTATATTGAGTGTATTGTCACAGGAACTTAATATAGCTAGTTTGAATTTCTTAAAAATAGATGTGGTTTCACTTATGAGTATGGTGGCTATATTACATTTAGTAGAGGGAATTTTAATCATTATAGATGGTAAAAGGGGAGCTATTCCTGTTTTTACAAGCAAGGATGGAAATATAATAGGCGGATTTGCACTTCAGAGGTATTGGGCTATTCCTATGGCTATAATTTTTATGCTTCATCCAAAGTCTATGATAGGCAGCTTTTCACAGATATCTGTTCAGGATTGGTGGCCCTTAATAAATAATTCTATACCACATAGTATTTTACAAAATGCAGTTATGGTGTTAATACCATTCTATGCAGTAATGGGATACAATAGTGTAACATTTACCAGGGATGTTAAACAAAAAACAGCTATGTCCGGAGGACTTATAATTTTATATAGTTTAGCTTTATTTGGAATAGCACAGGCTGCTGTTTTTAATATATGGCTTAAATTTTTGGCATTGGTATTTGCACCGTTGGCCCATGAGGGAATCATGTTGCTTCAGAGAAGTGTTGAAATGAAAGGCAAACCTAAATATATAAGCAGCAATGAAGGTATTATGGTATTAGCTGTAGCACCTAACTCTCCTGCTAATGAAATGGGAATTAAAAGTGGAGATCTGTTAGTGGAAGTAAATAGTGAAAAAATCGAAAGTGAAGACAGAATAATGGAGATAATAAAAGAATGTTCAAATTTTATATGGTTTAAAGTAAAAAGGGTAGCTGGAAATTTTGAACAGGTTAGTTACAATAGAATGAATAAGAATAAAAGACTTGGAATAGTTTTTGTTCCTAGGAATGTTCCTAAAAATAGTATGGTAGTAAAACTAGATAAAAATAGGTTCTCAGAAATATTAAATAAAATAAAAAACAAGGATAAGGATGATTGATAAATGGGAAAATTTAAAGTGCATTCTCAATTCAGCCCTACGGGAGATCAACCACAGGCTATAGAAAGTATATCCGGTCATATTTTTAAGGGAAATAAGTTTCAGACACTGCTTGGAGTTACTGGTTCTGGCAAAACATTTACTATGGCAAATATAATAGAAAAAGTGCAAAAACCTGCACTGGTGCTTGCCCATAATAAAACTCTGGCGGCACAGCTTTGTTCAGAATTTAAAGAGTTTTTTCCAGAAAATTGTGTGGAGTATTTTGTGTCTTATTATGATTACTATCAACCAGAAGCATATATAGCTCAAACAGATACTTATATAGAAAAAGATGCATCTATAAATGATGAAATTGACAAATTGAGGCATTCTGCTACTTCTGCACTGCTTGAGAGAAGGGATGTAATAGTAGTTGCTTCTGTATCTTGTATCTACGGGTTAGGAAATCCAGAGGAGTATAAAAAATTGACTTTATCTTTAAGACAGGGAATGATAAAGAATAGAGATGAAGTACTTAAAAAATTAGTAGAAATACAATATGAAAGAAATGATTTAAACTTTATAAGAGGTACTTTTAGGGTAAAAGGAGATACTGTGGATATATTTCCTGCTTCTTCCACAGAACGTGGTATACGTGTGGAATTCTTTGGAGATGAAATTGATAAAATACGGGAATTTGATGTATTAACAGGGTCAACTCTTGGAATAAGAAAACATGTTTCAATATCTCCTGCATCTCATTTTGCCACTTCACGAGAAAAATTGGAGATATCCATAGGAAAAATAGAGGCAGAATTAGAGGAGACACTTAAAAAACTTATAGCTGAAGATAAATTGCTGGAAGCCCAGAGATTAAAACAGAGAACCAATTTTGATATAGAGATGATGAGGGAAATAGGCTATTGCAGTGGTATTGAGAATTATTCCAGAATATTGGATGGAAGACCAAAAGGAAGTCCTCCTCAAACTCTCATAGATTATTTCCCGAAGGATTTTCTATTATTCATAGATGAAAGTCATGTTACCCTTCCTCAAGTAAAAGCCATGTATGCAGGAGATAGGTCTAGAAAGGAATCTTTAGTAGAGTATGGTTTTAGGCTGCCTTCTGCTTTTGACAATAGGCCTTTAAAATTTGAGGAGTTTGAGAAAAAATTAAATCAAGTAGTATTTGTAAGTGCAACTCCTGCAGAATACGAATTGAATAATTCCGAAAATATAGCGGAACAAATATTAAGACCTACAGGATTATTAGATCCTGAAATTTTAGTAAAACCCATTAAAGGCCAAATTGATGATCTTTATAATAATATACAAGAAACTATACATAGAGGATATAGAGTGCTTGTTACTACTCTTACTAAGAAAATGGCAGAGGATTTAACAGAGTATTTTAAAGATATGGATGTAAAGACTAGATATCTTCATTCCAGTATAACTACCATAGATAGAATGAAAATAATAAGAGATCTGAGAAAAGGAGAATTTGATGTATTAGTAGGAATTAACTTACTGCGAGAAGGACTTGATATACCGGAAGTTGCACTAGTTGCAATTTTAGATGCGGATAAAGAAGGATTTTTAAGATCAGAAAAATCTCTTATACAGACCATAGGAAGAGCAGCGAGAAATTCTGAGAGTAAGGTTATAATGTATGCAGATACCATTACAAATTCTATGGATAAAGCTATAAGTGAAACTAAAAGAAGAAGACAGATACAAATAGAGTATAATAAAAAGAACGGTATAAAGCCTAGAACTATTGATAAAGCCATTAGAGAAATAATAGAATCTACTATGATTTTAGAACAAGAAGAGACATATAATACTTTAGAAGAAGCTGTAAAGGCAGACCATAAAAAAGTGGAAGAACTTATTAAAGAGTATGAAAAGCAAATGGCTGCAGCGGCTAAGGAATTGAGGTTTGAGGAAGCAGCTAAACTAAGAGACAAGATTGTAAAGTTAAAAAAACAGAAAAAACAAAATATCTATAAATAACTAAATTATCTAAGGAGTAAAATTAATGAAAAATAGCATAGTGATAAAAGGTGCTAAAGTTCACAATTTAAAAAATGTAGATTTAACATTACCTAGAGATAAATTCATAGTGTTCACTGGACTTTCAGGTTCGGGAAAGTCTTCTTTAGCTTTTGATACATTATATGCAGAAGGACAGAGAAGATATGTAGAATCTTTATCTGCATATGCCAGGCAATTTTTAGGACAAATGGATAAACCAGAAGTTGAATATATTCAAGGATTGTCACCAGCCATATCTATAGATCAGAAGACAACTAGTAGAAATCCTCGTTCTACTGTAGGAACTGTTACTGAAATATATGATTATTTAAGATTATTGTATGCTCGTATAGGAGTGCCACACTGCCCTAAATGCGGCAGGAAAATAACACAGCAGACCATAGACCAAATGGTAGACAGGGTTATGGCTATGGATCAGGGAACTAAGATACAAGTTCTTTCTCCTTTGGTAAAAGGGCGTAAAGGAGAGCATGTAAAAATTCTGGAGAATATAGTTAGAAGCGGATTTGTAAGGGCCAGAATTGATGGAAATATAGTAGACCTTCAAGATGAGGAAGTAAAGCTTGAAAAAAATAAAAAGCATGTCATTGAAGTAATAGTAGACAGGATTGTAATAAAAGAAGAAATAAGAAGCAGACTGGCAGATTCTATAGAGATGGCACTAAAACTGTCAGAGGGAACAGTTATTATAAATATCATTGCAGGGGAAGATATTTTATTTAGTGATAAATTTGCATGTCCAGATTGTGGAATAAGCCTGGGAGAAATTACTCCAAGAACTTTTTCCTTCAATGCTCCTTTTGGCAAGTGTGATACCTGTGATGGACTTGGCACATTACTTGAAATAGATGATAATCTCATAATACCTAATAAGAAGAAAAGTATATTGGAGGGAGCTGTAATGTGCTGGGGAGAAGGAAGTCTAAAAGAAGACTCATGGACTTTTAGTATATTGAAAGCTTTATCTGGTAAATATAATTTTAAGTTAGATACTCCTGTGGAAAAATTGGATTCTAATATTTTAGATATATTACTGCACGGGTTAAAGGGAGAGAAGATAAGAGTCAAATATAAGAAAGAAAACAGAGTGGTGGATTTTAATCATTCCTTTGAAGGAATAGTAAATAATTTAAAGAGAAGGTATATGGAAACAAATTCAGATTATGTAAAAAGAGAAGTAGAAAATTATATGAGCCATAATCCATGTCCCAAATGTAAAGGAGCAAGGCTGAAACCTGAAGTTCTTGCAATTACAGTGGGAGAAAAGAATATCTTTGAATTATGCAGCATGTCCATAAAAGATGAGCTAAAATTTTTTAAAGAAATAAAATTATCTGAGAAAGATACTATTATAAGTGAGCAGATATTGAAAGAAATAAATTCTAGGTTGGAATTTTTAATAGATGTGGGACTGGATTATTTAACTTTATCTAGAACAGCAGGAACTCTATCAGGTGGGGAAGCTCAGAGAATAAGACTTGCTACACAAATAGGATCTAGTTTGGTAGGAGTGCTCTATATACTAGATGAGCCAAGTATAGGACTTCATCAGAGAGATAATGACAGACTAATTTCCACTTTGAAACATTTAAGAGACCTTGGAAATACGGTTATAGTTGTAGAACATGATGAAGATACTATAAGAGAATCAGATTTCATAGTAGATATAGGACCAGGAGCAGGGGAGCATGGAGGAGAAGTTGTTGCTTGTGGAAGTGTTTCAGATATTATAGAATGTGATGCTTCTATAACAGGTCAGTACTTAAGCGGTAAGAAAAAAATAGAGGCACCGGAGTACAGGAGAGAAGGAAATGGGAAATCTATAAAGGTAATAGGAGCCAGAGAAAATAATTTGAAAAATGTAAGTGTGGAATTTCCGCTTGGGGTATTTAATTGTGTTACTGGAGTATCTGGTTCTGGGAAGAGTACTTTAGTAAATGAAGTATTATATAAGGCCCTACATAAAAAATTGAACAATTCAAGGCATAATCCTGGAAAGCATGAAGGCATTTTAGGGATGGAAAATATAGATAAGGTAATAAATATAGATCAAAGTCCCATAGGAAGAACTCCAAGGTCAAATCCTGCAACTTATACAGGGGTATTTGATATAATAAGACAGGTGTTTTCAAATACCAATGAAGCTAAAATGAGAGGATATAAACCAGGACGATTTAGCTTTAATGTAAAGGGGGGAAGATGTGAAGCTTGCAGCGGTGATGGAATAATAAAAATAGAAATGCAGTTTTTGTCAGATGTATATGTTCCCTGTGAAGTATGTAAAGGTAAAAGATATAATAGAGAAACACTAGAAGTTAAATATAAGGATAAAAATATCGATCACGTACTTAATATGACTGTAGAAGAATCACTGAAGTTCTTTGAAAATATACCAAGAATAAAAAATAAATTACAGACTTTAATGGATGTAGGACTTGGATACATTAAATTAGGTCAACCATCAACACAGTTATCTGGAGGGGAAGCTCAGAGAATTAAATTAGCTTATGAATTATCTAAGAGAGGTACGGGAAAAACCATATATATATTGGATGAACCTACTACAGGACTTCATATAGATGATGTGAGTAAACTTATAAATATACTTCAGAGAATTGTAAATGCAGGAAATACGGTAGTTGTCATAGAGCATAATTTAGATGTTATAAAGTGTGCAGATTACATCATTGATCTTGGACCTGAAGGAGGAGATAAGGGTGGAACTATTCTCTGTACAGGTACCCCGCAGCAGGTAGCTGAAAATAAAGACTCCTATACAGGACAATATCTAAAAAAGATGTTATAATTTACGTAAAGACTAGCTGCTGTACTTATAATGCTAGTCTTTACATGTGTTAAGGGAGGATATTTTTAAATGGATCTAAGTAAATTAAGTATGATTTTTAAAATCGTAATTATAGGTATAGTCTATATTATAATATTTTGGGCATTAGGAATAATGTATAAAGATATAAAAAATGGAGGTAAAAAAAGTAGAAAACTAATCAGAAAATCCTTTGGACTTGAAGTAGTTAATCCAGGTAAAAATTCAAATCTTAGAAGAGGTGCTGTAATTCCTGTAAGAAGAGAAGTGACCATAGGAAGGAAAAGTGATAATCAACTTATATTGGAAGATCCGTATACATCAGGTCATCATGCTAGAATTTACATAAAGAATGCGAAAGATTGTGTATTAGAAGATCTCGGAAGCACTAATGGAACTCTTTTGAATGGCAAAAAATTAAGAGGAAAGCATTATCTAGCGGCTGGTGATGAAATTAAAATTGGAAATACAGCTTTTAAAGTTATAGGATAGTTTGCTTAAACACTGTTGAAATAGAAATTTACTATAATATTTATAGGTGGTGGATATATTGGATACTACTAGAGACGAGAAGAAACTATTAAGATATACATATTTATTATGTTTTGTCTGTTTCTTGAATTTAGCAATAATAAAGCAGCCCTTTGATAAAGGGGCCATGGTGATGGCAGTTGTGGTCTGCTTATTAATAGGATATTCTTATTTTGTAATAAGAAAGTTTTTTTCTGATGGAGATAAATACATATTTATTTTTTCAAGCATATTATCAGTTATAGGTATGGTAATGTTGTATAGAATAGATATGACAGTTGCCATTAAACAGATAATATGGTTTGCAATCGGGGTAACAGGCTTTATACTTATTGTAGTTTTAATGCCGGATACCAGCAGATTTAGCAAGTATAAATACATATATTTAATATGCACATTGATATTTATGGGAATGGGTACAGTTGTGGGTAGTGCCACAGGAAATGAAATAAATGGTGCTAAAAACTGGGTGAATTTAGCGGGAATTCAATTCCAGCCTTCAGAATTTGCAAAATTGTTTTTAGTAGCATATTTGGCATCAGATTTAAAAAACTATAAAAATTTTAAAAACTTAATAGTACCAGGTATAGTAGTAATGATATCTTTAGCTTTTATGGTACTTCAAAAGGATTTGGGTTCTGCCCTTATATTTTTTGGAATAGCTATAACCATGCTTTATATAGCTACTTCTAAATTCAGGTATGTATTGATTTGTTTTTTACTTTCGTCCGGAGGAGCTTTCCTCAGTTATAAGTTATTTAATCATGTTAGAACTAGAATTATGATATGGAAAAATCCCTGGCCCTATGCCACCAATGAAAGTTATCAAATTGTACAATCTATGTTTTCTATAGCCTCTGGAGGCCTTACAGGTACAGGCCTGGGACTAGGGCATCCAGAATATGTTCCTATTAACACTACGGATTTTATATTTGCTGTACTTTGTGAAGAATTAGGAATATTAATAGGTTTTTCTATAATAATATTATATTTTTTATTATTTTATAGATGTATGAGAGCTGCGGTATATGGTAATGATGAGTTTTCAAGACTTCTTGCAGTAGGTTATAGTGCAATGATAGCATCACAGGTTTTAGTTATAGTGGGAGGAGTTATGAATGCAATTCCTCTTACAGGTATAACTCTTCCACTAGTGAGTAGGGGAGGCAGTTCCATGCTTATAACATTTTTTTCTTTAGGTATAATACAAAAGATATCGGAAGAAGGTAGGTAGTAAGATGAATGACATATTGAATAATATAAAAAAGGTAATGATGGTTTTTTTAATATGTTTCATAGCACTCATTTCTTATATGACTTATTTTGAGATGGCCATTGGACCTAATATAGTCAATAATGCTTATAACAGAAGATTATGGATAAAGAGGAATGAGGTGCTTAGAGGAACTATATATGATAGGAATGGGAATGCTCTCACTAAAAGTGAACCTATAGATCAAGAAAATCAAAAAAGAGAATACACCGGAGGTGCAATGTTTGCCCATGCACTAGGCTATGTAGACATCAAGTATGGAATTACAGGACTTGAAAGAAAGTATGATGAAGAATTAATGTCTACAAATATTAAGGATAGTATAAAAAGCCTCATTGAGAATAAAGGAAAAACTCAAAAAAAAGTTGGTAATAATTTAAAAACAACTTTGGATTTAGAGACACAGAAAGCAGCTTATGATTTATTGGGAGATAACAAAGGAGCAGTAGTGGTATTAAATCCTAAAACTGGAGAGGTAATAGCCATGGTATCAAAACCATCTTTTGATCCAAATGATTTAGGAAGTACTTGGGAGCAGTTGAATAAAGACGAAAATAGACCTCTCATAAATAGGGTTACAGCAGGACTTTATCCACCAGGATCTACTTTTAAAACCATAACTGCCATAAGTGCTTTAGAAAATATAAGTGGAATTCAGGGAAGGTATTTTCAGGATACCGGAGAGTTATATATAGGAGGGGATTATACTCTTCATAATTTTCAAGGGGAAGTTTTAGGGAGTATTAATTTTAAAGATGCATATACTCATTCTAGTAATGTATATTTTGGCTCTCTAGGTCTTGAACTTGGGAATGAAAAATTAAAACAAACTGCAGAAAAATTTTTCTTTAATAAGGAAATTCCTGCAGACGGTATACCAGTAGAACCTAGTAAATTTCCTGAATTGAAATCTTATGAAAAAGGAAGTATAGCCCAGAGTGCCATAGGACAGAGCAGCGATTTGGCAAGTCCCCTTCAAATGGCAGTGGTTACAAGTGTTATAGCAAATGGCGGAGTTTTGATGAAACCTCATCTGGTAAGTGATGTAACAAATAGTCAGGGAGAGGAAGTAAAGAATATACAACCAGAACAAGTAGGTCAGATAATTTCTTCAGATGTAGCTGCTACTATGAAAGATGTGATGAGATCTGTAGTAGAATCAGGAACAGGAACCAATGCTTCTGTAGAAGGAGTGGAAGTGGCAGGAAAAACTGGAACAGCAGATAATGAATCACAAGGGAAAAATTCCGCTCCACATGCCTGGTTTATAGGATTTGCGCCTTATGAGGATCCCCAGGTAGCAGTGGCGGTGATTGTAGAGAATGGAGGACAAGGAGGAAAACTAGCTGCTTCTATAGCATCAGAGGTGATAAGGACTGCACTTCGAAAATAGTTAAAATTTAAATTTTTATCGGGAAATTTCGAAGCAAAAGATAAAGTTTCTCTGAATTTAATGTTATAATATAGGTACTTAAAAAGTCGTTAAATGGAAATTTGATATTATAATTGTTTTTAAAGGAGAAAATATGAAGGGTAAAACTCATGCAGGTGTTGGAGTAGTTACTTTTTTATCTGTTTATGATATACTTCCCGGAAAGTTTAACTATATTGGTATTTTTGTAGTTATATTTGCATCCATACTCCCAGATATAGATCATCCAAAAAGTATAATAAATAAATATATACTTCCTTTTAGAAATAAGCTTACTAAAATTGTTTTTTATAGTTGTTTAGGAACAATATTACTTTGGTACGATTATTTATATAAAGGGGAGCCCGTAATTAAGGCCATTGGTATATCATTTTTTATAATAGCTTTATCTACTCACAGAAACGGACTAACTCATAGTTTAACAGGCATGATAATGTTTTCCTTTATTATAGGATATTTAGGGAATATGTATAATTTACATTATTTAGTATATTATTTTATTATAGGTTATGGCATGCACCTATTATGTGATATGATTACAGATAGAGGAGTACCATTGTTTTATCCTTTTAAAAATAAAAAATTCAAGATGCCTTTAACTTACAAGACTAATTCTAAAATTGGTTGTACCATAGAAGAACTTTTAATGATATTCGGGCTTTTATTTACTATATATAAACTTCCAGTTATATATAAATAATCTTAGGAGTGAATTTAGTGTTTGATTTTGAGCAGCAGTTAAAAATATTGCCGGATAAACCTGGAGTATATTTAATGAAAAATTCTTTAGGAGAAGTAATATATGTAGGAAAGGCAAAGGTCTTAAAAAATAGGGTTAGACAATATTTTCAGAAGTCTAAAAATCATTCTGAAAAAGTAAGAACAATGGTTAAACATATTTCAGAGTTTGAGTATATAGTTACAGATTCTGAGATGGAAGCCCTTGTATTAGAGTGTAATTTAATAAAAAAATATAGACCCAGATACAATATATTGTTAAAAGATGATAAAATATATCCACTTATAAAGATAACTCTAAATGAAGATTTTCCAAGGATAATATGTGCCAGAAATAAGATAAAAGACGGGGCAAAATACTTTGGACCCTATATAAGTACGGGGGCAGTTTATGAAACCATGGAGGTTATAAAGAAGATATTTCCTATAAGGAACTGCAGGCTTAACATAAAAACAGGAGATGTAAAAGGTAGACCTTGTCTAAATTATCATATAGGATTGTGCAAGGCACCGTGTACTGGTCATATCAGTAAAGAAGAATATGGGAAAATTATATCAGGAGTTATGGATTTCTTATCAGGAAAGAACAAAGATATAATTAAAAAACTAAAAGAGGATATGGATGCTTCATCTCAAAATATGGAATTTGAGAAGGCAGCGGAACTGAGAGACAAGATTTTTGCGTTAGAAAAGATTATTGAAAAACAAAAAATAACCACTGGCGGTTTTGAAGATGAAGATTTTATAAATATACACTCTGATGAAAAAGATAGTTGTATTCAAGTGTTTTTCTCAAGAACGGGAAAAATAATAGGAAGAGAACATTTTATTATAGAAGATACGCAGGATCTTCCTAAGGGAGAAATAATAGCAAACTTTATTAAGGAATTTTATGGAGGTACAGCATATATAGCAAAAACCATATATGTACCGGAAATTTATGATGTTCAATTATTAGAAGATTGGCTTAGTATTAAAAAGAATTCTAAGGTACATATTAGAATACCCCAAAAAGGCGATAAAAAGGCAATTTTAAATTTAGTAGAAAAAAATGCTAGGACCACTTTACAGAACTTTAAATTAAAATTCATTCAAGATAAAAAAATGTATGAAACGTCTCTGGAAGAACTTATGGAAATACTTAATCTGGATGATATACCGCATAGGATAGAAGCCTATGATGTATCTAATATTCAGGGGGTAGATTCTGTAGGTACCATGGTGGTCTTTGAAAATGGAAGGCCAAAGCATAACGATTATAGGAGATTCAAAATTAATGGGGTAAAAGGGGCCAATGATTATGAGAGCATGAAAGAGATCCTAAGAAGAAGGTTCCAAAATGGTATGGAAGAAATAAAGAGAATAAAAGAAAAGGAATTGGAGTTTAGTGCAGGAAAATTTAGCTTTTTTCCTGATTTGATTCTTATGGATGGAGGAAAAATTCAAGTAAGTGCAGCTCTTGAGGTATTAAAAGAATTTAACATAGATATAACTGTATGCGGCATGGTAAAGGACGACAAACATAGAACTAGGGGACTTGTTTATAAAAATGAAGAAATGCCATTGAATAGGAACTCTAATATAATTAAACTCATTACCCGAATACAGGATGAAGTTCATAGATTTGCTGTCACTTATCATAGAAGTCTTAGAAGTAAGAGGGTACTTCATTCTGTATTAGAGGATATACCCAATGTAGGAGTTAAAAGAAGAAAAGAGCTTTTAAAGAGATTTTTAAGTGTAGAAAATATAAAAAAAGCAAGTATAGAGGAGCTTATAAATACCCCCTCTATAGATATGCGTACAGCAGAAAGTATAATTTCTTATTTTAGAGGATATAAAAGTTAAACCAATTTAGTTTTATATGGCAATATATTATAATTAGTGGTATTAAATAAATATGAAAATTATAAATTAAATAATGCAGCAGTTATTATATTGCTAATTTTAGAAGGAGTATATCTAAATATTGATTAAGAATTATACATACATTATACTGAGTATAGTACATAATTTTAATTTTCGAGGAGAATATTTACGATGAATAAGTTTGAAGATTTTGCTATAAAGTTAAGAGAGATATTGGATATAGAGGACATAAAAATAGATGAGCCCATGAAAGAACATACTTCATTTAAAGTAGGAGGACCTGTAGATATATTACTTACCCCTAAAAATTTTAACCAGGTAGTAGATGTGGTGAAATTATGTAAAAAAGAAAATATGCCTTATTATATAATGGGAAATGGCTCTAATTTGCTGGTAAAAGATGGTGGTATAAGGGGAGCAATGATCAAGCTCGTAAAGTTAAACAAAATTCAAGTTAAAGGAAATAAAATTATTACAGAAAGTGGTGTATCATTAAAGGATATTTCAACTACAGCATTAGAAAATTGTTTAACAGGATTTGAGTTTGCCTGTGGAATACCAGGAAGCGTAGGTGGTGCAGTCACTATGAATGCAGGCGCCTATAATGGAGAAATTTCAAATGTAATAGAAAGTGCTAAAGTTATATGCAATAGTGGAGAAATTATAGTACTTAATAGAGAAGAAATGGAACTTGGATATAGAATGAGTTCTATATTAAAAAATGGATATACCATTTTAGAAGTTACATTCAATCTGGAAAAAGGCGATAAAGAAAATATAATGAATCGTATAGAAGACTTAAGCAGAAGAAGAAATGAAAAACAACCTTTGGAGTATGCTTCAGCAGGAAGCACTTTTAAAAGACCCCAGGGACATTTTGCTGCGAAGCTCATAGAAGACAGTGGCTTAAAAGGAGAAAGTGTAGGAGATGCACAGGTATCTGAAAAGCACTCAGGTTTTATAATAAACAAAGGAAATGCTACTGCAAAAGATATTTTGACTTTAATATCTATTGTACAGGATAGGGTAAGGCAAAACTTTGATATAGATTTATATACTGAAGTTAGAATTATAGGGGAAGACTAGGTAAAGGTAAGACATTAAAGCTGGAGGATTAGTGTATACTGCACTGGATTCTCCTTTTTAGTTATATTTTATCGTAGCAGCTTGGTATGTTATAATTAAGAAATAAATATGTACTATAATTGTGAATTTGATATGACTAAATAAAATATTGCTCATGGAGGGATGTAACTGTGAGATTTGTTATAGTAACAGGATTGTCAGGAGCAGGAAAAACTCAAGCTATAAGAAATTTAGAAGATTTAGGATTTTTTTGTGTAGATAATTTGCCTCCTACACTAATACCTAAATTTGCAGAGGCCTGTTATCAAACTGATGGAAAAATTGATAAGATAGCACTTGTTATAGATATAAGAGGAGGACAGTTTTTTGATGATATATTTGAAAGTTTAAATTATCTACAAAAACAAGGATATAAATATGAAATATTATTTTTAGATGCTTCAGATGAAGTATTGATTAAAAGATTTAAAGAATCTAGAAGAAAACACCCTCTGGCACCTGATGGCAGAATTTTAAACGGAATACTTATGGAAAGAAATAGACTTAGAGAAATAAAAGATAGGTCAGATAACATAATAGATACATCTAAATTGGCAACAAGAGAACTCAGGGAAGAGATAACGAGGATATATTCCGAAGAAGGCCAAATGGAGACTCAATTGATAGTTACCGTGCTTTCTTTCGGATTTAAATATGGCATACCTGTTGATTCGGATCTGGTATTTGATGTGAGATTTCTACCTAATCCTTTCTACATTCCTGAACTTAAAAAGCATTCCGGCAGAGATAAAATTGTAGTTGACTATATAATGGACTTTAAGGAAACTGTTGAGTTTATAGATAAATTGGAGGATATACTTGAATTTCTAATACCAAATTATTTGAAGGAAGGTAAAAGACAGCTTATTGTATCTATAGGATGTACAGGGGGAAGACACCGTTCTGTAACCATTGCAAACACTATTTATAACAGATTAAAAAATAATGGCCATAGAGTGAATATAGACCACAGGGATATAGAAGAAGATATTAAAGGTGGTAAAAAGCTATGAAGATTATAGATTGGTTTAGACCTGGCATTAAGGTTAAAAGATGGGTTATGTTGGGGGCTATGGGGGTACTTTTTATAATATTTGGAGTAATTGAGTTTATAAATAGAAGATTGTATAGTTATTATTATATATCTTTTTATGTATTTTTGATGGCATCAGGAATTTTTGTAGTATATATTTCTGTAACTCAGGGAATGAGATCTATAATAGCCCTTATAAATAAAGGATATTTGAGTGTATCTTTAGATTCTAAAAAGTTAGAAAATTTAATATATGAGAAACGTTTATTAATCAAAGGTCCTAAAATTGTTGCCATAGGGGGAGGCACTGGTCTTTCTACTATGCTTAGAGGTCTTAAGTATTATACTTCAAATATAACAGCTATAGTTACTGTGGCAGATGATGGAGGGGGGTCTGGAGATCTTAGAGAGGATCTTGGAATGCTTCCCCCTGGAGATATAAGAAATTGTATAATGGCTCTTGCAGATACGGAACCTCTTATGGAAGAACTTTTACAGTATAGATTTAAAAATGGAAGGTTGAAAAATCAGAGTTTTGGCAATTTATTTCTAGCAGCTATGGATGGCATATCAGGAAACTTTGAAGAGGCCGTTCATAAAATGAGTTCTGTACTTGCAGTAACAGGAAGAGTAATGCCAGTTACCTTAGATAATTTGGTCTTAAAGGCAAGATTAAAGAATGGCACTGTAGTATCTGGAGAATCCAATATTCCCTATCAGGCTACTGTTCAAAATACCTGTATAGATAAAATATTTATAGAACCTGAAAATGCCAGGGCTTTAAGGGAAGCAGTGGATGCCATATTAGAAGCAGATGCCATAATATTGGGGCCGGGAAGTCTTTATACCAGTGTAATCCCGAACCTTTTGGTAAAAGATATAGCAAATGCAGTAAGAAAAACCCCAGCTATAAGACTGTATGTTTCAAATATAATGACACAGCCGGGAGAAACAGATGGATTTTCTGTAGAGGATCATATAAGTACTATTTTTAAGCATGTAGGAAATGATATAATGGATTATGTTATTGTTAATGTGGGAAAGATAGATGTAGAATTAGAAGGGAAATACAAAGAAGAAGAATCCCATTTGGTAAAGATAAATGATGATAATATATCTTCTTTAGGCGTAAAAGTTATTGAAGGAGATTTTATAAGTATTAAAAATGGTTTAATAAGGCATAACTCTGAAAAATTAGCATCCATACTAATAGAAACTATTATGGATAAAAAGCTTTTGTATGATAGAAAGAAGAGAATAGAATATTTCTATTTGTCAGAGAGATTAAAAGAAAATAAAAAGTAAGTGGGAGAGAGACATGTCATTTTCATTGAAAGTAAAAAATGAAATTTGTAGATATAAAATTATTAGTGAAAGGGAAGCGGTGGCAGAATTATCTGCAATAATGAAAGTGAGCGGAACCCTGCTTTTAGGTGCAAATAAACAGTTTAATTTTAAAATAATTACTGAAAATGCTGCTACTGCTAGACTTATATTTAGAATATTAAAGGATAAGTTTAATATACATACCAAAATACTTGTTAAAAAGAATAATTCCTTTAAGAAGAATAATGTTTATATGATAATGATAACGGAAAATATGGATGTAAAATCCTTACTTAAAAAAGTGGGGATTTTAAAAGAAGAAGAGGGTGTTTTTTCTTTAGATTACAGTATACCTAAAAATATTATGGAAAGTGAACAGCTTAAAAGAGCCTATATCAAAGGGGCTTTTTTAGGAGGGGGCAGTATCAGCAACCCAGAAAAAACCTATCATCTTGAATTTGTTACCCATAACAATGAATATGCTAAGGAATTGAGTAGACTTATAAATGGATATGGGTTAAATTCTAAAGTAATACAGAGAAAAAATAGTTTTATAATTTACATTAAAGAGGGAGAACAAATAGTAGATTTATTAAATATAATAGGAGCTCATTCTTCTCTTCTTGAATTGGAGAACATAAGAATAATAAAGGAAATGAGAAATAATGTTAATAGGCTTGTAAATTGTGAAACTGCAAATTTAAGTAAAACTGTAAATGCATCTGTAAGACAATCTGAAAGTATAAAACTTATACAAAGAGAAATAGGACTAAATAGACTTCCTACTAATTTAAAAGAAATTGCACAATTAAGATTAAAATATCCAGATGAATCCTTAAAAGAGTTGGGTGAAATGCTGACCCCAAAAGTAGGTAAATCCGGGGTAAATCATAGATTGAGAAGAATTGAAAAAATAGCGGAGGAACTAAGAAAAGAAAGGTAGGAACTTGTTGAATGTCAAAACATGAAAAGCTAATGAAATATATACTTTCATTAAAAGCTGGGACCAGAATTTCAGTTAGGAGTGTAGCCAGTGAATTGGGTGTTAGTCATGGAACCGTATATAGAGCCATAAAACATTCTGCTGATCTTGGTATAGTTACTACCATTCCTAGAGTGGGAACCGTAAGGATAGAAAAGGTTGAAAAGAAAAATATAGAAAAATTAACTTATGGGGATGTTATAAATATTATAGATGGAAATTTGCTTGGGGGAAAAGATGGAATATATAAGATATTACATCATTTCATAATAGGAGCCATGACCATAGACACTATGAAGCAGTATATAGAAAAAGACTGTCTGGTTATAACAGGTAACAGAGAGGACGTTCAAAAACTTGCCCTTTTAAATGGGGCAGGAGTTCTTATAACAGGAGGTTTCAAATGCAGCAGTGAAACAAGGAAATTGGCAAACAGGAAATGTCTTCCAATAATATCTGCAAATTATGATACCTTTACAGTGGCAAGTATGATAAATAGAGCACTTTCAGAAAATTTGATAAAAAAAGAAATAGTTCTTGTGGAAGATATAATGCAGGGTGATCCTTGTTATCTTAAGGATACAGATACGGTGCATGTATGGAAAAAAGTTATGGAAAAAGTTAATTATAAAATATATCCTGTGATAGATGACAAAAAAAGAGTAATAGGAATTGTATCTTCAGAGGATCTGTTAAGTTGTAATTCAGATAATGAAGCTTTAAGTAAGATAATGCATAAAGAGCCTATTGTAGTAAAACCCAAAACTACAGTGGCCTATGCAGCCCATATGATGGATTTAAAAGGATTGGAAGTATTTCCAGTGGTAAATCATAAAAAACTCATAGGAATTATAACTAAAAAAGATATAATAAAAGCACTTCATTATATGGCAAGACAGCCTCAAGTAGGAGAGACATTAGAAGATCTGATATTGAAGAAATTTCAGTGTCAGGTAAGGGATAATAAATTTTGTTTTATAGGAAAGATAACTCCAGAGATGTTAAATGATATAGGAACAGCTTCATGGAGTTCTTTAAATATGATTTTGTCTACTATGGCCATTGTGACTTTAAGACAGAAAAGTAATGCCAATATGTTGGTAGTGGACAGTATAAGCACATATTTTATAAAACCTGTACAAATAGATAATCAGATTGAAATATATATTGATGTAATAGACCTTGGAATAAATCACTGCAAGGTAGAGGTAAATATGTTTAATAATAAGAATATAGCCGGAAAATCTATTTTATCTGCAAGGATAATAAGAAAATAATATATTTTATAAAGCTTTGATGGGAGGTAGACTGGCGTGATGGCCGGTTATTTTTTATCCGAAGACTGTAGAAAAAATGTCATAATTTACAAATAATTTTATAAAAAAGGAGGAAGAATATTTTAAATGGGTGATAAAAAATATAAATGGGTAAGTCTGCATCAGCATACAGAGTACTCTCTCTTAGATTCTTCAGCCAAAATTTCAGAACTCATAGCCAGAGCTAAGGAATTAGAGATGGACAGCATTGCTATAACAGATCATGGGAGTATGTATGGTTGTGTGGAGTTCTATAAAGAAGCTAAAGCGCAGGGAATTAAACCTATAATAGGGTGTGAAATATATGTATCCCAAAAGTCTATGTATGTAAAACAAAATAATGGGGAAAATGAGAATTATCACTTAGTGCTTCTGGTAAAAAATAAAGAGGGATATAAAAATTTGATGAAAATAGTTTCTACAGCTTCTATTGAAGGATTTTATTATAAACCAAGAGTAGACCATGACTATCTAAGGGAACATAGTGAAGGGTTAATAGCATTAAGTGCCTGCATGGGTGGTGAAATACAGGCAAATATACTGAAAGATAATATAAAGACAGCTAAGGAAATAGCTCTTCTTTACAAAAAGATATTTAGAGAAGGATTTTACCTTGAACTTCAATATCATGGTATAGAAGAACAACTAAAAATAAACCAGGAACTGATATCCATGTCAAAGGAACTTAATATTCCTTTAGTTGCAACAAATGATGTGCACTATATAAGAAAAGAGGATTATAGGTCTCATGATGTTTTGCTTTGTATACAGACAGGGAAAACTGTGGACGAAGAACAGAGGATGAGATATCCTTCAGACGAATTTTATTTAAAATCTCCAGAACAAATGTATGAAATATTCTCTTATGTGCCGGAAGCTCTGGAAAACACAGTTAAAATAGCAGGCCAGTGCAGTTTTGACTATGAGTTTCACAATTCAAAACTACCTAAGTTTCCTCTTGAAGAAGGTATAGACCCTTATGAGTATATGAAAGAACTGTGTTATAAAGGACTTAAAAAAAGATATAAGAATATAGATGACAATTTAATAAATAGACTGGAATATGAATTAGATATAATAAAGAAAATGGGATATGTAGATTATTTTTTAATAGTTTGGGATTTTATAAGTTTTGCCGTACAAAATGGAATTATGACAGGACCGGGTAGGGGCAGCGGAGCTGGCTCAATAGTCGCATATACCCTTGGAATTACTAAAGTAGATCCAATAAAGTATAACCTGATATTTGAACGCTTTTTGAATCCAGAGAGAATATCCATGCCGGATATCGATAGTGATTTTTGTTATGAGAGAAGAGGGGAAGTCATAGACTATGTAGTGGAAAAGTATGGTAAAGACAATGTATCACAAATTGTAACTTTTGGAACCATGGCTGCCAGAGCATGTATAAGAGATGTGGGAAGGGCAATGAATTACCCTTATGGAGAGGTAGATAGAATAGCTAAAATGATTCCCACAATGTTAAATATAACTATAGATAAAGCCCTTGAAATTAATTCTGAACTTAAAGAGGCCTATGAAGAGGAACCTAGAACTAAGGAGTTAATAGATGTGGCAAGAGCGCTTGAAGGACTTCCAAGACATACCTCTACCCATGCGGCAGGAGTGGTTATAGCTTCAAAACCTCTGGTAAATTATGTGCCCCTTCAGAAAAATGAAGGCAATATAGTAACTCAATTCACTATGAATACCTTAGAGGAACTTGGCCTCTTAAAAATGGACTTTTTAGGGCTTAGAACTTTGACAGTTTTAAGGGATGCCCTAACCATGATTAAAGAAAATAAAGGAAAAAGCATTGATTTAGATAACATAGATTATGATGATAAAGCAGTGTATGATATGATAGGACAGGGAAAAACTGTAGGAGTTTTTCAACTTGAATCTCCGGGAATGACCTCTTTCATGAAAGAATTGAAACCAGATTCTTTGGAGGATATAATAGCCGGAATCAGCCTTTATAGACCGGGACCTATGGCTGAAATACCAAAATATATTAAAAATAAGAATAGTATTCATGAAATTAATTATGTAACCCCCCAGCTTGAGCATATACTATCTGTTACTTATGGATGCATGGTGTATCAAGAACAGGTAATGCAGATTGTAAGAGATCTGGCAGGTTACTCCATGGGAAGAAGTGATCTGGTAAGACGTGCAATGTCTAAGAAAAAACACCATGTTATGGAAGAGGAAAGGCGTAACTTTGTATATGGAATAGTAGATGAAAATGGAAAAGTAGAAGTACCGGGATGTATAAAAAATGGCATATCTGAAAAGACTGCCAATGATATATTTGATTCCATGATAGATTTTGCATCCTATGCATTTAACAAATCACATGCTGCTGCTTATGCTGTAGTGGCATTTCAGACAGCATACCTAATGCGTTATTATCCTACAGAATTCACAGCAGCAATGTTAAACAGTGTAAAAGGCGATAGTGAAAAGGTAGCGTATTATATAAGGTTTGCAAAAGGGATTGGAATAGAAGTACTACCTCCTAGTATTAATGAAAGTTATGCAAAATTTACAGTAGAAGATGGCAGAATAAGATTTGGATTGTCTGCTGTAAAAAATGTTGGGGAAAATATAATAGACAGTATAGTTAAATCTAGATTAAAACATGGTAAATTTAAAGATTTAGTGGATTTTTGTAGTAGTATAGAGATACAATCAATAAATAAAAGAGTGGTGGAAAGCTTAATTAAGGCAGGGGCTTTTGATTGCTTTGGAAAATATCGTTCACAATTAAGTTTAGTATATGAAAAGATAATTGACAGTGTCATAAATTCAAGGAAAAAAAATATAAAAGGACAGATAAGTCTTTTTTCCCAGATAAAGGATAGCAGTATAGAAATACAATATCCCTCTATAAAAGAATTCATGAAAAGAGATATGCTGTCCATGGAAAAGGAAATGACGGGTTTATATCTTTCAGGTCATCCTTTAGATGAGTATGAGAAAACTTTAAAATTACAGACAGATACTAAAATATCAGATATAATAACCCGGGAGACATTAGAAGAAAGTTTCATAGAAGAATCCAGAGTAAGAGATGGAGATAAGGTTATAGTTGGAGGAATATTATCACAGGTATCTAGAAAGGTTACTAAGAATAATGACATGATGGCTTTTGCCAGATTAGAAGATTTATATGGGATTATGGAAATAATAATATTCTCTAAAACTTTTCACAAATTTAAAAGTCTAATTTATGATGATTCCATGATTTTAGTAAAGGGCAGAATAAGCATTAGAGAAGAGGAACAGCCTAAATTGATCTGTGAAATTGTAGAACCTCTTATGAGAATAGATACAGAAAAACTTTATATATTAATTAAAGAACAGCAGGATATAAAAAATACATTGAAAGAAGTGAAACCTTTACTTATAAATTTTAGTGGAAGTGTTCCGGTGTATTTATGTACACAAAAGGAGAGAAAAAAATTCAGATTAGATAGGGATCTGTGGATAAAATCTGATCCGGATCTTATGAGTATATTGAGAAAAAGATTTGGAGATAACAATGTAAAAATTATATAAGATGAAATTTGTATATTTTATTGTAAAGTAAACAAAATATTAAAGAAAACTTTTTTCGTGTATAAGTACAAATTGAGCAGGATTAATTATTTTATGGTAAAAAATACATAAGTGTGGTATAAATAAAATTAATAGATTGGATAGAAATTTGCTTTAAGTTGGCAGGGATATTTGATTCCCTGTAATTATGGGAGGTTTGTGTATGAAAAAAATAGCTGTGTTAACTAGTGGGGGAGATGCACCAGGTATGAATGCTGCCATAAGAGCAGTTGTAAGGACTGCTCTGGATAAAGATTTCAATATACTGGGGATAGAAAGAGGATATAGGGGACTCATGAATGGAGAAGTAGTACCTATGGAAAGAGAAAGTGTGGCAGATATTATACAGCGGGGAGGTACTATATTAAAGACTGCTAGATCAGAAGAGTTTAAAACAGATAAAGGCAAAAAAATAGCTGTAGGTATACTGGAAAAGTTTCAAGTAGATGGATTGATAGTAATAGGTGGAGATGGCTCCTTCAAGGGAGCTCAGGAATTATCCAAATTGGGCATATCTACTATTGGAATACCGGGAACTATAGATAATGACATGGCATATACAGACTTTACCATAGGATTTGATACGGCAACAAATACAGTTTTAGATGCAATTAATAAGTTGAGAGATACTTCCACGGCCCATCAAAGGGTAAGTATTGTAGAAGTTATGGGAAGAAATTGCGGAGATATAGCTCTTTATGCAGGACTTGCCGGTGGAGCTGAAAATATAATTATACCAGAAAAGGGATATGAAGAAGAAGAATTGTGTAAAAATGTACTGGAGGCAAAGCTAAATGGTAAAGTGCATAATTTGATAGTGTTAGCAGAAGGTATAGGAGGAGGAGAAGCCTTAGCCCAAAAGATACAGTATGTTACTGGAATAGAAGCTAGAGCTACAAAATTAGGACATATTCAGCGAGGAGGCAGTCCTACTTGCAGGGATAGAATATTGGCTTCGAGGTTTGGATATAGAGCAGTTGAGCTATTGGAAGAGGGAAAAACCTCACGAGTTATTGGCATTAAAGAGGAAAAGATTATTGATTTAAACATAGATGAGGCCTTAAATATGCCAAGAACATTTGATGAGAAACTATATGAAATAGCAGAAGCATTGGCATGATGGCATTATGATAGTGATAAAAATAAATTTTGTATAAGGAGAGTATGGGAATTATGCAAAAAACTAAAATGATTTTTACAATTGGACCCACCAGTGATTCAGAAGAAGTTTTATCAAAACTTATTGAAGCTGGCATGAATGTAACCAGACACAATTTTTCTCATGGTGACTATCCAAGTCATGAGAAGAGAATAAATACAGTGAAGAAGCTCAGAGAAAAGTACAGTAAACCTATAGCAATTATGCTGGATACCAAAGGACCTGAAATAAGAACAGGGGACTTTGAAGATGGGAAAGTTCAGCTAAAAGAGGGAGATAAATTTACCATCTACTGTGGAAATAACATTATAGGGGATAATACTAAATGCTCCATAACTTATGATGGGTTAGGTAATGACTTGAAAAAAGGAGACAGTATATTAATTGATGATGGATTGGTTGCCTTGGAAGTGGATGATATTGAAGATAATAAAATATACTGCATAGTTAAAAATAATGGAACAATCAGTAATCATAAGGGGGTGAATGTACCGGGAGTTTCTACTTCACTGCCGGCATTAACAGAAAAGGATAAAGGGGATTTGATATTTGGATGCAAAATTGGCGTAGATATGATAGCGGCATCTTTTATAAGAAAAGCCTCTGATATACTTGCCATAAGAAAGGTACTGGAGGCAAATGGAGGACAAGACATACAGATATTCTCTAAGATTGAAAATCAAGAAGGTGTTGATAATATAGACGAAATAATAAAATTTTCTGATGGAATAATGGTGGCAAGAGGAGATATGGGAGTGGAAATTCTCATAGAACAGGTACCTTTAATACAAAAAACTATAATACAAAAGTGTAATAAAGCAGGTAAACCGGTTATAACTGCAACTCAAATGCTTGATTCTATGATAAGGAATCCAAGACCTACTAGGGCTGAAGCATCAGATATAGCCAATGCCATATTTGATGGAACAGATGCCATAATGTTAAGTGGTGAAACTGCCAATGGAAAATACCCTGTAGAAGCAGCACGGACTATGTCAAGAATAGCCCAGGCAGCAGAAGAAAAAATCGACTATGATTCCTTATTGAAAAAAAGGAGGGAAGTTCATATACAGAATGTACCAAATGCTATAAGCCTTGCTACCTGCAGCACTGCTTCGGAATTGAAAGCTTCTGCTATAATAACTGCTACACAGAGCGGACATACGGCTAGAATGGTTTCAAAGTATAGACCACAATGTCATATTATAGCTGTAACTCCGAGCGGTAAAGTGGCAAGAAGGCTTGCATTAAATTGGGGGGTATTTCCCATACTTACTAAAAGGGTGGATTCTACGGATGAATTAATAGAAGATTCAGTTAAGATAGCATTAGAAAGTGGCTATGTTAAAAAAGGAGATCTAGTAATTATAGCAGCAGGCATACCGGTTAGTTATTCTGGCACTACTAATATGTTAAAAGTTCATATAGTTGGAGATATATTAGTTCAAGGGAGAGGGTCAGGAGTTAGACCTGGTTATGGAAATGCAAAAATAGTTTATAATCCTAAGGATGCCAAGGAGATAATAGAAGATGGGGATATTTTAGTAGTTAAAGATTTAGATATAGAATATATGGATGTATTGGATAGGGTTTCAGGGATTATAGCTGAAAATGGGGGATTAACTTCTCATCTTGCTATTGAATGTCTTACAAGGGAAATACCTATTATCTGTGGAGCTGGAGGAGCCACTGAAATATTGAAAACAGGTACATTTATAACTATGGATATTATAAGAGGAATAGTGTATAATGGCAGAGCCAATATAATGTAAAAAATGTTCATTAAAAATTTACATAAATTTATTGTATATTACAGAAATATATGGTTAAAATTATATGATGGGAAATTAAGAGACAACTGATTCCATATTTAAGCACCTTTACAGGTGCAATTTTTTTTGGTAGGTGAATTTATGGCAAATAAAATAGATAAGAATAAAGAATATGTTTTAACTATAGATGGAATGGGGTATCAAGGAGAGGGAGTAGGAAAAATAGAGGGCTTTACAATTTTTGTACCTGGAGCCATCCAAGGGGAAAAAGTCAGAGTAAAAGCTGTAAAGGTAAATAAAAATTTTGCTTTTGGCAAATTAATGGAAGTAGCTGAAGCTTCTAAGTACAGGGCAACTCCTACCTGCAGCATATATAAAAGGTGTGGCGGGTGTCAGCTTCAGCACGTATCCTATAATGGACAACTATTTTTTAAGGAAAATAGAGTTAAAGATTGTTTGGAGAGAATAGGTAAGCTTCAAGTAATTTCAGGAGAACAAAGTATTCACCAACATGAAGCCGTGACAAATTTATATCATACTATAGGCATGGAAAATCCTTATAGGTACAGAAATAAAGTACAATTGCCGATAGGCAGATCAAAGGATGGCATAAATATAGGATTTTATGCAAAGAAAACTCATGAGATAATCAATATGAGCAGTTGTTTCATACAGAGTGAAATTTCTGATAAAATAGTTAAGCTAACTAGACAGTGGATTGAAAAATATAATATTGAGCCTTATAATGAAAAAGATGGTAAAGGGATCCTAAAACATATAATGATAAGGGAAGCCTTTACTACAGGTGAAATTATGCTGGTAATAGTAACAGCTGTGGCTCATTTACCTTATAAGAAAGAATTTATAGAAATAATAACTAGAAATGTATCTGGCATAAAAAGCATAGTACAAAATATAAACAGGGATAGAACTAATGTAATAATGGGAAAAGAGTGTATAACTCTTTGGGGACGGGACACCATAAATGATTATATTGGAAAATTTAAATTTAGCATATCCCCATTGTCATTTTTTCAAGTAAATCCTGTGCAGACAGAGGTACTTTACAACAAGGTATTGGAGTATGCGGGATTAACCGGAAGTGAAGTTGTATTTGATGCATATTGTGGAACTGGAACCATATCTCTATTTTTGTCACAGAAAGCTAAAAAAGTTTATGGAGTAGAAATAATTCCCCAGGCCATAGAAAATGCCAATATGAATGCCATAGAAAATGGCATAGACAATGTGGAATTTATAGTGGGGAAGTCGGAAAAGGTAATACCAGAACTTATAAAAAAAGGGATAAAAGCAGATGTAGTGGTAGTAGATCCTCCTAGGAAAGGATGTGAGGAAGCACTTCTTCATTCCATTGCGGATATGAAGCCAAGGACAATAGTTTATGTATCCTGTGATCCTGCAACTCTTGCAAGAGATTTAGCTATTTTAAGGAATTTCCAGTATAGGGTTGAAAAGGTACAACCTGTAGATATGTTTCCGCAAACAAGTCATGTAGAGACGGTAGTTAAGCTTAAAAGTAAAGACAGCTAGAGGCATTGGTATAGCTGCAATTAGTAGGTGGTAAAAACTTTATATATTTAGTGATACGGGTAGGAAACAGCAAGTATAATACCCCTTGCCTCCATCAAATAAGAACTAAAATTTTGATACAATAAAAAGTCACTGAAATCAGTGGCTTTCATCGTTTTTTGTTAAAATTAATAAGTTGGTTAGACTAAATTATTTCATTAAAATTAAGACCTAATAGTAAAAATGTACTAGAAGTGTGTAAAAGGGTGCAAGGGTGTTTACTTTTTAGCGAGAGTAATTAGTGAAAAAATTTAAAAATGTAATTTTTTAAAATTACATTTTTGATAGTTGCAATAAAATTCCTTTTGTGCTATGATTATATTATAGTAAATAAAGTTAATTTTAGAAAGGCACAATATTTTATGAAAAAGTTGAATGAATTGGTTAGGTTAGTAAGTGGAACACCTCAATTTAGGATTACTGAAGCGTTTGATGAGAAAACACCTGTTTTTACTTATTATAGTCAAACAGATTTAACAGATGATTTAGTAGGCGTTACTTCAAACGATGTGCATAATAAGCAAGTTAGAACTAATGATAAAGTAAATACTTTATGCCAGGGTGATGTGGTGTTTAGTTTAATCACGGGAATTGCAACGATGATAAGAAAAGAGCACCAGGGATACCTTTATACGCAAAACTACGTTAAATTATTGCCTGGCAAAAACATTGATTCAAAGTTTTTGGTTTATCTCATTAATGAAAACAAAACAATCAAAAAACAATTTATGCTGGGACTGCAAGGTTCACAAGTTTTAAAGTATACTCTCAAGCAACTTAAAGAGCTTGAAATACCTAAAATACCTTCCATAGATAAGCAAAAAATTATAGGACAAGTCTATTTTAGTCAGTTAAGGCTGCAAACTCTTAGAAATAGGGCAGCAGAACTTGAAACAAAAATCAGATTATCCAAGTTAGAGGAGGCAATGAAGAGATGAATGAACCTCAATTTGAAACTGAATTAATACAATATATTACCAGTGGAACCATAACTAAACCTGAACGTTTAGAAGGAATCAGTGACTTTGTGATTAGTGAAAAATCTGTTGATTACAGTGTAAAAACAAAGCTGTGGAAGTATGAACCAAAAATTAAAACTACAGAAAAACTTTGGGATAACTTTAAAGAGATTCTTGAGAGGCACAATCAAAATACACTTGATCATCCACTAAGTACTGTGGAATTTAATCAAGTTAAAAAGATTATATCTGGTATTCAAATACCATATGAAGCTGGACAATTTTTATATGGACTTAATGGTGTATCGCAAATCGAAATTGATTTAGATGACGGTCGTCACGTGTTTTTAACGGTTTTCGATCAAAAACAAATTGGTGCTGGAGATACAGTGTATCAAGTGGTCAATCAAATTGAACGCCCTGCAATTATCACTGGGAAACAAAATCGTCGTTTTGATACAACACTTCTTATTAATGGTTTACCTATCATACAAATTGAAGAAAAACGTGATACACATGATGTCAATGAAGCACTAAATCAAATGCATCAATATTCCGAAGAAAACCAATATCGTGATATTTTTTCCACTCTACAAATATTGGTGGCAATTACGCCAAATAACGTGAAATATATGGCGAATACCACATCGGATAAGTTCAATAAGGACTTTGCTTTTAACTGGCAGCGTAAAAGTGATAATACCATTGTGCGTAATTGGAAGGAGTTTGCAGATTTAATGTTGAGTATTCCAATGGCACATCAAATGGCTACTAATTATATGATTTTGGATGGCACAAAAAACAAACAAATGTTAAAGGTAATGCGTCCATATCAAGTATATGCGACTCAGAATGTAATTGAAAATTTAAAGCAAGTTGATTTTGAACTGGGCACAAATAAAGTAGGTTATATCTGGCATACTACTGGTTCTGGTAAAACTATAACTAGTTTTAAAACAGCATGGCTTGCAAGCCGCATGCCGAAAGTTGATAAAGTTGTCTTCGTAGTGGATAGAATTGCTTTAACGAAACAAACAAATGAAAATTATAGGGCCTATGATCCAGATGCTGGTGAAGATGTTATTGGCAGCGTTCAAGATACTAATAATACTAATGATTTGAGCCGTAAACTAAAAAGTAAAGATAATAGTATTATTGTTACCTCTGTTCAAAAGCTTGATACCTTAGTGAAACGTAAATCTTTTAAAGCACCTGATAAAAATATTGTATTTATTGTGGATGAGGCACACCGTTCAACTGGTGGCGAAAGTTTTGCAAAGATACAAAAGGCGTTTAGAAAATCTGCTTGGATTGGTTATACAGGAACGCCCATGTTTGATGAAACTACTAGTGGTTTGCGAACAGAAGATATTTTTGGACCATTGTTACATGCATATACTATTCGTGAAGCAATTGCAGATAGAAATGTTTTGGGCTTTAAAGTGGATTTTGAAACAACCATTGATGAAAAACAAATGAAATTAAAATATCTGCCAAATTTCTATAGAGAACGTTATCCGAAGTGGACTGAAGAACAGATTCAAAAGAAGATTAATAATATAAGTCAAGAAGACATGGATGATGCGGTTGAACCAAGCTTCTATGATGAAAATCCAGATCATATTAAGTTAGTAGTTGAAGATATTTTCAAGAACTGGCGAAATCGTTCAAATGAAGGTAAGTATAACGCCCTCTTTACTACTCATGTTGGTGGTGGAAAAGTAAGTATTCCAATGGCAATGATGTATTTCAATGAATTTCAACGAGTAAACGGTGAGAATAAGAAGAATGGCGGACAAGCATTAAAAGTGGCAGTTACATTTAGTCAAAACTCATCTAATAATGATAGTATGCTTGCCACCAATCAAGGTTTGCATGATGCTATCAAGGTCTATAACAAAGAATTCGGTACAAGCTTTGGTATGGATGATGTAGATGGATATACACAAGATGTTACTAGTCGTTTGAATAAAACTGCTACAGATAAGAAATTCTTAGATATTGTGATTGTGGTAGATCAGCTTTTGACCGGATTTGATGCACCAGAACTTAATACACTTTATGTAGATAGAACACTTAAAGGGGCTGGACTTATTCAAGCCTATTCAAGAACAAATCGTATTGCTGATACGCAAGAAAAACCTTGGGGGCATATTGTAAATTATCGTTGGCCTGCTCAAAATGAGAAATTGATGAATGAAGCTCTCGCAATTTATGCTAATAAAGATTCCGCAATTTTATCAGAAAATGAGCAACGTAAATCTAACCAAAAAGATGGTATTATAGCTAAATCTTTTGAAGATGTATTTAATGAAGTTAAAGAGGTTGTTGAGAAATTAGACAGCTTAACTAATGAGTTTCAACAATTACCACCTTCTGAGAAGCAAAAAGAATATATGCTTGATTTGTTGCGTGATTATAATGCTGGTATGGCTAAATTAAAACAATATACCCCTGAAGAAGTTGATGGAAATACAGTAGGTTTCAATTACGACAATCCTGATGAGTTAGTTGAAAAATTAGGCATGACTAGTGAAGAAGAAGTTATGCTTACTACAGTTTTAACCAATGAGCTTAAACAACATATATCAAAAGAAAAGAAAATTCCTTTTTATCAAATTGAGTTAAGAATGACTCATATCAAGGATGTGAAAATAGATTATGATTATTTAACTGAATTGGTGGAACAATTATTAAACCAAGTGCATGAGGGCAAGAGCCAAGAAGCGCAAGCTACGAAAGAGAAAATTGATCAATTTGCCACTGGTTTGGAAGACAGAAATTACGCTGCGAAGGTTATGAATGCAGCAACTGCTATTATCAAAGGACATTTTCCGCCAGAAGGTTCTAATTTTAAATATCCAGTAAAATTGAGAGATAGTGAACAAATTATTCAAGCGGCTAACAATGTCAGCCTTGATAGAATGTTCCTGGATTTTCGAGTGAAGTGGGGAATTACAGATATTATCACAAGTGTTCAGATGCGTGAATTGTTTAGTCATCATCGTTATGGCTTACAAGATTTAGATGATACTGGTCAAATTCGAGATATAATTGCCCAAGCAAGCGTGGATTATAAGACGTTAGCACATAATGAAGGGATACAATCTTTGTCTAAAATCAAGTATCGTAATAGTTTGCGTGAAGCAATTTATAAATTAGCGGATGAACAGGCTGAAAGCTAATTTATATCTAATAACACTTTAAAATTAATTATTGAACTGCCGACTATCAATTGACAGTTAAGATAGGAGATAAAATGGATAAAGATAAAGCGAATGTACCTAAAATAAGGTTTCCAGGATTCACTGACCCTTGGGAACAGTGTAAGTTAGGAGATATAACAGAATGTTATTCTGGAGGCACGCCAAGTGTAAGAAATAAAACATATTATGGAGGTACCATTCCATTTATTAGATCAGGTGAAATAAATGCTTATTCAACAGAATTATTTTTAACAGAAGAAGGATTGCAAAATTCATCAGCTAAAGAAGTAAAGAAGGGAGATATTTTGTACGCCCTTTATGGTGCAACTAGCGGTGAAGTAGGAATATCACATATGAATGGGGCTATTAACCAAGCAATCTTAGCAATCAAACCAAGTCCAAAATATAATTGTTATTTTATTGCTCAGTGGCTAAGAAAACAAAGAAACTTAATAGTCAATACTTATTTACAAGGTGGACAAGGAAATTTATCTGGGAACATTGTTAAAGATTTAGTAATTAGTATTCCTGAAAATGAAGAAGAGCAGAGTAAAATTGGCACCTTTTTCAAGGACCTCGACAACCTTATCACCCTTCATCAGCGTAAGTTAAATCACTTGCAAGATAAGAAGAAAAGTTTGTTACAAAAAATGTTCCCCAAAAATGGCGAAGATTTTCCAGAACTTCGTTTCCCAGGATTTACTGACCCTTGGGAACAGCGTAAGTTTGAAGATTTTACAAAATTATCACAAGGGCTACAGATTGCAATAAGTAAAAGATATACAGAAAATATAGATGGTAGTAAATACTTTTATATTACAAATGAATTTCTAAATCCTAAAAGCGATAAAAAATATTACATTAAAAATCCACTTAAAAATGTAGTAGCAACAAAAGATGATATATTAATGACTAGAACGGGAAACACTGGGAAAATAGTTACAAATGTGAGTGGTGCCTATCATAATAACTTTTTTAAGATTGATTTCAATCATTCAAAGTATGACAAAATGTTTTTGTATTATCTTTTAAATATAGTCTGTATACAAAAAGAAATTTTATCTAGAGCAGGAACGTCTACAATACCAGATTTGAATCATTCTGAATTTTATACTATTAAAGTAGTGTTACCAAGTTATGAAGAACAGAAAAAAATTGGGGAGTTCTTTAAACAATTTGACGATTTTATCATCCTTCATCAACGTAAGTTAAATCACTTGCAAGAACAAAAGAAAGCATTACTACAACAGATGTTTGTATAAAATAAGCTGAAAAGAGAAAGGAAATAAAAACAATGAGTAATAATCTACAAACAATTACAAGTAAACTTTGGGCTATGGCAAATGAACTGCGCGGCACAATGGATGCATCAGAGTACAAAAACTATATCTTAGCATTTATGTTTTATCGATACCTTTCGGAACATCAAGAGAAGTATTTGGTGGGAAACAATGTTATTGATGTTGCAGGGCGAGAATCTATTAATGATGCTTACCTAAAACAAGCAATAGGTGCAGATTTAGATGACTATTTACAAGATATTTCATTAAGTTTGGGGTATGCAATTGCCCCAAATGATACATGGGAATCTTTGACTAATAAAATTAATGATGCACAAGTTATTCCTAGTGACTATCAAACTATTTTCGATAACTTTAATAAAAACGCGGAATTAAATAAAGAAGCGGTGAAAGATTTTCGTGGTATATTCAACGATATTAACTTGGGAGATTCACGTCTTGGAAGTTCTACAAATGAACGTGCAAAATCACTTAACAATATAGTTAAGTTAGTTGATGGAATTGAATACAAGGGAGATGATGGAAAAGATATTTTAGGCGAAATCTATGAATATTTAATTGGTCAATTTGCTGCAAGTGCTGGTAAAAAAGGTGGAGAATTCTATACACCTCATCAAGTAAGTAAAATTTTAGCTAAAGTAGTTACTAACGGTGTAGAAAAATCAGATGAATTCTTCAATGTATATGACCCCACAATGGGATCAGGTTCCTTACTACTTACTGTTGGACAAGAATTGCCTAATGGTAGTCCTGTGAAGTACTTTGGTCAAGAGTTGAATACGACAACTTATAACTTGGCTCGTATGAACTTGATGATGCATGATGTACCTTATAATAATATGACACTAAATAATGCTGATACTTTGGAAAGTGATTGGCCAGATGGACCAGACGGAAAAGGGATTGACCACCCACGCAGTTTTGATGCAGTGGTTGCAAATCCACCATATTCTGCAAAATGGGATAATGATGAAACAAAATTAAAAGATCCACGCTTTAGCGATTATGGGAAATTAGCACCAGCTTCAAAAGCGGATTATGCATTTATCTTGCACAGTATATATCATTTAAACAACACTGGCACAATGGCTATTGTTTTGCCTCACGGCGTGCTATTTCGTGGTGCATCAGAAGGTAAAATTCGTCAAACTCTGATTGGGAAAAATTATCTTGATACGGTTATTGGTTTGCCAGCTAACTTATTCTATGGAACTAGTATTCCAACAACAATTTTAGTATTCAAGAAGAATCGTAAAACGAAAGATATATTATTCATTGATGCAAGTAATGATTTTGAAAAGGGTAAGAATCAAAATAACTTAAATAATGAAAATATACATAAAATCATCAATACGTTTAAAGAACGTAAAGATGTTGATAAATATGCTCATGTGGCATCAATTGAGGAAATCAAGGAAAATGAGTTTAACTTGAACATTCCACGTTATGTTGACACTTTTGAAGAAGAAGCTCTAATTGATTTGGAAGAAGTAAATAAGCAGTTAGAACAAGATAATAAGGAAATTGCGGAACTTGAAGCAGAGATTAATGAACAATTGAAGATTTTAGGTGTAAAAATTTAGATTTGTTGGTAATAGGAAGGTGAGATTTTCACTTTCTTACATTTGCTTGGGAACAGCGTAAGTTGTAGCAAGTATTAGTCTATATGCATCGGGAGATAGTGTGAGAAAAACACATGATAAATTTTTAAGACAAAATAAGACAAGTTAATTAGCTATATGATAAAATAATATTAATTAAATGGCAAGAAGCGAGGTGGAATTAATGCCTAAAGAGAAAGAGTATAAAGAAACTATACATGCAAATGGAACAAATATTTCTGTTGTTTCAAAAGGAAACAAAGATGATTATATAAGCTTAACTGATATTGCAAAACATAAAAATCCGGAGTATCCTGCCGATATAGTTAAAAATTGGTTAAGAAGTAGAAGTACTATAGAATTTTTAGGATTGTGGGAGAAGATGAACAATCCAGATTTTAAACTGGTCGAATTCGACCAGTTTAAAAATCAAGTTGGTTCTAATGTATTTGTATTGTCACCACAAAAATGGGTATCAGCAACAGATGCAATTGGTATTGTTTCAAAATCAGGTAGGTACGGTGGAACATATGCCCATAAGGATATTGCTTTTGAATTTGCTTCATGGATTTCACCAGAATTTAAACTTTATATAATTAAGGACTATCAAAGATTAAAACAAGATGAAAACAGTAGGTTATCTCTTGAGTGGAATGTAAATCGTGTGCTTTCTAAAGTAAATTATAAGATACATACAGATGCTATAAAAGAAAATCTAATTTCTAACGATTTAACAAATAAGCAAATAGGATTTACATATGCAAATGAGGCAGATATGTTGAATATGGCCCTGTTTGGAAAAACTGCAAAACAGTGGCGCTATGAGAATTCGGATTTAAAAGGAAATATAAGAGATTATGCAACAATTGAGCAGCTTATTGTAATGGCCAATCTTGAAAATATGAATGCTAATTTTATTGAAAAAGGTTTATATGTAATGATCCCTTAAAAAGGGCATTGTAGTTTCCTAAGCTATTTTTATTGACAAACTAATATATTTGTTATACAATCTATATGACCAAATATTCAAATATAGTCATATAGACGGAGGCGATATTGTGCCAAGAGGTTTTACTGAAATTGAAAAAGAAAGAATTATTACTATTCTACGAGAAGAGGGACAAAAACTATTTGTGGCACGTGGTATTAAAAAAGTGACAATTGATGAACTGGCAAGTGCTGCACACATTGCAAAAGGTTCATTCTATTCATTTTATCAAACCAAAGAAGAACTGTTTCTAGATATTAGTACCTACTATCAGCAAAAATTATTCAACGACCTTGAGCCAATTCTATCGTTTGATAATTGTTCTGATAAGAAAAAGGTTTTTCTATTTCTGAAAACCGCCTTAGAAAAACTTACTGAGTATCCTTTGCTCGGCATGGTGAATTCTGAAATAATTGAACTTCTATATCGTAAATTGCCACAGGAAAAAGTTGATGCGGAATTAAAATCTGATATTTTAAGGCTTGAAATATTTGAAAATCATAAAATTAGATTTAATTATCCACATCCTATAGTGGCTAAGGTGTTTCAAAAGGCAACGATAGCCTGTATACAGAATCAATCTGATAGTGATAACAGCATAATAACAGATATTTTACTCCAAAGCATTGTTGAAAAGGTTGTGAAGGATTATGAATAGTATTATTGCAACAGATAATATATCCAAATATTATGGAAAATTAGCAGCAGTAAATAATGTTTCATTAAATGTTTCTGAGGGTGAAATTTATGGATTTTTAGGTCTCAACGGCGCTGGTAAAACTACAATGATAAGAATGCTGCTGGGAATGATTAAGCCTTCGGAGGGCAAGGCTTATATAAATGGCAATATTGTGAATGCAGGGAACTATAAGCTATGGGAAAATGTCGGCTATATGGTTGAAATGCCGAATGCCTATCCCGAACTTACTGTATATGAAAACCTTGAAATTGCAAGGAAACTCAGAAATATAAAAGATAATTCAGCTTCAAAAAGAATCATTGAAAAGCTTGCTCTAACTGAACACATTAATAAAAGATCAAAAGCTTTGTCACTGGGCAACAAACAAAGGTTAGGCATAGCCAAAGCACTAATACACATGCCGAAAATATTGATTCTTGATGAACCGACAAATGGGTTAGACCCAGCTGGAATTGTTGAAATACGGAACTTGCTTAAAGACCTTGCTGCAAACATGGGGATAACAATACTTATTTCAAGCCATTTGCTTGGGGAGATTTCTAAAACAGCAAGTAGAATTGGTATTATTCATGGAGGAAAATTGATAAGTGAGTTCAATGCTTATGATTTTGAAAATTTGAGGGAGAAAACGGTATTAATTGAAGCAACTGATAATAATCGTGCAAAATCAATACTTTTAAATAATGGCTACAACATTACTGAAAGTAAATCTGTTCTAACATGTTGTGATGAAAAAGCTGTTATGCACCCGGAGAAAATAGCTGAAGTACTTGTAAAAAACGAATGTCCTCCTAAATCTTTATTTACAAAGAACGAGGAGCTTGAGTCGTATTTTTTTAGAATTATCGCACAAAAGGAGGTTTGATGATGAACGCTTTATTTACAGTTGTGTTAACAGAATGTCTTAAAATAAGAAAATCAAAGATTTTTTATATATCCGTTATCAGTTTCTTATTCTTGCCTTTGGTTTGCAGTTTATTTATGTTTATAGCAATGCATCCCGATTTAGCACAAAAGTCTGGAATAATAACGCAAAAGGCTAAAATTATATCGGTTGCAGGTTGGCAGTCGTATTTAGGTCTGATTTCTCAGATGATTTCGGTTGGTGGTATTATACTTTTTGGATTTATTACAAGTTGGACTTTTGGAAGGGAGTACTCAGATGGTACGATAAAGGATTTACTTGCTTTGCCATTGGCGAGAAGTATAATTATAACTGCAAAATTTATCTCGGTTATCCTTTGGAGTACATTTCTGGCCATTACTGCATTCCTAGTAGCGACCATTATTGGAGGGTTAATTTCTATACCCGGATTTGATATGCACATTTATTTAATAAATGCTGGTACGTATTCTGTTTGTAGTTTAATGGCGATTTTCTTAAGTTCTCCAATTGCTTATTTTGCTTGTTTTGGAAAGGGATACTTACCGCCTCTCGGATTCTTAATTTTTGTATTGTTTGTTGGGAATATCATGGCAACAATGGGGCATGGTGCTTACTTCCCTTGGAGCATTCTTGGAATTTACTCTGGAGCGGCAGGTAGTATAGTTCTTCCTTTCGTGAGCTTTATCATTGTTTTTTTGACAGGCATGACTGGTGCAATAGCAACATTTGTATGGTGGAGATATGTAGATCAACAATAAAATTAATAATTATATTTTAAGAAGGAAGTGTTATTATGAAGACAATAACACTGAAAATATTAATCATATGTGGCCTTATAGCTGGACCTATTTTTACACTTTCTTGGTTAATAGCAGGAGCAACTCGTAAAGGATATGATCCTTTACGCCATCCAGTGAGTTCTTTATCCATCGGGAGTTACGGATGGACGCAGATTACCACTTTTTTATTAACTGGAATCCTCTTATTAGGATTTTCTGTTGCGCTTATCCACATATCTCGATTTAAAAGTGTCTCGACTTCGGGTGCTATATTAATAGCACTTTGTGCAATTGGGCTTATTGGCGCGGCTTTTTTTGTATCCGATCCATTGAGTGGATATCCTATGGGACAGCATACTCTTCCAGCAAATAGAAGTGTTTCAGGAAAACTCCATGATTTGTTCTCATCATTTTTCTTTCTTGGTTTTCCTTTTGCCGCATATAAATATTGTAGATATTTTTTAAAATTCAAAAATGTAAGTTGGGCTATCTATTCTTTCATATCGATAATTCTATTCGTATGCTTCTTTGTATTCTCAAGCTTGGGATTTGGACAGATACATGGCTTTGTTAATTTTGGTGGTTTATTTCAACGTATTTCAATTTCGGTTGTCTGGTGTTGGATGACGCTTCTTGCCATACAAATGCTGAAAAATGAAGTCGGAAACATCAAGTAACACAATCTAATGATAGACTGGGTATTGGAAATATTGTTTATGAAAGCCAGAGCAAATACAAACTGAACGAACGGTACTACATTTAAGAAAGCTATGATAACTGTGACAACTTTAACCAATAAAAATAGAATGATTGCATTGATTTCAATTGCACTCGGTATGCTTTTAGCATCTCTTGACGTTGTTTTATAGCTCAGCTTGTATATTTCCGCTAAAAGAAATATAATAAAATTATGGAGGTGTTATGCGTGGATTATATAACAACAAAAGAAGTAGCGAAAAATTGGGGAATCACAGACAGGATGGTAGTGTACCATTGCTCTGCTGGACGGATTAAGGGAGCTAAAAAAATGGGAAATACGTGGCTTGTTCCTGCTGACGCTGAAAAACCGGTTGATGGACGATATAGGAGCAGTAAAGTAAAGGATGGTGAAAATAAATGAAACGGATATTTTTGGTTGAGGACGATAAGGCAATCGCCAGAAACCTTGTGCTTTTGCTCCGCTCGGAGGGATTTACAGTCACTCACGCCCCTACGCGGAGTGGAGCTATTGCTGCACTTGCCGGGAATAAATTTGACTTGGCGTTGATTGATATTTCTTTGCCTGACGGAAATGGCTTTACGGTTTGCACGGAAATCAAAGAAACGCAAGATGTTCCCGTTATCTTTCTGACGGCTTCCGGCGATGAGGCGAGTGTTGTTACCGGGCTGAATATGGGCGCGGACGACTATATCACCAAGCCTTTTCGTCCGCGTGAACTGATCGCACGAATCAGAACCGCCCTGCGAAAAAGCGGACGTTCTCCATCGACTTTTGAAATCTGCGGACTTTATGTCGATATGGCAAGCGGCGTTGTGAAAAAAAACGGCAACGAGGTTTTTCTTTCAGCATTAGAATACCGCTTGTTACTGGTGTTTATTAGTAACCCAAAAAGTATTATCACAAGGAGCAGACTGCTTGACGAATTGTGGGATGCTGCGGGCGAGTTTGTTAATGACAATACATTGACCGTGTACATCAAACGCCTGCGGGAGAAGATAGAGAACAAGCCCGCAAGCCCGCAAATCATTCTGACCGTTCGCGGAACGGGATATAGATTGGGGGACGGGTATGCTTCGGAATAGAGAGTTTCGGCAGCTTGCTATTTTGTTCTCCTTAATAGCTGCCACCACTGTAACGCTGGAATTTGCAATCAATAGGTTGGCTGGAATCCTTGCCATTGCTTCTGCCGCCGCCTTTGGAACAGCGTTTTTTGCGTTTACCAAAGCCCGATATAAAAGCATTGCGCAGATTTCAGATCAAATCGATCTTGTGCTTCATAACGCTGACCATCTGTATATTGGTGAATCGGACGAGGGCGAACTTTCTATTTTGCAAAGCGAGATAACAAAAATGACGCTGCGCATTCGGGAGCAAAACGACGCGCTGAAAAAAGAAAAAGAACATCTTGCCGATTCGCTGGCCGACATAGCACACCAACTCCGAACCCCTCTCACATCCGTGAACCTTATTCTGTCATTGTTAGAGAATAACCCTGACGAAAATGAACGGAAAGTATTGATACGGGAAACAAAGGAATTGTTTGTACAGATGGATTGGCTGCTTACTTCCCTGTTGAAATTATCCCGCCTGGACGCGGGCATTGTGGTGTTCCAAAGCGAGCAGATAGATGTCAACAACTTGATATGCGCCGCGCTTCGCCCGTTCCTAATCCCAATGGAACTGCACGATATTGTTTTGCAAATAGACGTGCCAAAAAAGATAATCATTCAGGGCGATTCTAGTTGGCTTTCGGAAGCAATTCAAAACATCCTCAAAAATTGCATAGAAAGCGCAGGCGAGAACGGGAAGATTGAGATTGTTTGCGTGGACAACTCATTGTTTACCGAGATTGCCATCCACGACAGCGGCGCAGGCTTTGAAAAAGAAGATTTACCCTGCCTGTTTGACAGGTTCTATCGTGGGAAAAACGCAGGCGCAACAGGATATGGGATTGGATTGGCTCTTTGCAAGATGATTATAACACGGCAGGGAGGGACGATTACCGCAAAAAATCACCCGCAGGGCGGCGCGATATTTGCCATTCGTTTCCCAAAGTGACTAATCTCTCACCTGAAAGTCACAGAGATGTAAGTTGAAGGTTCTATTATATAGGTAAAACATGAGAAAGGAGACTCACATAATGAAATTTTTAAAAATTGAAAATTTATGCAAGGTCTACGGCAAGGGCGAAAACCAAGTTACCGCACTTGACCATGTTTCGCTTACAATCGAAAAGGGGGAGTTTACCGCGATCATCGGCTCCTCCGGTTCCGGCAAATCCACATTGCTTCACATCATCGGCGGCGTGGACGTGCCAACAAGCGGAAAGGTGTATTTGGACGGGCAGGATGTATATGCCCAAAGCAATGAAAAACTCGCCATTTTCCGCAGGCGGCAGGTTGGACTGATTTACCAGTTTCACAACCTCATCCCAACTCTAAATGTGGTGGAAAACATCACTTTGCCTATACTGATGGACAAACGGAAGGTCAACGAGGAACGGCTGAATGACTTGTTGGAACTGCTTGGGCTAAAAGACCGAAAAATGCATTTACCCAATCAGCTTTCGGGCGGTCAGCAACAGCGCGTTTCCATAGGACGTGCTTTAATGAACGCTCCGGCGGTCATGCTTGCCGACGAACCCACGGGTAGTTTGGACAGCCGAAATGGACATGAAATTATCAATCTGCTGAAATTAAGCCATAAAAAATATCAGCAGACCCTAATCGTTGTCACGCATGACGAAAATATCGCCCTGCAAGCAGACCGCATTATCGGCATATCAGACGGCAAAGTAGTGCGAGACGAGAGGGTGAGACCATGAACATTTTCAACAAAGTTACCCTGCAAAGCATGAAAAAGAGCCGCACACGAACCATTGTAACGGTTATCGGAGTTATCCTATCCGCCGCCATGATTACGGCAGTTGCTACCTTGGGCGTTTCCCTGCTGAACTATTTGGCAAATGGCGCGGCCCAGAAATACGGTGGTTGGCACGTCGAGTTTTTGAACGTTGATTCCTCTTTCGCACAGGAACGAGCCCTCGACAATGGAGTTGCAAACACAGCAACATTTGAAAATATCGGCTACGCAAAACTTGAGGTCGGGAAAGACCCCAAAAGGCCGTATCTTTTTATAGCCGGATTCAGCAAGAAAGCCTTTGATACCTTGCCCATAACCCTAGTTTCAGGTAGATTGCCGAAAAACAGTGGGGAGATTCTTGTTCCGATGAGCGTCGAAGCAAGCGGCGGTGTTCAATTCGCGGTGGGTGACACGCTTTCACTTGCTGTTGGAAGCCGCATGGATGGAAATAAAAACCTCGGTCAACACGACCCTTACATTTCCGGGAAAGAAACTCTTATGCCAAAAGCCGAAAAAACCTACACGGTTGTCGGAATCTGCCTAAGACCCGGTTTTGAGGAATCTTCCGCACCGGGATATACCTTGATAACGAAAGCAGATGCACAAGACAAAGCGGACAGCTTAAGCCTATTGGTCACGCTTAAAAACCCGCGTGGTGTTCACGCTTACGCAAGAAGCACAGCCGGAAGCCAAGCTTACGTCTTTAACGATAATGTGCTGCGCTTCATGGGTCTTTCGGACGATAATTTGTTCAACACGCTTCTGTACTCGATTGGCGGCATTTTGATTGCCTTGATAATGGTAGGTTCGATTTTTCTGATTTACAATTCGTTCAATATATCGATGAACGAACGCACACACCAGTTCGGAATTCTCTCGTCGGTGGGAGCCACAGCGACACAGCTGCGAAATTCGGTGCTGTTTGAGGGACTTTGCATTGGTGCGGTCGGCATACCGATTGGCGTTATGGTCGGCATGGGCAGCATCGGGCTTGTGATTTCCGTTGTCGCCAGGAATTTTGAGAACATTGCCTACAGCAATGTCTCTTTCACCTTGACAGTGTCCGTCCCCGCGATTGTCGGCGCGGCGGCAGTCAGCATGGTTACGATTCTGATTTCGGCCTATATCCCGGCCAGGAAGGCCGCAAGCACTCCCGTTATGGAGAGTATTCGCCAGACCAACGAGGTCAAAGTTGAATCCAAAGTCGTGAAAGCGTCAAAACTGGCGCAGCGTATTTACGGTTTGGAGGGAACCCTTGCGCTAAAGAATTTTAAAAGAAACAAGAAACGCTATCGCAGCATTGTGCTATCACTTGTTTTAAGCGTAGTGCTGTTTATATCGACCAATGCTTTTGTAACGGATTTTAAACAGGTGTCGGAGCGGGCAGTAGAGCTTACTACCTATGACATCGGTGTTGCCACACAGGACATGGACGACAGCGAAATGTTGCCGCTTTACGACAAACTAAAAACTGCCGACGGTGTTTACAAAAGCTCGTATCAAGCGCTTATGAAGTATTCATGCGCTGCCAAAGCAAGCGATCTTTCAGACTATTACTGGGAATACGCGGGTTCACATTTGCCGGGTGAAACGGTTAATCTGCCAATGGATCTCCAGTTTCTTGATGACAGCACCTATCTGAGTATTATCAAAGGCTTGGGCTTGTCCGCAGAGGAATATACCGGGCAAAATACGAAAATGATTGCCGTTGCCAAAATAACAAGCCACATGAAAGCCAATCAGGAGGTTGACAAGTTTGTTGATATGTTCAAGAGTTCTTCCATGAATTTTACCATCGCTCCCGAAACAAATGGCAAGCCGAAGATGGAACAGGGGCGAAACGTAAACATTAAGTTTGTCAATATCGTGCCGCCTGATACACTCCCGGTCTTAGAAAACTCCGGGTCGAACAATCCGTTCATTTTTAGGGTGATGGTTCCCTATTCGCTCAAAGAGAAATTTGAAACCCCGGATATCCATGTGTCTAATAAGGGAATGACCTTTAGTTCAAAGAATCCTTCAAAGTCGGCGGCTAAAATGGAAGCGATGCTTAAGGGTGCAGGAATTAAATCCAATTATAAACTGTACAATTCTCATGAAATATTTGATGAGAGCCGCAATTATATATTCATTGCCAACGTGTTCGCTTATACTTTTATCATTATGATTTCGCTTATTGCGGTTGCCAATGTGTTTAACACGATTTCCACGAATATCAAGTTGCGCAGGCGAGAGCTTGCCATGCTCCGCTCTGTGGGGATGTCTGAACGCGATTTCCAAAAGATGATGAATTTCGAGTGTGCCTTTTATGGCATGAGGGCGTTGCTCTTGGGGCTCCCTATAGCGGCAATCTCTTCTTGGCTGATTTACAAATGGATGGTCGCCGGTGGGGCGGACAATATCGATTTTGTGTTCCCGTGGGGCAGTATCGGAATTAGCGTGTTCAGCGTGCTCTTTGTGGTGTTCATTACAATGCTGTATGCCATTAGCAAGATAAAAAGAGAAAATATTATCGACGCGCTTCGGGATGATATGACTTGATTCAAAACCGTCGTTTTCCTTTTTCAAAAGAGGTAATTGAATTAAATGCAGCTTCTACAAAAGAAAAGCCTAATAGGTATAAACATACTTATTTATGTTAAAATCGGACTTCAAAAAGCAAACTCGAAAATGTACCTGCAGAAAGCTGTGATAATTATGAAAGCCTGGTGCTACAGAGTTGCTCCCGTCATTTTACTAGTAACGGGGATTGCTATAGTTATATACCTGCTTTTTATACATGTTTATTTATGCGCCCATTGGCAATAAATGTTCTGGGGGCTGATCTATGGACAGTGAAAAGGGGGATGTCAACCAAGGGTTAAATTACTAATAAAAAAGTATAGAAAAAAACATAGCCAAGTCCTAAAATATAAGCTGAATCCACAAAAATAAACTTATAAAAAAGGAGAACATGGCTATGTTTATAAATGGTAAGATAATAATGTAAGGAAATGATCATATAAGAAGCTTCTTAGTAAAGATTTGATTCAAATATTTTATTACAAGCGCATTTTATGGCAGTATCTTAAAGATAATCACGGACTAGATTGTGCGCAATCTTCGTTCAGAAGATACATTTCCAATCACTCAGAATTTAATGAGTACTTTAATAATAGGAAAAAAGATATATTTCCACTACTTCGCCTATGCGGTATGAAACTGAAAAAGGGAAACAAGCACAATTAGATTGGAAGGAAAATATAGAATTTGTGTTAACTACAGGAGAAGTCATTAATATAAATGTTTTTGTATTAATCCTCTCATACTCAAGGTTTAGAGTATATAAATTATCTCTTGATAAAACACAAGATGTGCTACTTTCGTTTTTAGACGAGTCATTTGAAACATTTGGAGGAGTAGCAAAAGAATTGCTAACAGATAACATGGAAACTGTTATGGATGAAGCTAGAACTAATTATTCTAAGGGAAAAGTAAATAATAGATTTCAACAATTTGCAGATGACTATGGATTTAAGGTTCGTCCCTGTATAGCAGGAAGACCGAATACAAAAGCTAAAGTTGAAGCTCCTATGAAACTATTAGATGAAATAAGAGCGTACAATGGAACACTGAATTATGAAGGTCTACATAATCTTGTTTCAGATTTAAACAATAGAATGAATAGTACATATACACAACTTATAAATAATTTAGAATATTTGAAGATGAAGCAAATGATTAATCATTTGGACGAAGTTATTGATTTTACAACAAAAAATAATTTATCTTTTGTTGATGCTCTTATTAAGCTTACAACTCATGAAATTGACTGTAAAGAAGCAAACATGATTAAATCTATGGTTAAAGTTGGAGCTTTTCCACATCAAAAAGAAATTAAGGACTTTGATTTTAATTTTCAACCTGGCATTAATAAAGATCAAATATTGGATTTTTTGACACTACGTTTTTTAGAATCACGAGAAAATATTGTATTTCTAGGTTCTAGTGGCGTTGGGAAAACACACCTTGCCACTTCTATAGGAATTGCAGCTGCAAAGCGACGTTACAGCACATATTTCATTAAGTGTAATGATTTGTTGCAACAGCTAAAGCGAGCAAATCTAGAAAATAGATTAGATGCTAGACTTAAGCACTTTAGTAAATATAAGCTTCTTATTATTGATGAATTGGGTTATTTACCTGTAGATAAGGAAGATTCAAAATTATTTTTCCAGTTAATCGATATGAGATATGAGAAAAAAAGCACGATCTTTAACCACTAACATAAATTTTAATTCCTGGGATGATATTTTCTATGATGCTGTCATCGCTAATGCTATCTTAGATAGAGTTTTACATCATGCCCATGTTGTTACAATTAATGGGAAGTCGTATAGACTGAAAGATCATTTTAAGCAAGAGGAAGATTAAAAAAACTACATTCTTAAATGATCAAAAAGTTACATTTCTAGGTTGACATTTATACCCTCTTTGCGGCAGGTTTTTTCTATTTCATTATTACCGTAAAATATCCAAAGGCGGTACCAGCCAAATAAAAAAACGTGAGTTTGGAGGGTTTTCCTATGTCATTCCAAATTGCCTTACAATTTTGTCGGCCGCTTCCATGCGGCCGGGCGTGACCGGCGGACATCAAACACTCCTGCGGGTAAGTGTGAGGCTTTGTATGCTCCTCCGCTGCGCTCTCTCTGCTATTCCACGTTCCCGTTGACAACGCCTCCCGCTTGTTTCTCTGTTCCCCGTTTTCGGCAAAGCCATAACACGGCAAAAATTTGGTCTGTCAAGGGTTTAAGGAAGGAGCGCATTATATTGCCGTGTTTTTAAAGGTATATACTAGGACATTAAGCATACCAATGTTTAACCTCCAGTGTATGATTGATGGAAGGAATCTTCAAGGGGGCTTAAATTCAGACCTCTACATGCAGAATGTTTTGAAAGCATTAGAGAATTTTAATGAATATTTAAATGACTTACATAAAGATTAAGGCCTATATTAATAAAACCTTAAGGTTTTATTAAGAAAATTATTATGATATAAATCTTGTTTTGTAGTACTATAATAATGAGTGCTTAATCAGGAAGAAGGGATAGAACTTATGAGTATGAATATTTTGGTTGTAGACGATGAGTAGTCCATAGCGGACCTAATTGAAGTTTATTTTAAAAATAAAGATTTTACAATATACAAGTTTTATAACGGCCAAGATGCGTTCTGGTGTGTTGAGTTGGAACAGTTATAAAGTGCGAACTGAAGATTATTTATAAACTGAACGTCAGAGAATAAGCAGAGATGAAATGAAAAATGGAGGTATTATGAATAAACGAGAGCGAATTAAAACAGTCTTTTTATATGGTGTTTTCATTTGTTACATGATTTTGTTAATTAAAGTATTGTTCTTATCAAGAATTTCGCATTTGGAGCATAGGTCAATCAATCTCATTCCTTTTTATAGTATAATGGAATATATATCTGGCAGCTCTGCGAATATAAAAGCATTTTCTTTTAGTAATGTGGTTGGCAATATAGTTATTTTTATTCCCCTTGGTACATATTTGTCATTATTCAAAAATGATAAAAGAGTAATAAGCAATTTGTTGTTTATATTTATAGTGAGTTTGTTTGTTGAAATCATTCAAGGGCTTTTAGGCATTGGAGCATCAGACATTGATGATATAATTCTAAATTGTTTGGGTGGATTGATTGGTATTTTAGGGTATAAGTTTTTATTGTTTATATTACGAGATGAGAAAAAAGTACATACTGCAATCACAATACTATCTGCTATCGGATTACCTCGTATATTATATTATTTATTCATGGTGAGAATGAGATTCTGAATATCTTTATTGATAAGAGGCTTAATGACATTTCACTTGGTTTATGTAAAAAAATGAAAATTATATACAGGGAAAGGAAATATCATATTTATGAAAAAATTAATTGTGCTCGAAAATGTTAGTAAGCATTATGGTAATAAGAGTGTTTTAAATAATATAAATTTAACTATTTTAAGAGGGGAAACTTTAGCTGTTACAGGGGCTAATGGTACAGGAAAAAGTACATTGCTAAGAATAATAGCAGGTTTAAGTAATTTATCTAGTGGAAGAAGGATTTTATGTGATAAAGGAGATAAACTTAAAATTGGTTATGTTCCAGATTATTTTCCCAAACTTAATTTTACCCCTTATGAATATATTTGTCATATGGGAAAAATGCAGGGACTTTCTCAAGCATATATAAATCAGTTTTCAGAGGAACTATTTGATACTTTTAACATTGCTTTAATGAAAAATACTCGTATAAAATATTTATCAAAAGGTACGATTCAAAAAGTTGCTGTTATACAGGCGATTATATCAAGACCTGATATTTTGCTATTAGATGAGCCACTTTCAGGACAGGATAACAAATCTCAAGAGAGATTTATTGACATATTACAGAAATTTAAAACAGAAGAAATTTGTATTGTTTTAGCATGTCATGAGATGCATTTAGTTGATAAATTGGCAGATAAAATTGTAGAAATCAAGGGTGGTGAAATTGTATCCAATACACATAATGAGAATAATGGTTATACAAATATGCTAATATGTTTTAAAGTAGCTAAAGAATTTGATGTTAGTATAGTAAAAGAATTTACTGGCTTATTAAATATGATACAGAATGGACAATCAGTTAGTATATTAATGAATAAACAATATAGTGATGTTAATATATTGAGATTGTTACAAATGGGCTGTAGTATTGTTTCGGTAAATGAAAGTTGAATTATAATTGGTTAGAGAGGTAAATTGAAGTATGAATACTTTTAAGTATTTAATATTATATTTTTTTCAAGATTATAAAAGATCGCATAAGTACATTGCTCCTTTATTAGTATATATAATTTTAATGGCATGTATATATTCAGTTAAGCCTGCTTATGTAATGAGTTCCTATGCAATTACATGTATATGTATATATGCAATTTCTGCATGGGTAGCTTTTGGATTTATTGATAATGAAGATATTGTACAGCAGCAGCTAACCATTTTGCATGTTAAAAAAGAAAATATTTATTACTTATGTAAAATACTGTTTGTATGGTTTTTCATTCTTATATTGGATATATTAACAGTTTACTACCCAATTTTAAAGGGTGTTTTTATTAGAAAAGTTGTTGTATCGGATATTATCGTTGCTTTAATTAATCATGCAATTATTGGATTTCTTGGTGTTGCTGTTGGAAGTTTATTTAATTCTAGATTAGTTAAGGATAGAAAAATGGCAATATTGTATTTAAATATTATTATTATTATTTCAGTTGTTGAAAAACCTCTTATCCAAGCATTCTCTTTTTTAAAATGGATAACTACATTATTTCCACCTGCATATTTAATACTAGATAAAATTGGTACAATAGATTATGTAAATCCACAGAATTTATTTCATTTAATATATGCTTTAGTAATAGCATTAACGTATTCAATAGTTTTAATAATAATATTTATAAAATGTATGAGGAAAAGAGCATTTTAAATTACAAAAATATTAATTATTTACAAATCATTATTTAGTTTGAACAAATAAAATAGGTAAGGTGTTATAGATGGTTATATTTGGTGAAAGGATATAATTTCAAAACTCCTCGATAATTGTATCTGCAAAGATAAAGAAAATATCGAATGTATTATAGGTGATGAGTTAGTTAACTATGTTTCACCACAACATGGAAAAGAACTTTTGGACAAATTGTGGCAAATCAGTACTGCAATAAAAGAACAAAAAGTATTGGATATTGGATATCATAAAATAGGCATGGACGGAGAGATACAGGAGGAGGCTTCTAAAAGAACTGTATATCCACAGGGATTGTTATTCTCTGAATATTATTTTTACCTCATAGCCTTTATAGAGGGCAAAAGTTATGAATATCCTGCTATTTATAGAGTAGATAGAATTAAGAATTTAATTATTACAGATAGAAAATATAAGGTAGATTACAGCAAGAGATTTCAAGATGGAGAATTTAGAAAGTTAATTGAATTTATGCAATCAGGAGAACTGGAAAGAATAAAATTTAGATTTACAGGTAGATCTATAGAGGCAGTTTTGGATAGATTGCCTAATGCAAAAGTAGTAAAAGAAAAGCAGAGGCAATATATAGTGGATGCAAAAATGTTTGGTAAAGGTATAAAAATGTGGCTTTTGAGTCAGGAGGATTCTGTGGAGGTTTTAGCTTCTGATGAATTTAGGGAAGAAATGATAAAGGCTATTAATAGGATAAGAGAGAGGTATAAATAATTATAAAATGGTAGAAAATTAGATAGTAATAATTCAGATTTCATTAGGGAACAAGAAATGTTAAAAAAAGAAGGAAAAGATTATTTTCAATTAGATGAAAACACAAAAGTACGAATGATTCAAATGGTATACTTTTCATTGTTAAGCCTTTAATTTTGAACTGAAAGACATTATTAAGAATGGTATTGCTTCAGCATTATTTATATATTTACTTGATAAGGTTGACCTATTTAGCACAAAAGCTGAAAAACGTAGAGATAGGATTATTGAAATTTTTGATGAGAGAATTAAAGAAATTAAAGAAGCAACAGAAGATTTTAATGTTGTAGTTATTGATACATTAATAAGACAACGTCAAGAATTCGAAAACATTAAAGAAGACATTACTATAGGTTTAGATAGTAATAATATAGATACGATAAATCAAGGTTTATATAAAATGGCGAATTTTTATAAAGTAGATTTACCTTATAGCAATACCAGGGAATTTGTTGATTATTTTGATTCGGAAACAATAATTGAATTATAGCTTGGAAAAATAGGCACATACATATAAATGGTATTTTCAAAAGTTTTGAGTATTTGTATTTATAGCTTGTCTATACGCATCTAGAATGTACAATGATTATAGCGTAAAAGCACAAATATTAAAGATTCTATGCTCCCCTCTGATTTTAGGGGGGTACACCTTTCTGTGATTCCAATTTTAACGAATTAGTATCATCTTTCTATCAAGACACATGTGAAGACTTGCGTGTTGCTACAATGAAAAAATATATTAATGTTTCTGTGGTCATTGATATTGACAGTAAACATGAGCATTTTTTTTGGCAGACCCAAATATCGGCATGTAAGTACGGATGGTACTGGTGGTGGCTAAAAACTACTAGAAGATAGTATGGCTTTGTAAGGTAATAGCAAAAAGGAAATTTTAATTATTTAAATTGAATGGCAGCAATTGATTATAAGCAAGGAGGCAATAAATTATGGGCTTTAATGTAATTAATATGAATACTTGGGAGAGAGGTGAAATTGGCCCAAGCTATTCTGTGTTAAATGATAAAACAAAAGTAATGGGCGATCTATATACATCATTTAATACTGTATTTTTGAATTTTTATGAGGATATGGTAAATGCATTAAATAGTTATAAAAGTGATACTAATTTTACTACTCAGTTTCAAGATAATTTTTTTATTGTTTCATGTTTGCCATGGTTTAATTACACATCTTTTAATGTAAATAATGAAGGAAGTAGTTCTTTTCTGTTTCCAATGGTAACATGGGGAAAGTTTTTTAAAGAAAGTAATAAAATTGTTATGCCAGTAACTATTCAGGTTCACCATGCAGTTGCTGATGGATACCATTGTTCATTGTTCTTTTCAAATGTACAAGAAATATCATCAAATCCAGAGCGATATCTCTAAAAAGTGAGGTAATTGTATATGAATGTTACTCAGATAATACAAACCATGGTATTTTTATTATTAGCAGCACTAATCCTTGTGGATTACATAGTTATTAAAAAGCCTTATAAGTACTTATTTGAATTGAGAACGAATGCCATTGTACACTGCTTACAGTACATTTTGGACAAATAATAAATGATGTAGTTGTCAAATTTTTCTTCAGAATTGAAGAGGAAGGTTTAATAGAAGTTCCTGTCTCATCTTCTGAACCTTATGAATACGGGGATTGTGAAAATAGACATGGGAAAGGTCATCTTACTTAAATGTTATGGGGCACTTTCAGGACAATAAAAAAGTTATTGGATTTTGTCTAAAATAAAGTAAGTGATCCGATTTCAAAAATATGAAAAGGGGGACATATTTATGAAACTCAGAACTTGGTTGAAATATTTGGCCTATACCTTCGTTATCATTGCATTTATGTATTTAGGGGAATATGTTTTAACTTACTTAAAAAAGTCATGGGAAGTGACATTTAATTTATCTGTTTATCAATACGATTTAATAACATTTATTTTCTATGCAGCAATTGGTTTCCTCATTGGTTTAGAATACTTTTTAAAAGAAAAGAGAAAAGAAGGAAGATGGAAGATAAATGTATCCAAATTAATACTAATGGGTTTGCCAAGCCTATATTTTTCACTTTATGCCTTTATATTTTATTTTTCTGTACCATCTGTAATAAATATATTAATACAACCAATCGTATTTTTTTTAAGCGATATAACTTTCATGGCTATATTCCAGTTACTATTTGGGTATGTAGTTATTACAAGTTTATATAAGGTGCTTGAAGAATAGATTTAATTAATTTTAGTTCAAAGTATTCTTATTATGGTCAATATGAGAGTTTAAAGATTATCATTATAGTACCACTAACATGCCGTGGCGTAATAAATTTCACAAAAATTAATTTCTATAAGTTTTATATTTACATTTAAAAATATAACTCGAAAACATATCAATTAAGAGTTAACATATCACAAACATAGGATTTGGAGGTATGGATATGCTGGAAGAATTTCAAGAGTTTATTGATAAAAGACTTAATGATATTCCACTTGGTTTGGATAAGAAAGATGATAACTATCAGAAATTAGAAATGGCATTGCTGAAGAGACAGGATAAGTTTATAAATAAGGCCGATGAAGAGTTACAGAGGTTAGTTGTAGAATATGGAGATATTATAAATGCACAGATGGCGATTTATATACAGGGAAATGTTTATTTATGTTTTATAATATTGTAAAAAAAGTGTCAGTATAATCATTTTTAACGGCTTCATAAAGTTAGATATATGAGAGGGGATAAGAAGATGAAGTTTTTCACGGTTGATAAAATTAGAATGTTAGGAATTAGTGGATACCTTTCTTATCATGAAGATGAACAAAGTTTAAATAGAGCTAAAGAAGATTTTAAATCTATGGGTAAAGATTATGATGCAGTAGAAAAATTAAATTTTATACACTATAAACCACTAATGCTAGAATATTTACCAGATTCACTAAAAAATGCTGCCAATGATGAAAGTATAATACCATCCAAAATACCTTCTCGTAATCTTTTAAGTGAAATAGATAAATGGAAATTAAGTGTAAAAAATACCTGGGAAGAAACATTTTGTCAATATGAAGAACATTATAAATCTATAGAAAAGTTTTTACCTAAAAATGTTATTGAATTAAATAAGCAATACAATTTTCATGATACAAAGTTATTAGCAGCTAGAAATTTTGAGGGTAATGTATTCGAAATTGACCTCCAGTGTAGTGAAGGCTTCATGGACGAAGGATTATATACATTGATATTTAATGGTGTAAAGTTAATAGAGGTGTCTGATGATTTTATAGGTAGTTGGTGCAACTAAATAGTAGTTGTAAATCTATAAATAACTGCAATAATATAAAGCATTATTTATAGATTTATCAATAAGACGATAAGCACCCCATGTTCGTAAAGAGCATGGAGTCATAGAGATAGAGTCTATGCAAAATTTCTTGAATTGCTGGAATCCCCTAAAGCTAACTAAACTACAACGTAGGTATGAAATAAAACCAGGCGTGAATGTTACGAAAGTAGAAAAAATTAGTTAGATGGCATAAGGTTAAATCCTAAGTGCTGTAAAAATGTGCAATCAGCAGCTAAGACCCGAATATAGGGTAAAGTTCAACGACTATCCTGTGATGGGAGTAGGATTAAGCAATCCGAAGTGGGAAATGCCCTTTTGTAAGGGTAATGATATAGTCTGAGCTTATGTGAGAGCATAAGAAGTTCATAAGAGAACTGCTTAGTGGCAGCGTGCTAAGTGAACAACGTCAAAATTCTATTATAAATTCGTATAGATTTTTATAGAATTTTGGCAACTGGATTTATAGTGAGATACATTTATCTGATGTAGGAAAATTTTGCCTTAATGTTCTATTTGATGCAGAGGATTCTTCTACATTTAATGAAATGAAAATTATAGCAGATGATGTATTAGTTAAGAGTAAGAAATATTAGTTTAATTATATGGCAAACTCTATTGAAGAATTTATTAGAGTCATTAAATACGTGTGACTTGGAATAAGGGTGATGATAATATGTTTACAGTTTTATTATTTATAATTAATTTTATAATTATATTTATTCTAATAAAGCTAATAGTAAATAAATATAGTAAGTATAAAATTAATAAATTTACTATTCGTAATGATAGTTTATCTAGAAAAAGGCAAACTATATTCAATAACATAGTTATTGGTTTAAATATTCTTTATTTATTTTTGGCTGCTTATTTTAAATCGGATTCATTAATTATGGCAATAACGATGCCTATAATTGCTATCGTAGATATCATAGCTGTAATAATTTTAGGTGTTTTTGCAAGGTTACAAAGTGGTCTTAAAAAATAGATTACTTTACAATATTATATAACTAAAAGCCCATATCAAAACGGTATAGGCTTTTTTATATTCAAAATTTTAGAAAGGAGGAGACCCATGCCCTATGAACAAGGTTTATCTTACAGCAAGGACTTAATAAAGAGAACTAAAATAGAAATTCCAAAAAAATTAATATTACCTTTCACAGGTACAGCCGCAGTAAAACTCTATGATGCCATGGTCAAAATAAGGATTATTTTATGGGGAAGTGGAGGAAAGGGTTGCAGAGTGAGAATGTATTGTTAAAATATAAGATGAATCAGTTTATAAAGATATTAGAGAAGGTTGAGCCGATAGAAGAATTTAATATGGATTTGTTTTTTAGGATAGTTGAGAAGATGACGGTGTTTGAAAGGGAAAAGATAATTGTAAGTTTACTAGATGGGAGTGATGTTGAGATTGTAATTGAATAGAATATTAAAGTATTTTAAGGATAAATTTTTTGTTATAATCATAACTTAGTCTATTTCCATAGGGATTCTAATAAAAAACTTCAATTTAGATTATTTAAGAAATAAATTGTCAAAGAGTAGTTGCACAAACTTATAATATTATGCGAGGAGGATATATTATGAAAATTTCAAAGAAAGATGCGTTGATATGGTTTGAATTTTTTTCAATATTGCCTGAGGAAGAGGAAATTATGACAAAACAACAAGAAATCATTTACTCTACCTTTGCGCAAATTGAGGCAGCCATCGATGATAGAAATGATAGGTTAATGTCGAAAATTAAAGGTTTGAAAACTTTGGAGAATAGAACTTTTTTTGTGGGAAATGAAAGTAAATTCCCCAAAGGATGTCGTTCTTGTCTGCTTGGCACTGGTTTGAGTGCAATTAGGAAAACGAACAAATGTAACATAGAGTGTAAGTTCTGTTATAATTATGGAGAACTACAAGATATTCCTCCAATTGGCGAAGGTATGTGGGAAATAGGAGGCACAAAATTTTATGATAAGGATATTGATTTACTTCTTTCTATCCAGCAGAAACCTACTGGCATTTCCTACGTTTATTTAGAGCCATTCATGGAAATCGAAAAATACTATTCGGTAATAAAGAAATTTAGTGATGCTCAAATTCATCAACATCTATATACAAATGGCATTTTAGCTGAGGAAGAGACATTGAAAGCGTTAGGTGAGGCCGGTCTTAACGAGATACGTTTCAACCTGGGTGCTTCTAAGTGTTCAGACAAAGTGATTGAAAATATCGAAATAGCGAAAAAATATATTAAAAATGTAGGTATTGAAACTCCAATGACTCCTGAGTTTTTCGAAACTTTTTTTAAGAAAAAGCAGGCTATCTTAGAGACAAAGGTTGATTTTATTAATTGTGCAGAATTACATTTAAATGAGAATAACATAGACAATTACTATGGAGAAAATATGTATATTTCCAGACATGGCTATATATCTCCAATTTGGAGTAGGGAATTAACTCTGGAATTCATGAAAATAGCCGATGAAGAAAAGTGGGATTTAGTAGTTCATGATTGCTCAAACCATACAAAATTTGCTAGAGATTTAAATTTGAGCAGCAAAGAGGATAAGTGGTTCGGAGCCAGTAATTACGCCTGTGAGTTTTCCCGGATTCCATACGAAGTGTTTTTACCAATACTACGTGATGATAATTTCAAATTTTTAAGTGAAGAAGAATTGCCTGACGGTTATAAGCCAGGAGAGATGATTTCTTAGAGGGTCCTGTCATTTTGTTTTCCCTTAAAAAAGTTAGAAACACTCTTATGAGAGGTCAGACACCAAATGTTGTTATCAAAATAGAAGCACTAATTCAGATAAAAGATTACTATGCACCTTAATATTCTGATTTATTTGCATATCTCAAGTTTTTCAAATATAATACACATAGAATTTTAGCGAGGTGATAATATTTATGGAATATTTGACTGTAAAAGAAGCGAGAGAAAAGTGGACCATCACTGGTGGGATAGTAACATATTGTTGTGCGGCCAGACGAATAAAGGGCACCATTAAAAAAGGCAACCGATTGTTCCGGTTGATGTGGAAAAGCCTGTTTATGGACGTTACAAAAAGAATAAGACAAAGGACGGTGACGGCATATGAGTACTATCCTACTGATTGAGGATAACGAAAGTTTACAAAAATATATTCGGGAATACCTGAACGCTTATGGTTTTGAAGTACATGTACTAAATGACTACGATACGCTTTATAAAACAATTAGCGCAGTATCACCCAAGCTCATTCTCTTAGATGTTACATTACCTAAGTTTGATGGATTCTACTACCTAAAACTGATTAGGAAACAATATTCAATCCCTGTCATAATTATTTCTGCTCGAAGTGAGGATAGCGACCAAATACGAGGCATTGAAAACGGAGCAGACGACTATATCACAAAACCTTTTTCCATTAGTGTATTGCTTGCTAAAATAAACGCTATGCTGCGCAGAGAGGCAGAGCATCAAAAGGGTGGTATTTCTATTGGCACGCTCTGCTTGAATGAAGATACTATGCGTATATCGTACAAGGACGCAGGGACGGAGCTTTCAAAAAATGAATATCGTGTTCTTCGACTTTTGATGAAAAATGCTGGGCAAATCGTGAGGCGTGAACAGCTTTTGGAAGAGCTTTGGGATGATGTGAGCTTTGTTGACGATAACACGTTAACTGTAAATATTACCCGCGTGAAAAAAAAGCTCATGGAGCTTGGTCTGGAAAATTGTATCAGCACGAAAAGAGGTGTTGGCTATGTATTTGATTCGGCTTCTGTGCAAAACAATTGATAGTGAGAGGAAAGCTATTGTTTTCTATCTCGCCAACACTGCTATGATGCTTTTGATTTTTAATCTAACTTTCACTGAAACCGTTATAGTCTATCCCACTTTGATTAGCCTGACGATTCTAATTGTTTATCTGATTGTTAAAGCTGTGAGTATGCATGGCTTTTTAACCAGCTTAGACAGTGCAAAGCACAGCAAAGGCTGCGAATCGAATCCTGAAACTTGCAAAGAGACCTACGTTTTTGAGATCATAGAGGAAATACATAAGAATTACAATGAAAAAATCACCACTATGAACTACAAGCTGGCAGGGCGCAATTCCATGTTTTCTAGTTTCATCCATAATATGAAATCCTCTTTGGCCGTTATTGAACTTGCTTGTGTCAATCCATCCGCAGATGCACTTGGCGATATTTCACTGGAAAATGAAAAGTTGAAAAGAAATTTGGAGCAAGCTCTGAACATTCTGCGGCTTGATGAGTTTTCAAATGATTATGTGCCAGAGCGTGTTGATCTTCACGGATTGGTTAACATGGTTATCAATGAAAAGAAGCGTGACTTTATATATGCAGGCGTGTTTCCAAAACTTTATGGTGAAGCTACCTATGTCTATACTGATAAAAAGTGGTGTGCTTATATATTAGAACAAATCATTTCAAATGCAATTAAATACAGTACTTCAGGTAAAAATATTTATATGGAAATAAACCCAGGTGAAAAATACACTGTACTTACAATACGTGATGAGGGCATAGGTATCGAAGTTGAAGATGTTCCAAGAGTTTTCGATTTGTTCTTTACGGGCAAAAACGGGCGGAAACATAAAACCGCCACAGGAATAGGTCTTTTTATGGTTAAACACATTGCAAAGCAACTTGGTATTGAGGTAACTCTGACATCCGCCGTAGGTGAAGGAACAAGTGTTAGTCTATCTTTTCTTTCAAAATTGCAAGGTTATTGTAAGCTAAATCGATTTTAACCACAGTACTTTTTCACTATACTATAATTACACTAATGCAAGGAGATGAATTTATGGATGACATTATCAAGGCGGAAAATTTAACAAAAGTATATCGCTCATTTAAGGGAGCTAAGGAGGTGCGGGCTTTACAAGATGTGA